>JBJEOV010000093.1:0-31638 GCA_051880895.1 Ruminococcus sp. | reverse complement strand
GCTTCTTCCCATTTCCGCATATGCGGCAAAAAATTCACTATTATCGTAAATATTTATCATTGATAATTACCTCCACAACTTATAGTTTAATGCAAATTTTAAGCAGATAATTTCAGCTTAGTTAAAGGGATAGTCAGATAAAAAATTAACGCTTTTCGTCCGACTCTATAGCACTAAGTATTGCGTAAGCTGTTTTAAGAGGTGTGTTCTTTCCGCTTACCGTTATGTCGGCGGCTGAAAGATAAACCGGAAGCCGCTTTTCGTAAAGCTCTCGCATAGCCTCTTCCTTGTCCTCACGCTGCAGCAGCGGTCTTGTGGTGTCGTTTTTCAGCCTTTGCGCTATAACATCAAGCGGAACATCTAAAAGCACTATCTTATCCTTGCCCTTGAAAGCGTCAATATTGCGCTGAAAGGTAAAAGCACCGCCGCCCGAGGCAATCACAAGTCCTTTTGCGCCTGCAAGCTCAACGCAGGCGTCGTGCTCCATATCTCTGAAACGGCTTTCACCGTATTTATCAAAAATTTCGGAAACCCTCATTCCTGCTTTTTCTTCAATGTAGGAGTCCATATCAATGAATTTTCTTCCCGACTTACGGGCAAGATTTCTGCCGACGGTTGTTTTTCCGCAACCCATAAAGCCGCATAATACTATATTATTCACCTTGCTGTCCTCCGATTATCTGTTTTTTAATTCATTGGCAGCAGCTATGCAGAGCTTTTCAATCTCGGCAGGGTCATAAACCGAGCCGTCCCATATTTCGTGAGAAACTACTGCCTGCCATACGAGCATAGACATACCGCCTACGGCAGTTGAGCCGTTTGCCTTTGCCTTTTGGATAAGCACAGTTTCAAGCGGATTGTAAACAGCGTCAAAAACATTTTTGCATTTTGCGATAACCTCGTCGCTTACGGGCTGATTCTCAACCTTGGGGAACATTCCTATAGGCGTTGCGTTGATAAGCACATCAATGTCGCCCTCAAGCTCGCTTATAAGGCAATAGGACGGCTGAGAGCCGATAACAGTGCCTTTGATTTCCTCACAGAGAGCCTTTGCAATTTCAACATCCTCGGCTCTTACGGCAAAGAGAAGAGGTATATTCTTGAGGACAACCTCATAAGCCATAGTTCTGGCAACACCTCCGCAGCCGAGAATTACCACCCTGCCTGCAAGACTGATTTTTGCGGCGTCAAGAGCCTTTAAAAAGCCGTCGGGGTCGGTTGTGTAGCCCTTTGAGGTGTAATCCTTGTTGCTGACGGTGTTCACGCTGCCGTACATATTCGCTTTTTCATCAATTTCATCAAGATACTGAATAATATTCTGCTTGTGAGGAATTGTAATGTTATATCCGCTGAGCTTGGATAAAATGTGGTCGTATTCGTAGCCGAGGCTCTCGGGAGCAACATCAAGCTTTGTGTAAACTGCGTCAACTCCTGCAAGCTCAAATAATTTTGTATGTATAAAAGGCGACATTGTATGTCCGATAGGATGACCTATTACTGCATATTTTTTAGTACTCATAAAAATATACCCCCTAAAAAAATTTTTGGTTAAAATAGAAAATTTTTGATTTAGATATTGACAAAAGATTAAATAAACAATAATATAATCTTAGAGCTACCCGATTACACGAGTGCTTACTCCATTGTAGCATAAAATATGTACTTTTGTCCATAATTACAATGGATACATTAAATATTTTTTTATTATGGGAGGAATTCCAATGGTATTGGAAAAAGTAAAGGCAATTCTTGCTGAGCAGTTTGATGTTGAAGAAGACAAGGTAACAGCTGATACAGATTTACAGGAGGATCTCGGCGCAGATTCACTTGATGTAGTAGATTTACTTATGTCAATTGAAGACGAGTTCGGCGTTGAAGTTCCTGATGAGGAAATCGAGAACATCAAGACTGTTGGTGCACTTGTATCTTACATTGAGGCAAATTCATAATTGAAAGAAAAGAACCGGAGGTCAGGCTGCTGCCTGACCTCTTACTTTTTGCAATAAATAAAAATAATGTCGGTACTTGCAAAAATAATTTATTATAGTATAATAGAAATGTTATAATACACGAATATTATATATACGGAGGAAATGAAATGGCAGACAACAAAAAAATGGTTGAAGCTATCACAAGCAGAGATGAAGACTTTGCTAAATGGTACACCGATATTGTAAAAAAAGCCGAGCTTGTTGATTATTCGGGCGTTAAGGGATGTATGGTTATCCGCCCTTACGGTTATGCTATCTGGGAGAACATTCAGGCAGACCTTGACAGAAGATTCAAAGAAACAGGCCACGAAAATGTATATATGCCGATGTTTATTCCCGAAAGCCTTTTGCAGAAGGAAAAGGACCATGTTGAGGGCTTTGCTCCCGAATGTGCGTGGGTAACGGTGGGCGGAAGTGAAAAGCTCAGCGAGCGCCTTTGCGTACGCCCGACATCAGAAACTCTTTTCTGCGAGCATTATCAGAAGATTATAAACACCTACAGAGATCTCCCTAAGCTCTACAATCAGTGGTGCAGTGTGGTAAGATGGGAAAAAACAACCCGTCCGTTCCTCAGAACCTCTGAGTTCCTCTGGCAGGAGGGACACACAATGCACGAAACAGCCGAGGAGGCTAAGGAAGAAACTCTGCGCATGCTCCACGTTTACGAGTCGTTCTACAGGGAAACCCTTGCTATTCCTGCTGTAATCGGCAAAAAGACCGAGAAAGAGAAGTTTGCAGGCGCAGAGGAAACCTATACAATCGAGCCGATGATGCACAACGGCGTTGCTCTTCAGGGCGGCACCTCGCACTACTTCGGCGACGGCTTTGCAAAGAGCTTTGGCATCACCTTTACCGGCAGGGACAACAAGCAGCATTATCCTCACCAGACCTCGTGGGGCGTTTCAACAAGAATGATAGGTGCAATAATTATGGTGCACAGCGACGATGACGGTCTTGTACTTCCTCCGAGAATTTCACCTGTTCAGGTGGTAGTTATTCCTGTTGCACAGCATAAGGAGGGTGTGCTTGACAAGGCTTATGAGCTTAAAGCCGAGCTTGCAAAGCGTTTCAGAACTAAAATTGACGACAGCGACCACGCTCCCGGCTGGAAGTTTGCAGAGTACGAGATGAAGGGCGTGCCTGTAAGAGTTGAAATAGGCCCTAAGGATATTGAAAAGGGTCAGTGCGTTGTTGTAAGAAGAGATACCCGTGAAAAGTACTTTGTTCCGATCGAGGGAATTTCGGATTACATTGCAGAGCTGCTTGATACAATCCACAATGATATGTACGAGAGGGCAAAGAAGAACACTGAGGAAAAGACCTTTACTGCAACTAACTTTGATGAGTTTGTTGATACAGCAAAGAATCATCCCGGCTTTATCAAGGCAATGTGGTGCGGCAACAGCGAATGTGAGGACAAGCTCAAGGACGCAACAGGCGGTGTAAAGAGCCGTTGTATTCCGTTTGTTGAGGAGCATATCGGCGATGTCTGCGTATGCTGCGGCAAGCCTGCAAAGCATCAGGTTTACTGGGGCAAGCAGTATTAATTCATAATATTTTACGAAATAATTAAGAAGGAGGTGCTGAGGAAATGCCGATTAAGGTTCAGAGCAATCTGCCTGCAATCAAGGTGCTTGAGTCTGAAAATATTTTTGTAATGCCGAATGAAAGAGCGTTAAAGCAGGATATCCGTCCGCTGAAAATCATTATTTTAAATCTGATGCCTACAAAAATCACCACAGAAACCCAGCTTTTAAGGCTTCTGGGCAACAGTCCGCTTCAGGTTGATATCGAGCTTTTGCAGATGGCGTCGCATACATCAAAAAATACCTCACCTCATCACCTGACTACCTTTTACAAAACTTTTGACAGGATAAAAAACGAAACCTTTGACGGTATGATAATCACAGGCGCACCGGTTGAACAGCTTGATTTTGAGGATGTTGACTACTGGGACGAGCTTTGCGAGATTATGGAATGGTCAAAGCATAATGTTTATTCCACGCTCCATATCTGCTGGGGCGCACAGGCAGGTCTTTATTATCACTACGGTATTCACAAGCAGAGGCTCAGCGAAAAGCTGAGCGGAATATACAGCCACACAATTTTAGATCCGCATCATCCGCTTATGCGTGGGTTTGACGATACCTTCTGCATTCCTCATTCCAGATACACAGGTATCAGCGAGGAAGAAATCCGCAGAAACAGCGCACTCGAAATTCTTGCAGTGTCAGAGCTTGCAGGGGTGGCAATAGTTACCAATAAGTCGGGCAGACAGGTTTTTGTAATGGGACACGCCGAGTACGACAGGGACACCCTTGCAAACGAGTATTTCCGTGACGAAAACAAGGGAATTAACCCGAAAATTCCGTACAATTACTTCCCGAATGACGATGCATCCCTCACTCCGCCCATGGTGTGGAGGAGTAATGCAACCCTGCTGTTTACAAACTGGCTTAACTACTTTGTATATCAGGCAACACCGTATGATCTGCGTGATTTGCTTGAAAAATATCCGCATTAATAAAATTTGATTTTCTCAGAGCAGTTCGTTTGGACTGCTCTTTTTTTGAAAAATTTTTTAAAAGCATATTGACAATCGTAAAGCTTTGATATATAATTCAATTAGTTAGTTAGACAATTATCTAAATAACTAATAAACAAACAGGAGTGATTTTATGGGAGATGTGTGGAAAGCACTGGCTGATCCCACAAGGCGGAAAATTCTTGAATTGCTTAAAAATAAAAGCCTTAACGCAGGGGAGATTGCCGCTGAATTTAATATGACAAAGCCGTCTATAAGCAATCACCTTAGTATTTTAAAGCAGGCAGACCTTGTGGACTCGGAAAAAATCGGTCAGAATGTTATTTATTCGCTGAGAACAAGCGTAATTGAGGATATGCTCAGAACGCTTTCAGACTTGACAGGAAGAGAGGAAAAATAGTATGAAAAAGTTTATTTTATTGATTTTATCGTTAATCAATACCGCAGTAACAGCTGTTTTTATCGCTGTTAATCCAAACGAGGTTCTGCCCTCGCATTTCGGAGTGAACGGAAATGCAGACGCTTACGCTTCAAAATGGGCGCTTTTGCTTGTTCCGTGTATTCTTGTAGTATTTTCGATTGCATATGCAATTTATGCAGCAATAAAAGAAAAGGACGAAAGCTATAAATCCTACAAAAAATATGCCGAGAGATGTATCGGTGCAATTTTTGTGTTTTTACTTGTCATTTTCTGGGTAATGCAGGTAATGGTGCTGCAAAATGCTGTCAATATCGGCAATCTGTTTTTCTCGCTTATCAGTATTACACTGGGCTGTATGTTTGCTTTTATAAATAACCTGATGCCGAAAATCAAGCAAAATTCCACCTTAGGCTTTAAAACCCGTGCAACTCTTAACAGTAAAAGAGTATGGAAAAAGGTTCACCGCCTTGCGGCATACCTCGGTGTTATCGGCGGAATTACAGTGGTAATATTAGGTGTGATTTCACTGTTTGCATCAGGTATTGCAAATGTGCTGTTCTTTATTTCGCTTATAATTATTCTTGTAAGCGCAATAATACCTGCAATCTACGGAGAGATTATTTATTCAAAGGAAAAGAAAGCAAAAGTTAATCTTGAATAATTTTCCGGAAAAATTTTTAACTCGGATAAGAGAAAAATACCTAATAAAATCCCGACAGGGCAGAGCGTCAAGCTTTAGTACCTGTCGGGATTTTTATTACAATTTACAAGACAGCTTGCAGAGCTAAACGCTCATTTTCTCACGGATAACCGCAAGGATTCTGCGTTCTCTGCGGCTGACCTGTACCTGCGTCATTGCAAGCAGGTCAGCGGTTTGCGACTGGGTTTTATTAAGAAAATAGCGGAGATGTATTATTTGCCTGTCATGCTCCTCAAGCTGTGAGATTGCCTGCTTAAGACTCAGCCTTTCGGTGATTTCTTCCGAAACATCGCTGACGGGTATGTCTATACGGGAATTTCCGTCGTCGTCATAATCTGCATTGAGGGAGAGAGGGGAGCGGCTTGCCGCAAGTGCCTCGCAAACCTTTTCCTCGCTTACATTCAAAGCGTTGGAAAGCTCGGTAATACTCATTTCTCTGCCGTGCTTTTGTCCGTACTCGTTGTTTAGTCTGCAAATTTTTACGGATAGCTCTTTAAGGGTGCGACTAACCCGAACAGAGCCGCCGTCACGGAAAATGCGTTTGATTTCTCCCAGAATAACGGGTACGGCATAGGTGGAGAATTTCAGCCCTCTGCTTTCGTCAAAACGCTCAACCGCCTTTGCGAGTCCCAGACAGCCTGCCGAAAAAAGCTCCTCATATTCAACACCTCTGCCCGTAAAATGCTTACAGCAGGAGTGAACAAGTCCCATATGCTTTTGGGCAACGGAATTTTTATCCCCGAAAATATCATCACGGCTTTCCGACATACCTTTTACCGCCCTCTTGCAAGAAATCTTCCAGATGAAATTACTTTTTCAAGCGTAACTGTAGTGCCCTTGCCGACTGCGGACTTTACCTTTACCTTGTCGCAGAAGCTCTGCATTACCGCAAAGCCGAGTCCTGCCCTGTCCTCTTCGGGAGCAGTGGTAAACAGCGGCTCCATTGCCTTTTCAACATCGGCAATTCCGCAGCCCTTGTCACGGATTTTAATGACAACCCTGTTGTTGTCATAGATTTTTCCGCTTATGTAAACTGTTCCGCTTTCTCTGCGGTAGCCGTGCACAATGCAGTTGGTCACTGCCTCTGAAACAGCGGTTTTTATGTCTGAAAGCTCGGCAACGGTGGGGTCAAGACCGATTACGAAGGCAGAAACTGCGCTTCGGGCAAAAGCCTCGTTACTGCTCCTTGACGGAAAGCTAAGGCTCATTTCGTTTATTAAATTCATCTCAGCACCCCCAATCCCTCAAGCCCGGACAGAGCAAAGAGCCTGTACATATTTTCGGGTATATTAACTACCCGTACATCGCCGCCGAGTAATTTCATCTGGCGGTAGCGACCGAGCACAAGACCTATTCCGGAGCTATCCATAAAGGATACTCCCGAAAAATCAAGGCTCAGCAGCTTTGGCTTGACAGATTCGCACATTCCGTCAAGTCTGGTGCGTATTCTTGCGGCTGAGTCGTGGTCAAGCTCGCCCTCAAGGAACGCTGTCAGCACATTGTTTTCAAATTTGGTTCTGAGCATTTTTAACATCCCTTTTCAACTGAAAATTCAGCTCGCTATCTGCCCGTTTTAAGGGCAAAATAAAAACTCCATAACTATAATAATAGCTATGGAGTGAAAATTTTGTTTAATTGTGGTGCTTACAAAATTATTTCCTTGTGAGTGTGCTTGCAATCAGCTCGAAAGCCTGAGTAGCATATGGCAGGAGAGTTTTGTCAGCCTTGCTGCTGTAGGTAAGCACGATTACGGTGGGGATATTTTCCACCCTGTTTGCCTGAGAAAGATAGAATTTATACGCAATCTCGTGTGCGTTAGGGGTATTAGGATTGTCGTATTCATATTTTTCCTCAATAAGCGGATGTCCCTCAATTTTTGTGCAAATTAAATTCTTTTTGCTTTTAAGAGCGTTATCAAAGCTGCATCCGTTCTCAAAATAAATAATCGGCAGTATGCCGTAAAGCTCGTCGCAATTATCCTCGTACTCGTCCTCTGAATGTGCAACGCAGTATGCAAGAGGAATGTCAACAGCGCCCGAGTTGTAGTCATACAGGTTTTCGGGCAATTCATAGGCAAAGGTCAGTTCTGTGCCGTCTGTATCTATAAAACAATCGGTTTCGTAGATTTTTCCCGTAAGATTCGGTTTTGTAATTGTACATACCCTTGGCTGAACGGGTGCTGACGGTTGCGGCTGTGTATTCTGACCGCTGATTTTGTCAAAAGCCGTATCTACAGCCCTGTCAACAGCAGTGTTTACGGTTTTGCGGATAGTTGATTTGATAAGTGAGTCAAAAAATCCCATATTATTTCCTCCTGAAATTTATTCTTTTATCGTGAGCAGGTAATTGTAGAAATCCTCAAAGCTGCCGTTTTTATATGCCGAGTAATCCTTGTTACTGCGGTTGATTATGCAGTCTGTAATTAAGTAGGTATCAAAGCCAAGCTCCGACGAGCATAAATCCTCGTCAACATCATTGCCGACCATAAGACTTTCCTCGGGCAGAATACCGCATTTTTCGCAGATTTCCTTAAAATACAGAAGATTAGGCTTGCAGCTTGTGCAGTTGTCGTATATTGTGATATACTCAAAATCGTCAGGATTGAGTCCTGCCCATTCAAGCCTTTTATATGTAGCCGCCTTCGGAAAAATCGGGTTGGTGGCGGCAATAACCTTACAGCCGTTATCCTTTGCAAATTCAACGCATTTTTTCGCAAAAGGATTAACAGAGGTTGCTTTCCTTGCGGCTGCAAATTCATTGTTATAGTAATCATTGAACATATCTTCATAATTTACAAGGTCAACTCCGCTGACCTTTGAGGCGGCTTTCCAGAACACCTCGCTGTTGAGCGCAGAGCCGTCATTTTTTGACATAGCCTCAAGTCCGTATAAAATGGAGTCGGTGAGAGCTTTTGGTTCAATTTTAAGTACGGGCACCATTTTTTCGCAGAGCGAGCCGAAGTAATATTTAATAAATTCGTGAACATCCATCGGCAGAAGAGTGCCGTCAACATCAAACAGAATATTTTTATACATATTAATACCTCCGCCATTATTATACATTTTTTGCTAAGTGATTGCAAGAAATAAAAATTAGTGTATAATAAAAACAGCATTTATTATTGGGGGTATCAGTATGAAAATAGTTCTGACAGACGCACAGACCGTTGTTGATAAGCTTGTGCCTGCCGACAGACTTTCACAGTTCGGCGAGGTTGTGCAGTACGGACTGCTTACCTATGACGAGGTGGCTGAAAAAATCGCAGACGCAGATATGGTTATCTGCAACAAAACACGGCTTGACGAGGGTTCACTCAGACTTGCTAAGAATTTAAAATATATCGGACTCTTTGCAACAGGCTACAATAACATTGACATAGAATACTGCAAGGCGCACAAAATTACCGTTTGCAACGCAGGCTCGTACTCGACTAATGCCGTTGCACAGCATACCTTTGCGCTGATTTTAGAGCATTACAGCAGGGTGAGGGAATATGCGCAATTTGTTGCCGACGGACAGTGGAAGAGGAGCAAAACCTTTTCTCCCTTTGTTTATCCGCTCAATGAGCTTGCAGGCAAGACAATAGGTATCGTAGGTCTTGGCAGCATAGGAAGTGCAGTTGCAAGAATTGCGCAGGCTTTTGAGATGAGGGTGCTTGCGTATAACCGTTCAAAAAAGCAGGCTGACGGAGTGGAGCTTGCAGGCTTTGATGAATTGCTCGAAAAAAGCGACATTGTAACAGTTCACTGCCCTCTGAACAGCGAATCCGAGGGGATGTTCGGTAAGGCGCAGTTTGAAAAAATGAAGAGCAGCGCATTGTTTGTGAATACCGCAAGGGGCGGAATAATGGTAGAAGATGACCTTTACAACGCTCTGCAGAATGATGTTATCGGCGGTGCGGCGATTGATACGCTTGTTGTTGAGCCAATGGAGGAGGACTGCATATTAATGCAGGCGAAAAACTGCATTATCACTCCGCATATTGCGTGGGCGCCTGTTGAAACAAGGGAAAGACTTATGGGGATAGTTGCAGAAAATATCCGCTTGTTTTTAAACGGCACACCGCAGAATGTTGTTTGCTGAGGTGCTTATGGACAAAAGAATTGAAAAACAGTTTGCCTTTATAAAGGAAATCGACAAGGAAAAGTTTATTGAAAGGCAGACTCTGCTTACAGGCGGAAAGCGTAAGGAAAACGATGCGGAACACGCCTGGCATATGGCGCTTATGACGATACTTTTAAGCGAATATTCCAATGAAAAAATAGATGTTCTCAAAACCGTGACAATGCTTTTGCTTCACGATATAGTAGAAATTGACGCAGGCGACACCTATTGCTATGACGAGGAGGGCAAAAAGACTCAGCACGAAAGAGAGCAGAGGGCGGCAGACAGAATTTTCGGACTTCTTCCCGAGGACCAGTGCGAAAAGCTGAAAAACCTCTGGCTTGAATTTGAGGAGGGCGAAACCGCCGAGGCAAAATTTGCACATACAATGGATAATATTCAGCCGTTAATGCTCAATGACGCAACAGACGGCAAAATGTGGGTTGAGCGGAAAATTGCCTTGAGTCAGGTGCTCGGCAGACAGAAGAATACCCCGAAGGGCTCTCAGACATTGTGGGAATATTCCTACGATAATTTCATTAAGCCGAATGTTATAAAGGGACGGTTGATTGACGATACACAAAAATAAAGTCAAAAGTAGAAATCTTATCAGCATTTTTATAATTGAATTCTGATGTCGGTTGTGCTATAATTATGACCGAAAAATGGTAAAAGGGCGATGCTTGTGGAGAAGAATGTAAAAAAAGAGGCGTGGCTGCATTTTTGTGTAAGCTCGGTCGGCGGTTTTATGGGAGCGTATGCAATTATAAATCATTGTGATTTACTTGCCTCATCTCAGACTGCGAATATGATTCATATAGTGCATAATCTTTTTGAATCCGAGCATCCTCTGCTGATTTATATGATTCTTGCCGCAATCGTGTATGGCTGCGGAAATGTTGCCTATGTACTTCTGAAAAAATTTGTAAAAACAGATACAAGAATTATCAGCCTTTTCCTTACGGCAACAGCCTTTGTACTTGTCAGCGTAATGAATTTTGTTGAAAATCCCTACCTTGCAATGCTCCCGCTGTTTTTTATAACGCCGATTCAATGGAATGCCTTTGCAGGCGACGCAGGCTACGGCAGCTCTACTATTTTTTCCACAAATAATTACAGACAAGCCATAACCGCACTCACCTCCTACCTTATAGACGGTGACATCAAAATGAAACGCAAGGCTCAGTTTTTCGGTATGACCTTACTTTTCTTTCATATCGGAGTAGTGCTTGCAAGCGTAACGGAGATTTTCTGGGCAAGAGAAAGTATCTGGTGGGGATTTTTACCCCTTGCTGTGTCAGCAGTTTGCTGTATGTGGTATAAGGACAGCAAAATCTTCTCGACCGGCAAAAAATACGGCAAGAAGTTTATCAAAAGCCTGAAAGCAGCTTCGTAAATATTTGAAAATTATACATCATTATACATAATAAAAAATTTAAGGTCATATCTGCAAATACCGCAGATATGACCTTTTTAAATTTTTAAATATGAAGTATGCTTGTTGCGATGGCAAAGTAGATTAAAAGCGATAATGCGTCGCAGATTGTGGTGATAAGCGGTGACGCCATTACGGCAGGGTCAACGCCGATTTTGTTCGCCACCATAGGCAGAAACGAGCCTATGAGCTTTGCCATTATGATAGTTCCCACAAGCGTGAGAGATACTACAAGTCCGATGAAAAGGGCGTTTTCCTTGCCGTTTAAATCGAATATCATCAGCTTTATAAAGTTTGCGGCGGCAAGGGTGATTCCGCAGAGGATTGCTACCCTGAACTCCTTCCACAACACCTTAACAGCATTTGCAAACTTGATTTCACCGAGCGAGAGCGCACGAATAACCGATACCGACGCCTGCGAGCCGGCGTTACCGCCTGTACCCGTAATCATCGGAATGAATGACGAAAGCACGATTACGCTTGCAAGCGCCGACTCAAAGTGAGAGATAATTGCACTTGTAAATGTGGCTGAAAGCATAAGTATAAGCAGCCACGGAATACGCTTTTTGTAAATTCCGAAAACGCTTGTTTTAATATACGGCTTGTCGGAGGGCATTACGGCAGCCATTTTTTCAATATCCTCGGTTGCCTCCTCCTGCAATACATCAATAGCGTCGTCAATGGTAACTATACCGACAAGTCTGTTTTCGGTATCCACAACGGGAAGTGCAAGGAAGTTGTAGTTTGAGAACATCTGCGCAACCTTTTCCTGGTCGTCAAGAGTGTTTACGCTGATAACATTCTCTTCCATTATTTCCGACACGATAACATCATCATCGGATAAAAGCAAATCCTTAACGCTCGTAATGCCGATAAGCTTTGAATTTTCGTCTGTAACATAGCAGATGTAGATGGTTTCCTTATCCACACCCGTTCGTCTGATTCTTTTAATAGACTGCTCTGCCGTCATTTCGGGACGGAGCACAATAAACTCGGTCGTCATAATCGAGCCTGCGCTGTCCTCCGGATATTTGAGCAGTTCGTTGATTGTCTTTCTGGTATCCTTGTCTGCCTGCTTTAAAATTCTTTTTACAACATTTGCCGGCATTTCCTCAACAATGTCAACGACATCGTCAATGAAAAGCTCGTCAACAACCTCTTTAAGCTCGGTGTCGCTGAAACCGTGAATCAGGAGCTTCTGGGTTTCATCGTCCATTTCTACAAAGGTTTCGGCTGCAAGCTCCTTTGGCAGAATCCTGAAAAGCAGAGGAGTTTTTTCGTCCTGCAGCTCTTCAAAAATAGTTGCAATATCGTAAGGCTTGAGGGTGACAAGAATATCCCTCAGGGTGTTGAACTTTTTTTCTTCGAGCAACACTCTGATAGTTTCGGTAATTCCAACCTTAACTGTTTCCATTCATCTTTCCTCCTTTTGTTATTTCAGGGAGTAAAGACGAGCACCTGTTCAGTTTTTCCTAAAGGATTGAGTGAGCAACAAATGAACGCCGATGCGGTCATTTGCCAAGCTCCTACTTCGCCCCGGTACTGCGCCTTTATTACCGTCTGCGTCCATTAATTTTTCACCCCGTTTTCTTTTAAAAGTAATATCGGATTATCAAACCCATACATTTTAATTTTAGTTGATTTTGTGTTTATTGTCAATGAATTTTTAAAGAAATCTCATTCTTTTTTTGTAAGCGCACAAGGCAGAATATTGTTGACTTTTGTCAGATGAAATAGTATAATTTTATGTGATGTAATTGTGAAATTTTTTATTTTATACAAGGAAAGGCGGATAAAAATGATTTGTCCTAATTGTAACAAGGAAATTAAGGATGACAGCAAATTCTGCATATTTTGCGGTGCAAATGTGCAGGCTCAGAACAAGCAGTCACAGCCTCAGGTAAATCCTGCTCAGTCTGTTCAGACTCAGCAGAGCAATATGCCTCCTCAGTCTGAGCTTCCTGTTCAGAATTTTCAGCCGGCAAACACAAATACAGCTCCTGCAAATCAGCCGGCAATGCCTAAGAAGCCGATGAACAAAAAGCTCCTGTTCGGTATTATCGGCGGCGGATGCGCACTTGTTGTTATTATTGCAGTGGCAGCAGTGCTTATTGTAACTCACAAAAACAAAATTAATCTCAACGATTATGTTACTGTAAAGTTCAAGGGCTATGACACCTACGGAGAGGCTTCTGTTAATTTTGATTATGATAAATATTACACAGATCTTCAGAATTCCTCGTCTTCATTTAAAGATGCTTACAACAATAACGGCGGCTGGAGTCTGATTTCTGATTATTATGAAATGACAGACGCACTTCATTACAGCATTGACAAGACAGAGGGGCTGACAAACGGCGATACAGTTACCGTAAGCTTTGAATACGACAACGAGGCTGCGGCAAAGTTTAAGCTTGAATTTGTCGGCGAGCCAAAGGAAGTTACCGTTGAGGGACTAAAAGAGGTTAAAAAGATAGACCCGTTTGACGGCGTAACTCTTGAGTTCAGCGGCACATCACCGAATGCCTATGCAAAGGTTGTAAAAGGCAATACAGATACTGTTTACAGCCATATTTATTATGATCTCAGCAAGAGCAGCGGCATTAAGGTCGGCGATAAGATTACCGTTACGGTAACTAACGATCCCGAATATTTCGTTCAGGACTACGGCTGTGCTTTCACAACAACAAGCAAGGAATTTGAGTGTAAGAGCGTTGACCGCTATATTTCAAAGCTTGCGGAAATTAAGGATGATACACTCAATTCAATGAAAAAGCAGACAGAGGATGTTATTAACGCATATTTTGCAAACAACAGCAAATATATCGGATTGTCTGACCTGAAATTTGAGGGCACATACCTCCTTGTTGAAAAAGAAGGTACATGGGGCTGGGATGGCAATAATCAGCTTTATGTTATTTTCAGCGGTAAGGTAAAGAGCAACGAGGAGAAAAATAAGTTTGACGAAACTACGGTTTACTTCCCTGTCAGGTTTAAGGATATAATTGAGTATGCAGACGGCACACAGTATGTTGACCTCAACTCCACAAGAATTTCAGGCGAAACATCTCTCAAGTTTTCTTATTATGAGGTTAAGGGATATACCGATAAGGCTGTTATGTATAATGAGCTTGTAACTTCTCAGAAGGCTGATTACACAGAGGAAATTACAGACGGACTCAAGTAAGCTTAAAAACAGCATCAAAAAGGCGGGACTTTTCTGAGTCCCGCTTTTTAACGGCAACAAATGTTGCATATGTCCTTGATTTTTTGTGAATTTAAGTTATAATAGAATAGTATAATTAATTGTTTTTTTCGGAGGTTTTTATGAACGGTTTAGTAAAAAGATATTTACCATACGGAATTATAATTCTTCTGGTTTATATGCTTGTCCCGGTTATTTTTATTTCTAAGTCAATGCAGGGCTTTTCAACTGTTGCATATTACTTTATTTTCCCTGCAACAGCAATAGTCTGCGCCGCTATGTACTGCTCAAAGTACGGAATGGACTTTTTATTCACGCTTATTGCGCCTGTTGTGTTTATTCCGAGTATGCTTATTTACAACGGCGGCTTTCAGCTTACAAACATAATTCTTTTGGTAGCATATCTTATTTCGGGTATTTTCGGCTTGTTTGTCGGCGACATTGCCTTTGGCGATAAGCGTAAAAAGGCAGAGGCAGAGGCTGAGGCTGAGGCTGAGGAAAGACTCCTTGCCGCAAAGCGCAGAAACGAGGAATTTGTAAGCGAAAAGGCAGCAGAGGCAGAGCTGAAAAAGGCTGTTGATACATCATATGATACAGATGATGACGATGATTTTGATTTCAGCAAATACGCTTCCGCCGATAGGGTAACCGATGAAAGCGAAATTGACGATATATTAAGCGAGTTTGGTTCTGCGAACAAGTAATCAGACGCAGTAAAGATTAGTGTCCCACGCAGGAATATACGGATGATGCCGCAGATATATCTTGTATCCGGGATTTATCTCCGATATTAAAATCGGCAGTCTGAAAATATCTTCAAATCTGTGATACGCTGAAAAGTTGAGCTTTGGTCTGAACATTTTCAGCGTATTTTTCATACCCATAATTGTTTCAAGGTCAGCACCCTCAACATCAGCCTTTACATATGTTGCGGCTCTTCCGCAAAGAATTGTATCAACAGCGGCAACGGGAGTTTTTGTGCTGCTTTCGCTGACTATTGCACTGTTGCGCCCTGCTTTATTGTTAAAGCAGAGAGTGGTGTTATGACTGTATGCGCCGAGCTGCCACAGCTCAAGATTTTTCATATCCGAGCAATGCGCCTGCAATTTACTGAAATTCTTTGCATTAGGCTCAAGTGCGCATATGAATTTGTATTTACCGTTTGTGTAGTGCAGAAATTCGTCTATGGTGTCGCCGTTGTATGCGCCGAGGTCAACATAGGTTTCATTTTCTCCGAGCGACAGCAGGGAAAAAGCCTCGTCCTTGTTGGTGGTTATGCCGTCAAGCAGAGAAAGCTCGCCTGTTTTGTAAAATTCAAGAATATTGTCAAACACCTTTTTTGAAAAATCATCGGCAAAGAGATTCCTTGCTTTTTTTATGCTCTCGGTATTTTTTACAACAAATTCCTCATCAAAAAGGACATCGCCGAACGCAGGAACGCTTGGAACGATTACCTTGTGTTTTTTTGCAATTTCAAAGATATTCTGCATAACCTCGGGCAGCTGGGTTGCAAAGCAGAGTGCGACAATAAAATCGGAGTATTCGCTCTCAATCTCGCTCAGCTTTTTTACCGTAAAGCCGTGAAAGCTCTGCCCACGCACAAAAGCGTCGCTTGCCATTACCGCACTTGCATTTATATTGTGCTTTTCAAAGGCGGAAAGCACCTTGTCCGCACCGTCGCCCATTCCGTAAAGGACAATCGGAAGCTCGGAATTTTTCAGATAATTCCAGATGTAATCATTATTCATTTCCATAAATTCACCTATGGCAAAGCCACCGCAGAACGGTGGCTCGTATTATATTATGTTATTATACATTGAATCTGAAGAGAACCACATCTCCGTCCTTCATCACATATTCCTTGCCCTCACTGCGAACAAGACCTTTTTCCTTAGCCGCCGACATACCTCCGCAGGCAACGAGGTCGTCATAAGCGATTACCTCGGCACGGATAAAGCCACGCTCAAAATCCGTGTGAATTTTACCTGCCGCCTGAGGTGCTTTTGTGCCCTTTTTGATTGTCCACGCTCTTACCTCCTGCTTGCCTGCCGTGAGGTAGGAGATAAGACCTAAAAGGGAATAGCACTCGCTTATAAGTCTGTCAAGACCGCTCTGCTCAAGTCCCATATCCGAGAGGAAAAGCTCCTTTTCCTCCTTGTCCATCTCAACGATTTCCGCCTCAATTTCTGCACAAATCGGCAGAACGCCCGCCTTTTCCTCGGCGGCAATTTTCTGCACAGCCTTGTAGCCCTCGTTTGAGTCAAGACCGTTTGAAAAATCGTCCTCGCTCATATTTGCGGCATAAATAACAGGCTTGGTTGTCAGCAGGGCAACATCAGAGAGTAAAAGTGCCTCGTCCTCGTCACATTCAACACTTCTTGCAGGCTTGCCGCTTTCAAGAGCCTCAAGCACACGCTTGTAGAAATCAATATCCTTCTGATATTTTTTGTCGCCCTTGAGCATCTTCTGAGTTCTGTCGATTTTGCGCTCAAGCATTTCAACATCGGATAAAATAAGCTCAAGGTTTATGGTTTCAATATCTCTTGCAGGGTCAATGGAGCCTTCAACATGAATAATGTCGTCGTTTTCAAAGCAGCGCACAACATGCACGATAGCGTCACACTCACGGATGTTAGAGAGGAATTTGTTGCCGAGTCCCTCGCCCTTTGACGCACCCTTTACAAGACCTGCAATGTCAACAAATTCGATTGACGCAGGTGTGTATTTGTCTGGGTCGTACATCTCTGCAAGCCTGTCAAGACGCTTGTCGGGAACTGCCACAACGCCGACATTCGGCTCTATTGTGCAGAACGGATAGTTTGCGCTCTGTGCGCCTGCGTTTGTAATTGCGTTAAAAAGTGTGCTTTTACCAACATTCGGTAAACCTACAATGCCTAATTTCATTTTATTTCTTTCTCCTTAAGGTGTTCTGGCGTTCACGCCGTATTACTTCAATTATATAAAATACAGAATATTGTAATTATATCATAAAATACAGAAAATCTCAATGTGTAAAATACAAAATACAACAGAAAACTCGGCTTTACAAAATAATTACCTTATTTCAACATTGTAATGGCGAAAACATAATATTTGGCGGCTATAATTACAGGCGAAAGGTAAAACTTTCAAGAGTAATTTTAAGGAGAGATACTGAAATGTTTAAGAAAGTATCAGCAGCGCTTCTCGCAGCAGTTGTTGCAGGAAGTGCACTCGCAGTAGCAAATGCTGCGGAAAGCACAGGAAAGGGCGCACTTGATTTCACAATCGACAGCCCGTACAAAAATGTAAACTGGGAAACCTTCGGTCAGTACAAGGCTGATTTCCACGCTCATTCAAACGAGAGCGACGGTTCACCACAGCCGTTTGACACAGTTGAAGAGCATTACAGAAAGGGATATGATGTTCTTGCTCTTACCGACCACAATGTAACAAACACAACCTGGAACCGCACTGATGACCCGACAGGCAAAGGCAGAACTTATCTTACAGACGAAAGATACAACGAGATTACGAACGGCACAGACCGTGGCGGCAGAGGAATGGTTGCAATCAAAAATTCAGACGAACAGTCACTGAGCGACCACCTCAATACCTTCTTTACTCCGTTCAACAATGAAGCAGGAGCAACACTTGAAAGCAATATCGCAAAATGTCAGGAGCTTGGCGGTATTTGTCACATCAATCACCCGGGCAGATACACAGGCGGAAAGAACACCTCAGGCACAGCAGGTGAAGACGCATCAAACAATCCTGCAACTATTCAGAAGTATGTAGATTTGTTTATGAAGTACGATTCCTGCGTAGGTATGGAAATTATCAACAAGCTTGACGGCGATTCATATTCTGACCGTATTCTTTGGGATAATATTCTTGAAGAAACAATGGAAGAGGGAAGATTCGTATGGGGCTTCTCTAACGACGATACACATTCAAACGCTGCAACAGGTCACAGCTACAATATGATGCTTATGCCTGAAAATACAGCAACAAATGTAAGGGCGGCTATGGAGAGCGGTGCTTTCTATGCAAGCGCAAAGGTTGCTAAGCGTGAGGGCTACACAAATACAAATATTGATGAGATAAATTCATATCAGCCTCCTGTTATCACAAATATCTCAGTTGATGACGCAGAGGATACAATCACAATCGAAGGCAACTATTACAACACTGTTGAGTGGATTGCAGACGGCGAAATCATTGCAACAGGCAACACAATCGACCTTAACGATTATGAGGGAAAAATCAACAGCTATGTTCGTGCTCAGCTTAAGGGCAACGAGGGCATAAGCTTTACACAGCCCTTCGGCGTTAAGTCAGACATTGCAGGTGAAGCAAACCTTTCAGTTGACAAAAACACAGTTGTAGTTGAGAACGATAACAAAACAGTTACCTGCACAGTTTCGGTAACAAATGTTTTCGGTGCAAACGCATTCGACGCAAAGCTCTCTTATGACTCAGATGTATTCGAGGTTGAAGAGGTTAAGGCACTTACCGAGGATACTGTTATAAGCTCAGACAAAAGCAAAGACGGAACTGCAAGAATGATTATCGGCACACAGACCCCTGTGAACGGCGCAGCAGATGTAATGCAGGTTGTTCTTAAGGTTAAGGAAGATGCAAAAACAGGAATTACAAATCTTTCACTTGACAGCCTCAACACAACAGTGTCGGTTACAAGCGATATATTTGAAGGCCTGCTTACTGTAGCCGACGGTGCAAAAGACATTGAGGTTATCTCTTACCGTGAGCTTTCCGATGTCAACAATGACGGCGAGGTAACTCTTAAGGACCTTTCACTGGCTATCAAGAATTACAGAACCGAAAATGCAGTATATGATATTGACCGCAGCGGAGTTGTAGATACAGCAGACCTGATTATAATTGCAAGCTACATTGCTTAAGGTTATAATTGCTTAAAGTTTATATCAATATAAAACAACAAAAGAGGGGGGCGGAACATACTGCTCCCCTTATACAGATTATTACATAAGGAATGAGCACATTGAAAAAAATAATATGCTTTGCAGCGGCAGTGGTTGTCGCATTGTTTTCTGTTGTGCAGGCTTGTGCGGCGGGAATTGGAATTGATACGGACAGAAGAGCCGTAAAACTGAATAATAATGATGAGAGCTTTAAAGTTGAAGTGTATATAAACAACCCTGAAAATTTTGCGGGAGCTGAGCTTGGCATAAGCTGCAGCGATAATATTTCACTCGAAAGCTCATCATCAACCGCAGGAAGTATGACTGCCTCAACTAAGGACGCTGACGGTATTTACTGGACAAGCTTTTTTGAAAGCACCAACAAAATGCCGAAGAGCATAACCGTTACTCTGAATTTTAAGTGCCCGAAAAACACTTCCTCTTCCCAGGCAGTCATAGAAAAAGTAAATATAATGAAAAAGGACGGAGCAGGAGTGACAACCGAAAGAATGTCACCAAACATAAGGATTGTTGCAGGTACATCTGAAAACATTGAGGAAACAGGCAGCACCGGTGGCAACAGCTCGGCTAATCAGAATACAACCGACGGAAATAAGACTTCAACAAATCAGGATACTTCAAAGAATAATACGGATTCAGGCTCTGCCAAAGCAGGCAGTACGGCGGCTTCGGACTCAACGCTTAAAACAGGTAATGAAGATTATACTGCGATTGCTTTGTTGGGCGTAATGCTTGTTTCTATCATAGCCTTTGCTGTCAGTGCTCGCCGCAAAAGTAAAAAATAACAGAATTATTACTTGCCTATTTCCTGTATGTGTTGTATTATTA
Organism: Ruminococcus sp.; assembly: GCA_051880895.1. Classification (GTDB taxonomy): domain Bacteria; phylum Bacillota; class Clostridia; order Oscillospirales; family Acutalibacteraceae; genus Ruminococcoides. The sequence continues at coordinate 11,463 of JBJEOV010000093.1, read as the reverse complement.
GTATATAAGTAAAATATAGTAATCTCAGAGAATAACAGGAAGGGCAAAGATTATGACTGAAAAAACTCTTACCAAATCAATAAAAGTAGAAGAAGAACAGCTTGCCGTTGCAATGGGCAGCGGCGGACTTATGGTGCTTGCCACTCCGGCGGTGGTTGCTCTTATGGAAAATGTTGCTTTTGAACTGTGTGAGGAAATTCTGAATGACGACGAGCTTACAACTGTAGGCACAGCCATTTCTATAGAGCATACAAGCCCCACTCCGCTCGGAGCAGAGATTTCCGCTACCGCCGTGTTAAAGGAGAATGACGGAAGATTTTTTAAATTTGAAGTAACTGCAAGTGACGCAAAAGGAATTATTGCAAGCGGTACTCATACAAGAGTGAGCGTTAAGGCGGAAAAATTCCAGAAAAAGGCGGATGAAAAATTCAATGGTTAAGCACGATTATATTCTTTTTGACCTCGACGGCACTATCAGCAAAAGCGCCGAGGGCATAAGATTTTCGCTTGAAAGTACGATTAAGCAAATGGGCAAGCCTGTGCCCGACCTGAGCAACTATACGCTGTATATCGGTCCTCCGCTTATTGATACCTTCCTCAATATCTGCCACTTTACCAAGGAGGAAAGTGCCGCAGGCGTTGAGATTTACAGGGAGATTTACAACACAAAGGGTAAGTATGTGAACACTGCCTATGACGGAATCAAGGAGCTGCTTGAAAGGCTTAAGGCGGATGGCAGAAAAATTGCCGTCTGCTCTTCAAAATATGAGCTTTTTGCAAGGGAGATTATCGAAATTCTCGGTCTTTCACAATATTTCGACGCAGTATGCGGCTCAACGCTTGACGGCAGCAGAAAGGATAAAAAGGATTTGATTCCGTACGCTCTTGAATCGCTCGGAACAAGTCTTGGAAAAGACAGGGAAAACGCCGTGATTATCGGCGACACTTGCTTTGACGCAATAGGTGCTGCGCAGACGGGCATTGACTTTGTCGGCGTGACCTACGGCTACGGAGATACTGAACAGATGAAAAACGAGGGCGGCAGGGTATTTGCCGACGCACCCTCTGAAATTTACAGCTTGATTTAATGCAACTTAAGCTCAAAGCTTTCATATACATATAGATGTATATGGAGGTTTTGAGATGTTTGTTTTTAGGATAAAAAGAAAACGGCTTGTAATTCTGTTGACCGCAGTTTTACTTGTGGTAACAGCAATAATAATTTTTGTAAACACCGACTTAACGCCCGTGGACGATTATGCAGAGGTAAATTCAAAAAGCTATTCTCTGAAAGCGACAAATAAAAACGACAGAATCAGCTTTTTTGAAAAACTGGGAATTAAGGTAACCGATGAAGCTGTTGACGAGGTAACTATTCCGCAGCAATTCAACAGCGTTTACGAAAGCTACAATGAATTACAGAAAAAATGCGGACTCAATCTGAGCAGGTACGCAGGGAAAACCGCAAAACGCTATACATACGGCACGGATGACGGTAAAAAGGCGGTTATTCTTGTTTTTAAGAATCGCATTATCGGAGGTCACATGGCAAGCGGTGTATTCGGAGAAGATTATCTGCCGTTGCTTTAGGCAGAAAGGAAGGCAAAATGGACAGACTTGATAAAATTCTGGTTTCGCAGAATATCGGCAGCCGCAAAGAGGTGCAAAGGCTCATAAAGGACGGCGCAGTCTGCGTAAACGGAGAATGTATCAGACAGTCACAGCACAAGGTTGACGCTGTGACTGATGAAATTACCGTAAGCGGACAACCTCTTTTGTACAGTAAATATGTATATATAATGATGAACAAGCCGGCAGGCGTGCTTTCTGCCAGCAACGATAAGAAGGCGCAGACGGTTATTGACCTTTTGCCCAAGGACTTAAAACGGCCGGGATTATTTCCTGCCGGCAGACTTGATAAGGATACCGAGGGACTTCTGATTATAACCAACGACGGCGAATTTGCTCACAATATGCTGTCGCCGAAAAAGCATATTGATAAAAAGTATATAGCCGAGCTTGACGGCGAAATAACCGATGATATGATAAAAGCCTTTGAAAAAGGCATTACCTTTGCCGACGGTACAGTCTGTATGCCGGCAAGGCTTGAAATTGACAGCACAAATCCCGATAAAACTACGGCTGTAGTTACAATTTGCGAGGGTAAATTCCATCAGGTTAAGAAAATGTTTGCTGTATGTGGAAAAAATGTTGTGCACCTTAAACGAATATCAATAGGAAATTTGTATTTAGATAGCAATTTGCCTATAGGAAGTTGTAAAATGTTATCGGAATTAGACAAGTTGTCAATCTTTATGGGCAATATGTACTAAAATAGAAGTGCTTTTTTTATTCGGTCGCTGAATTAAATAAAATAACAACCGGAATTTTAGTCAAAATCGGTATAGTAAAAAAAGCGAAAAAGTGATATATTATTAGTTGTAATAAAGCAAAACAGTATTTTCTTATATTTTATATAGATTTTCGGATTTTTGCTTCATCGGATTATTGGAGGTTTATAAAAATGGCAAATGTATCTTTAAGACACATCTACAAAATCTATGACGGCGGCGTTACAGCTGTAACAGACTTTAACCTTGAAATTGCAGACAAGGAATTTATCATTCTCGTTGGTCCTTCCGGCTGCGGAAAGTCAACAACTCTTCGTATGATCGCAGGTCTTGAGGACATCTCAAAGGGTGAGCTTTACATCGGCGATATGCTCGCAAACGATGTTGCTCCTAAGGACAGAGATATCGCAATGGTATTCCAGAACTATGCTCTTTATCCTCATATGACTGTATATGATAATATGGCATTCGGTCTTAAGCTCCGCAAAACCCCTAAGGATGAGATTAAGAGAAGAGTTGAGGAGGCAGCTCGTATTCTCGGTATTGAGCAGTACCTCGACAGAAAGCCAAAGGCTCTTTCAGGCGGTCAGAGACAGCGTGTTGCCCTCGGTCGTGCTATCGTTCGTGATCCTAAGGTATTCTTACTTGATGAGCCGCTTTCAAACCTTGACGCAAAGCTCCGTGCTCAGATGAGAACAGAGATTTCAAAGCTTTATCAGAGACTTGGCACAACCTTCATCTATGTAACTCATGACCAGACAGAGGCTATGACAATGGGTACAAGAATTGTTGTTATGAAGGACGGCTTCATTCAGCAGGTAGATACTCCTCAGCACCTCTATGACAAGCCTTGCAATATGTTCGTTGCAGGATTTATCGGTTCACCTCAGATGAACTTCATTGACGCTACCCTCAAGAAGGTTGGCTCAGAGTATGCACTTTGCTTCGACAAGTATCAGGTTATTGTTCCTTCTGAAAAGACAAAGGGCGGTGTGCTTGACGCATATGTAGGCAAGGAAGTTGTATTCGGTATTCGTCCTGAGCATGTTCACGATGAGCCTGAGTTCCTCGCTAAGTGTACAAGCAACAACGGTGTTATTGACTGTAATGTTGATGTTACCGAGCTTATGGGCGCTGAGATTTACCTCTATGTAAATGTTGGCGGTATTCCGATTACAGCAAGAGTTGAGCCTACTTCAACTGCTCATCCCGGTGACAGCATCAAGATTGCTTTTGAGCTTGACAAGCTTCACATCTTTGACAAGGAAACTGAGCGTACAATCATTAACTGATTTTAATATGCATTTTCGGCGGAGCATTTTGCTCCGCCTTTTTATTGTTTTTCTTTTAGGACTATTTGAATTGCGAGTTTTTTATGATAAATTACTAAAATAAAAAGGTTAAATATATTTAATATTGTTATCAATTTTGTAACTTTTGACCGATTATGCAAAATCTATAAAAAAAATAAAAAAATTTGAAAATAGAGGTTGATTTTTTTCTCGTTTTTGTGTAATATGTATATAAGAGATATATTGTATTTTAAATATATTAATTCTTTAGGCTCTTATTATAAGAATTTTTGCTTATTTGTCTTGCTTTGCAAAAATTTCAGATGCTTTATGATTTTTTCTGCTTTTGCAACGGCTCCTGTAAGCAAAAATATGCCTGAATAATATGCTTACAATTATATGAATATTTGCTTAGAAAAAGAGGTAAATAAAATGTCAAACAGATTATTCCAGGGTATTGTACACCAGATGAAAGATGCAATCGACAGAACAATAGGTGTTATTGACGAAACTTCAGTTGTTATAGCCTGCTCAGAGCTTGGAAAGATTGGCGAGGTAAACGAAAGCGTGAATTCCGAAACCTTAAGCTCAACAGCTCCTTTTGTAATCAACGGCTATACATACAGGTCGTTTGGCAGCAACGCTAAGTACGATTATGCTGTATTTGTCCAGGGTACCGACGAATATGCACAGAAGTACGCTCAGCTGCTTTCTGTTTCCTTTGCAAGCATAAAGCAGTATTATGACGAGAAATATGACCGTTCAAATTTTATCAAGAATGTAATTCTCGACAACATTCTTCCGGGCGATATCTATCTCAAGGCAAGAGAGCTTCACTTCAACAGTGAGGTTTCAAGAGTTTGCCTCCTTATTAAAATTGTTTCTAAAACAGATGTTTCTGCATACGATATTATCCAGAATCTTTTCCCCGACAAGTCAAAGGACTTTGTTATCAATATCAACGAATATGAAATTGCACTTGTTAAGGAAATTAAGGCAGATACCGAAACCCGTGACCTCGAAAAGCTTGCAAGCTCTATTTCGGACACACTCTCAAGTGAATTCTATACTCACTGCGTAGTAGGTATAGGCACAACGGTAACAGGCATCAAGGACCTTGCCCGTTCATTCAAGGAGGCTCAGAGTGCGCTTGAGGTTGCCAAGGTATTTGACACAGAGCGTACTATCGTAAGCTACGATAATCTCGGTATTGCCCGTCTTATCTACCAGCTTCCCACAACCCTTTGCGAAATGTTCTTAAAGGAAGTTTTCAAGCGTGGTTCAATCGAGAGCCTCGATCAGGAAACACTCTTTACAATTCAGCGTTTCTTTGAAAACAACCTCAATGTTTCCGAAACATCAAGAAAGCTTTTTGTTCACAGAAACACACTTGTTTACAGACTTGAAAAGATTAAGAAGCTTACAGGTCTTGACCTTCGTGAATTTGAGGACGCTATCGTATTCAAGGTAGCCTTAATGGTTAAAAAGTACCTTAACGCAAGCCCTTCAAAGTTTTGATTTGAGTTTGATTTAAGTAAACTTAATAATGGCTCTGCACCTCTGTTTTTAAGAAGTGCAGGCCATTTTGACTTTTTAGAATTAAATAGTCAAAATATTACAAAATACTGTTTTATGCAACGCAAAATATACAGAATATATGTATATTTTGTAATAAAGGTGAAAATTATGATAGATTTTAACAATGTATCTAAAACCTATCCTAACGGCACTCATGCGCTTTACGATGTTTCTATACATATTGATAAAGGCGAGTTTGCTTTTATAGTGGGTGCTTCGGGAGCAGGTAAAAGTACGTTTTTAAAGCTGATTATGCACGAGGAAAGTCCGTCTTCAGGCGAAATAATCGTAAATAATCTTAATATAACAAGAATGAGGCGCAGAAAGGTTCCGTATCTCCGCCGCCATATGGGCATAGTTTTTCAGGACTTCAGACTTATTGACAAGATGAATGTTTTTGATAATGTTGCCTTTGCAATGCGTGCAATCGGAGCAAGCGCAGCGTCAATAAAGAAAAGAGTTCCCTACATTCTTGAGCTTGTAGGACTGAAAAATAAAATGAAAAACAAGCCGAGTGAGCTTTCAGGCGGTGAACAGCAGCGTGTCAGTCTTGCAAGAGCGTTGGTGAATAATCCTGAAATTATTATTGCCGACGAGCCGACCGGAAATGTTGACCCCGAGATGTCACACGATATTATTCAGCTTTTGAGTGAAATCAACGAGATGGGAACAACTGTGCTTGTAGTTACTCACGAACACGACCTTGTAAGGCAGTTTAACAAGAGGGTTATTGTGATTGACCACGGCAGAGTAAAGAGCGACACTAAAAATCCCGAGGCTGCCCTTGCGTATGACGCAGAGTATGAGGATATTGACGATATTATTGCCGGCATTGCCGATAGCAAAGAATAAATGAAATTTTTACGAATATGAGTGTCGTTCCAAACCAAAAAGAAAGGAACATAATATGAGTGGCTTTGGCTATTTAATAAAGGAAGGCTTCAGAAGTATATGGAGCAACCGCATTATGAGTATTGCTTCAATATGCGTTCTTGTGAGCTGTCTTGTGCTTACGGGTGCGGCTGAGCTTATTTCAATAAATATAGAAAAAGAGGTTGACTCCGTTGGTAAAACCAATGAAACCACGGTTTATCTCAAGGACGAAATATCTGACCTTGAGGCGGTTTATGTCGGTAAGAATCTGGAGAAGCTTGACAATATCATTTCGGTAAGGTATTACCCGAAGGAGGACGCAATCAACGAATTCAAGGACTCTCTTCCTGAGGCTGTTTTTGAAAATGTAAACGGCGAAAATAATCCTCTGCCGGATGCATATATAGTTGCAATGGACGATTTGTCGCAGTATGACAGTACCATTGACGCAATTTTAAAGGTGGACGGTGTTGATTCAATTAATAACCGCAGTGAGCTTGCACGAAAGCTCACTGATATAAGCGACCTTGTAAGCTACATAAGCCTTGCAATAGTTGTTGCACTTACTGTAATTTCCTTGTTTATCATTGCAAACACAATCAGAACAACAATGTATTCAAGACGATTTGAAATCAGCATTATGAAGTCTGTCGGCGCAACCAATGCTTTTGTCCGACTGCCTTTTGTGGTTGAAGGTATGGTGCTCGGCTTTATTTCTGCGATTATCGGTACGGGCGTTCTGTATGTGGTATATGAAGGCATAATGACTGCGGTAAATTCATTTGTTAAAATTTCAACAATTCCGTTCTCGGATGTTTGCTTGCAGGTCGGAGGAATTTTTGTTATTTCAGGCGTACTGGTAGGCGCCTTTGGCAGCTTTATTTCAATGCGTAAGTATCTGAAGATGGAAGGCAATGAAATTCTTGGCTGGTAAAAATAAAGGAGTATGTTTAATGCAAATAACTAAAAAAAGATTTAAAGCGGTGCTTTGTGCTGTTCTCAGCGTTTGTGTTCTCGTCTTTTCGGCTTATCCTGCATTTGCCGAGGAGCAGGCTTCGTCAGAGGCTGCAACCGAGGAAACTCAGGCAACTACTATTGACCCCAACGACATAGACGCACTTGAAAACAGAAGACAGGAGCTTCAGGCAGAAAGCGACAGGTATCAGCAGATTCTTGAGAAAACAAAGGAGAATATTGCCGATCAGGAGGAATATGTCAATGCTCTTGTAAGTAAAGTACAGGTGCTTGATGATAAAATTGAGCTTAGCCACAGAAGCATCAACGAGCTTAACGGGAAAATTCAGGACAAGCAGGCAGACATTGATAATGCTAACAAGAGCATTGAAAATCAGATGAATACACTTCGCACCAGACTCAGAAATATTTATATGGCAGGCAACGCAACTGACCTTGAAATTATTTTCGGGGCAAAGAGTTTCTCGGATTTTCTTGATAAAATGGAGCTTGTTGAGGCGCTTTCGGAATACGATAACAATCTTATAAATTCAATTCAGGGCGACCTTGAGAATATTTCAAAGGAAAAAGCTGAGCTTGAAAAGGATATGGACTCGCTTGAAGCTGAGGAGGCAAATCTTCAGAGCGACCAGGCAGAGCTTAATAAAATTCTCGAAGAGAATAAAGAACTGCTTGCAGGTCTTTATAAAGCAAGCGATAAAGCAACAAATGAACTGGAAAGCGGTGCGCTTGAAAGTGAAGAAATAGAAAAGGCAATCGCTGATTACTATGCTGAAAAGGCAAGGCTTGAAGCAGAGCGTGCCGAACAGGAAAAACAGAACAGTATTGCAAACGGCGGCAGCAGCAACGGCAGCGGTTCATCTTCAATACACGATGAGCTTGAGGTTTCACCGTCTGGCTTTGTATGGCCTTGCCCGGGCTTTTACTATCTCACTTCTGAATGGAATGAAGACAGAGGCTCATATAACCACTGTGCAATAGACATTGCAGACGCCGGAATTATGGGCGCTGATGTTGTTGCGGCTAAAGACGGTATTGTAATTGATTCTTATAACGGCTGTTATCATAACTGGGGCAAAGACGGTTCCTGCGGCTGCGGAGGCGGTTACGGTAATTATGTAATGATTGCACACGATAACGGCAAAATGACAGTTTACGGACATCTTTCTACAACTATGGTTTATACCGGTCAGAAGGTATATCAGGGACAGGTTATCGGCTTTGTAGGCTCTACAGGTCATTCAACAGGTCCTCACCTTCACTTTGAAACAAGACTCAATGGTATAAAGTATAACCCCATGACTGAATATCAATCATAAGATAATAAAAATCAATCCCTTTGCATATACTTTATCAAAAGCTATGCGGAGGGATTTTTTTATGCTGACGGCGCTGACTGTTAAAAAGCACGAACGAAGAAAAGGGATAAAAGGATTAGCCGACAGACTCAAGCGTGACAGAGCTGTGGTTCAGGTCAGAAGGGCAAGAGGGGTTTATCTCAAGCACATTACATATATTTCATACGGCAGAAAGCCGAGGTTTGATAAGCTGGAGAAAATTATCGGTGACAGCAGAAACAGAGTTATCTGCTCGCCAAAGCTGGAATTTCCGGATAATTGCAGCTTCAGAAGATTTGAAAATTCGGATTTTACAGCAAGGCTTTGCACAAACCTTGCAATCTGTCTGCTGTCGATGTGCGATTTTTCAGAAAAGCTTAAAATAGGAATTTACGATCCTGACGGCAGGGACAGCGATTTTTTACCGTATGTAATGAATTTTTCCTCAGATGTTACAGTCGTCACCGATTGCCCCGATGTTTATTACGACGAAAATGAACGGATAATGGAAAATATGGGCGCTTGCTCGGTAGTGACAAAAAGGCGGGAGGAGCTTGAACGCTGTCAGCTGATAATTGCGCCTCGCATAATTGAGAACTCCTTTTCATCAAACGAAAACACCCTGATACTTACAAACGGCAGACCAATGGCGGAGCTCACAGGAGAGGTTTACTATAAATACTATTTTAAAATGCCGAACGGCTTTGACAGAATCAAGCCGCAGGAGCTTGAAACCGAGTATTTCTGTTCGGCTTTGTATTCCCTCGGCAGGCAGTACAGCTTAGGCTCAATAGTGCCGACAATGTGCAGTAATTTTTCGACAACTCAGACAGTGCAATCCTTGTATGCAGGATTTGAAAAAACCAATAAATCAGTTGATTAGGGGAGGGCATACCTCCCTTTTTGTTTGCGAAAATATTGCCGATATTCTGCAATTTGCTTGACAATGGAGCTAAAAAAAATTATAATAAAAAAGTATGCAAGAATTGTATTTATTCATTTTTTTGACTGAAAGGACGATGTATAATGGCAGCAAAACAAATTATGCTCACAGCAGAGGATGTTAAAAAATACGAGGAAGAGCTTGAATTTTTAAAAACCGAAAAACGAAAAGAAATTGCAGAGAAAATCAAGGTTGCCCGTTCATACGGCGACCTTTCGGAAAACAGCGAATACGATGACGCTAAAAACGAGCAGGCTATTCTTGAGGCTCGTATCGCAACAGTTGAGGCTACTCTTAAAAACGCCGTTATCATAGATGAGAGCAACACTTCAAACGAGCATGTTCACCTTACCTCGGTTGTAACAGTTGAATATGTTTCAAACGGCAGACAGGTTTCTTTCAAAATTTTAGGCTCAGGCTCAAACGGCATCAACCCGAGAGAGGGCGTTATTTCCGACGAATCTCCTATCGGCAAGGCACTTATGAACAGAAGCGTCGGCGATGTTGTTGAGGTTGAAACACCGGGCGGCGTTCAGGGACTTAAAATTTTAGAGATTTCAAAGTAAGATGTGTTGAAAGGAATATAAAAATGAGTGAGAAGAATCAGGCACAGAATACGGAAAATCTCGGTGAGCTTTTAAAGGTTCGCCGTGAAAAGCTTGCAGTTCTTCAGGAGGCAGGCAAAAATCCGTTTGAAATAACAAAGTACGATGTTACACACCACAGCACAGATGTTAAGGATAATTTTGACGAGCTTGAGGGCAAGACTGTTTCACTGGCAGGCAGAATTATGTCAAAGCGTGTTATGGGTAAGGCTTCTTTCTGCCATATTCAGGACTTAAAGGGCACTATTCAGGTGTATGTAGCAAGAGATAATATCGGAGAGGACAGCTACAAGGACTTCAAAAAATACGATATGGGCGATATTGTGGGCGTCAGCGGCGAGGTGTTCAAGACAAAGACGGGCGAGATTTCAATTCACGCAGTATCAGTAACACTTCTTTCAAAGAGCCTTCAGATTCTTCCCGAGAAGTTCCACGGCCTTACAAACACGGATACCCGTTACAGACAGCGTTATGTCGACCTCATTATGAACGAAGAGGTAAAGGATACATTTGTAAAGCGTTCAAAGGTAATCAGCTCAATCCGCCGTTATCTTGACGACCACGGCTTTATGGAGGTTGAAACACCTATTCTTGTTCAGAATGCCGGCGGTGCGGCTGCAAGACCGTTTGATACACACTTCAACGCTCTTGACGAGGATCTGCACCTCAGAATTTCACTTGAGCTTTACTTAAAGCGTCTTATCGTAGGCGGTCTTGAGAAGGTATATGAAATCGGCAGAGTTTTCAGAAATGAAGGACTTGACACAAGACATAACCCCGAGTTCACCCTTATGGAGCTTTATCAGGCATACACCGATTATCACGGTATGATGGATCTTACCGAAAACCTTTACCGTTATGTTGCAAAGCAGGTAACAGGCAGCGAAATCCTCACCTATGGCGAATATACAATCGACCTTTCAAAGCCGTTTGAGAGAATTACAATGGTTGACGCCGTAAAGAAGTACGCTGACATTGATTTCAACGAAATTCATACAACGGAAGAGGCTAAGGCACTTGCAGACAAGCTCGGCATTCACTATGAAGACAGACACAAGAAGGGTGATATTCTTAATCTGCTCTTTGAGGAGTATGTTGAGGAGCATCTCATTCAGCCGACCTTTGTAATGGATCATCCTATTGAGATTTCACCGCTTACAAAGAAAAAGCCGGATAATCCTGAGTATGTTGAGAGATTTGAGTTCTTTATCAACGGCTGGGAAATGGCAAACGCATACTCGGAGCTCAACGATCCTATAGACCAGCGTGAGCGTTTTGAGGCTCAGGAGGAGCTTAAGGCGCAGGGCGACGATGAGGCAAACAGCATTGACGAGGACTTCCTCAACGCTCTTAACATAGGTATGCCCCCGACAGGCGGCATCGGCTTTGGCATTGACAGAATGACAATGATTATGACAAACTCACCTGCAATCAGAGATGTATTGCTGTTCCCCACGATGAAGTCATTGGATAAATAAGAATCTAGGAAAATCAAGGGTTTCGGGGCTT
>JBJEOV010000092.1:0-7264 GCA_051880895.1 Ruminococcus sp. | reverse complement strand
CCCTCAACATCCTCGGCAATGATAAGGAGCTTTCTGCCTGACTGAACAATCTGTTCAAGAAGTGGGAGAATTTCCTGTGTTGTTGAAATCTTTTTATCTGTGATGAGGATGAGGCAGTCGTCAAGCTCTGCAACCATCTTTTCTGTATCTGTTACCATATACGGTGCGATGTAGCCTCTGTCGAACATCATACCCTCAACAACCTCTGAATATGTTTCGGCTGTCTTGGACTCTTCAACTGTGATAACACCGTCGCTGCTTACCTTTTCCATAGCCTCAGCGATGAGGTTGCCGATATATTCGTCAGCAGAAGAAATTGTTGCAACTCTTGCGATATCCTCTGTACCGCTTACCTTCTTTGAGTTAGCTGTAATAGCCTCTACAGCTTTATCAACTGCCTTCTGGATACCTCTTTTAAGTACCATCGGGTTTGCGCCTGCTGTTACATTCTTCATACCCTCACGGATAAGAGCCTGTGCAAGAAGTGTAGCTGTTGTTGTGCCGTCGCCTGCAACATCGTTTGTCTTGATTGAAACTTCCTTAACAAGCTGTGCGCCCATATTTTCAAAAGGATCGTCAAGCTCAATTTCCTTAGCGATTGTTACACCGTCGTTTGTGATAAGGGGTGCGCCGTACTTCTTGTCAAGTACAACATTTCTGCCCTTAGGACCGAGTGTGATTTTAACTGTATCAGCAAGCTGGTCAATACCTCTCATAAGAGATTTTCTTGCTTCTTCACCATAAGCAATCTGTTTAGCCATAATAAATTACCTCCAAATTATATATCAAAACTAAGATTATTCAACTGTAGCGAGAATATCGGACTGACGAACGATTGTGTATTCCTCGCCGTCAATCTTAACCTCAGTGCCTGCATACTTGCTTGCGATTACCTTGTCGCCTACATTAACATACATCTTTACCTCGTTGCCGTCAACAACACCGCCGGGGCCGACTGCAACTACTCTTGCAAACTGAGGCTTTTCCTGAGCCGCTGACGAAAGAATAATGCCGCTCTTTGTTTTTTCTTCGGCTTCTTCAACCTGCAATACAACTCTGTCAAGTAATGGTTTAATACTCATAATATAAATCCTCCTATAAAGTATATGTAATTTTCTGTTAGCACTCTATATCCCCGAGTGCTAATTATATTTTATACCATTTTCTGAAAATGTCAAGAGAAATTTGACTAAATTTGACCTTTAATTTATAAACAATTAAATTAATTTGTTCAGCACCGTATTATTATTCCAAAATAGAATTATTGCCTTTATGCAGTGCTGTTGTTATCGCTTTTTTTCTTCAGCTCGGGCTTATTTATATCATAGCCGTTCTTAATGGAAAGCCTTGCAAGCAGTGTTATTCCGTTCACAAGTGATTTCTTTGATTTGTTGTCTATCTGATTAAAGGCTTTAATCATTGTCGGAATATTTTTTATTCCTGCCCTTCTTATGTCGTCAAAGGTAATCTTTCCGCCCTCAGCCATAATCTTAAAAACAGAGTTTATTATCTGAGTTTTCTCCTCGGTTGTCATACCTTCAAGCCATTCTTTCATATTTTTTTCGGCAAAGCGGATGCTTTTGGTGTCCTCGTCAAGGTGAATAAAGCTTTTTCCTGCAACCCTCCAGCTGAAAGGATTGTGCTGCCAGAATGAATGACTTTCACTTTTCACAATTATGTAGTCCTCGTCGCACTCAAGCAGCATACCGATAAATGACGATTGCGGAACATATTTTATTATTTTATGTGATATTTCTTTATATTCCGTGCTTTCGATAAAGCTTTTTAAAAATCCGGGGCCGTCATTGTTATATATCCTTGCAATTCTGCTTTTTATATCGGATTTGGCTTTTGCAGATGAATAAATGGCGAGATTTCCGCCCTTTGAGTGACCGCCGAGATAAATTGTGTTATGCGGATATTTTTTTGCAATTCTGTCTAAGTATTCCACCGATTTATCCTGAGAGGGAATACTCTCGCTTACAGCAATCAGACAGTCCTCCTTCCAACCGTTGAGAGAATTGTCCGTGCCACGAAAAGCAACAAAAATCTTGTCTGTATCAAAATGAAAGGTACACGCACCAAACTGCATAGGCGTATCCTCGCAGTCGAAGGCTTCAAAGTCCGACACAAGTATATTCCGAAATCTTTCGCATTTACCCGTAGCTTTTAAAAGCCTTGTAATTTCCTTGCCCACAGTATTGAAAAAATCCTTGATAATGTAGTTATCCTTGAATATAACATCACGCTTATCCTGAAAATAGCTTTTATTTATTTCGGAAATGGGAAGAGGGGACTTTTCTGTGTAGCCTGAAAAATCAAGATAAACAAGCTCAGAAAAAATAAGTGCGTCAACCTCATTAAGCTCAGATACCGAAAAGCTTAAATCGCCACGCCATTTTATGTAGTTCACAAGATTATTCATAACCCACCTCGCATATGTGATACCAAATTTTAACATTTATATAATCTGATTGCAAGATAATTCACATAAATTTCATATTATTACAAGTAAAAAAGCCCTCCGTTCGGAAGGCTTTAATAAAAATATTACTCGCTGATTTACTCGCTGATTGCCTTTACAAGCTCCTGTGCCTTGTCTGTCTTTTCCCAGGCAACAGAAAGCTCCTCTCTGCCCATATGACCGTAGGCAGCAAGCGGACGATACTTTGTGTCTTTAAGGTTTAACTGCTTGATAATGGAGTTCGGACGGCAGTCAAATACCTTTTCTACAGCCTCTGAAAGCTGTTCGTTTGTATAGCTTGATGAACCGAAAGCGTCAACCATTATTGAAACCGGCTTAGCCACGCCGATTGCGTATGCAAGCTGCACCTCGCACTTGTCGGCAAGTCCTGCCGCAACAATATTCTTTGCAATGTATCTTGCGTAGTAAGCGGCGCTTCTGTCAACCTTTGTCGGGTCCTTGCCGCTGAACGCACCGCCGCCGTGACGGGAAAATCCGCCGTAGGTGTCAACAATAATCTTTCTGCCCGTAAGACCTGAGTCGCCTACAGGGCCTCCGATTACAAATCTGCCTGTCGGATTGATGAAATACTTAGTGTTCTCGTCAAGAAGCTCAGCAGGAATGATTGGCTTTACAACATATTCAACCATATCCTTTCTTATCTGCTCAAGAGTTACCTTTTCGTCGTGCTGAGTAGATACAACAACTGTGTCCACTCTTACCGGAGTGTCGCCCTCATACTCAATCGTAACCTGAGTTTTGCCGTCGGGACGGAGGTAGGAGAGAGTGCCGTTCTTTCTGACTGCCGTAAGCTGCTTTGCAAGCTTGTGAGCAAGTGAGATTGCAAGCGGCATAAGCTCCTTTGTTTCGTTGCAGGCATAGCCGAACATCATACCCTGGTCGCCTGCGCCAATCTGATTGTTTATATCGGTTTCGCCGTCCTTAAGCTCGTAGCTTTCGTTTACACCCATCGCAATGTCAGGGCTTTGCTGGTCAATAGAAGTAAGCACAGCGCAGGTGTTGCCGTTAAAGCCGCACTCCTGATTGTCATAGCCGATGTCGTTTATAACCTCCCTCGCAATTCCTGCAATGTCAACATAGCAGTCTGTAGAAATTTCGCCCATTACATGCACAACGCCCGTTGTAGCAGTTACCTCGCAGGCAACATGAGCGTTTTTATCCTGTTCAAGAATAGCGTCAAGAACAGCGTCTGAAATCTGGTCGCAAACCTTGTCGGGATGTCCCTCTGTTACAGACTCAGAGGTAAAGAAATGTTTAGCCATTTAAAAAACTCCTTTGCAAAAAATAAGCACCTTTCAGCCGAAAGGTGCTAAAGAAACTCATCTTTCGGTAAATACCGCAGGATTTAGCACCTTGCAGATGCAGGTTGCCGGACTTCACAGGGCCTGTTCCCTCAGTCACTCTTGATAAGATAAATATTAACTTATTACTTCAATTATATACCGCCGTATCGACAAAAGTCAACAGAAAACAACGGTCAGTTTTAAAAATCGGATAATCAGACAAAAAAATTATGCGATTTCATCTACAGAGCAACATTCTGTACAAGGTACATCGTGCTTAACTCTGTCCTCAACCTCTGCACGCTTTGCGTTGTTAAAGCGGTCAACTGTGCCTACGAGGTAGCCTGTAATTCTGCGTATTCTCTCAAACGGAACAGAATCGTAATCGTATTTAACATCTACATAATCACCGTCAACCGTGAGTTCAACATTCTTGATATATTTATCAGGATTAGCCTCAACGAGCTGTGTTGTGTATGCGTCAATTTCCTTTTTGCTGAGCGTACCGCCCTTTACATTTACCGTCATAATAAATCCTTCCCTTTCAAAATTAAAAATCATTCTTTAATCTAACAATAAAATCCGAGGAACTGTAAATAACATTGGTTACAATTACCTCTTCGTTGTCTATAATGTTGAGGAACCACTGAATAAATCACGCTTAAAAGCTGTTTGCACATCTTGCTTGCATATTTTCCGCCAGCTTGCCCAAAAAATCCTCGTAATGCGTCAGCATTACTGCGGTTTGTTTGTGCAACCTGACTAAAAATCTGACGGCGCAATATGCACAAACGATTTACTCAGTGTTTCCTAAAACACCGAGTAATTGTCAACAGGCATTCGTCTTAATCCTTTAGAATGAAAAGGCTCAATTTCTACAACCTGATATTTTTTAGGAAAAATGCTTAGCTTTAATATTTTATCAGCTATTCTGTCATATTGACCTTTAGCGTTTTCCGGTGAAAGCAAAACATTTTCAATATAAAAATAAATCTGCTCCATATCCTCAAGTGCAGACTCGGTAATTCTGACATTGTACTCTTTCATATCAGCTTTTTCTGAATTGCTCAAAAGCGCAGGATGCATTTTTTGTATTACCGCAATATGCGTCCTGTAAGCCTTTTTCAAGCTTAGAGTTAAGCTCCTTTGCGGTCATTAAGTCTGCATTAACGCTTTTTGGTGCTTTTGGAGCTGCAACGGAAAACGGCATTTCGCCCGTAATAGTTACCTGCTTCAAAAACATATCTATTGCGGTTGACATAGGTATTCCGAGTTTTGAAAACACAGCTTCTGCTCTTTCTTTTACATTTGTATAATCTGTAAATTAAGTGATGAAGTATTGTTCATTCAGATTACCCCCTGTCATTTTAATTCTTTAAAAGCATATATCTTGTAGAGTAAATATATTATATCACAACATCTTGTTATTATCAATACTAAAACAGGAATTATTCGCACAAAATAAATTTATTATTTTTGGTTATTATTACAGTTGACAAATCCGAAAAAGCAAAGAGGGCAAATATTATGCCCTCAAAAAACAATTTATTTTGTAGTTGTTGTGAAAAGTGCAAGATTAATTTATTTATTCTAAGGCAATGCAGATTCTGTCTATATTATTTCCGAAAAGTCCCGCATATCCGTCCTGACCGCCTGTGGTCTGATCATCATATTGCCAGTCATAGTAATCCCCGTTAATCGGAGATACCTTATATTTTGCAACAAGATACCTGCCGATTTTATCTGCAAGGCTTTTTGGCGTGTTATAATAAATTTTCACCGCATCAATTTTACTGCCGTTACCTGCATAGCCGTTTTCGTAATCGTCTGTGTCATATCCGCCTACTGTGGGCAGCCAGCCGCTTGCGGTATGCACCTGATACCATATACTGCCCTCGCTCACACGGATTGCAATGTCAGTCACAGCCTTGCCCTTAATTCCTGCGTAGTCCTCAAGATTTTTCACCTCGGGCAGCCATACTCCGTTACAGCGCACCTTGTAGAAAATATCGGGCTTTTCTGCACCGGTGCTTTCATTTTTTTCACCTGAGGTTTCAAAAACGCTGTTATTGAAAATAACATTTGTGTCAATATTTCCGTTGTAGCCGTTAATTCTGCCTGTTGAGCTGTTCTGCCATATGTCACAGCTTAATTCGTTCACAGAATTATACTGCGCAAGCCAAATGCTGTATTTATTTTTTAATCTGTTGTAGTCAAGGTAATTGCTGAACCAATTAAGATTTGCATAAACACCTGCCCTGTAATTATTCTTTTTAATCACCTCGCAGAAACGCTCGGCAATTTCCGTCAATTTTGATTTTCCAAGCCTGATTTGCGACGAATCCTCCATATCATAATAAACCGGCATATCAAGAGCCTTGCCGCCTATACACGCAAGACAGGCTTTTGCTTCTTTTTCGGCGTCGCCTGCACTGTCGGCGTAGCTGTACCAGTAAACGCCGATTTTCATACCTGCGGATTTAGCATTGCGGTAATGACTTTCAAACATACCGTCCTTCTGACTTACTTCTCTGCCGTAGCCTGCTCTTATAATCACCGCAGTTATTCCGCTGTTTTTTAATTTTCTGAAATCAATGCCCTGTTGAAACTCCGAGATGTCAACACAGCTTATTTTTGCCATAAAATCGTCCTTTCGTTTATTATTGAAAGCTCTTTATAATTGTATTACTGAAAACTATAAAGTTATGCTTTCATATACAATATAAAAATACGAAGAAATTGCAGTAATCAGGACAATTTTCTTGAAAATATTTTTGGATTGTGATAATATTACCATATAAAACCTAAACGGAGGAATTGTAATGGATTTAGCAAAAGCAATGGAAACTCGCAGAAGTGTGAGAGAATACATAAATAAGCCTGTTGAAGAGGAAAAGCTCAGAGTAATGATAAGCACCGCTCAGCTTGCACCGTCCTGGAAAAATTCTCAGGTAACACGCTACTATGTTGTAACGGGTGAGGAAAAGCTTGCAGAGGTGAAATCCGCCTTATCTGCATATAATCAGAAAAATATGGCTGACGCACCTGCTCTGATAGTTACGGCTATCGTTCTTAACTGCTCAGGCTTTGAAAAAGACGGTACGCCCACAAATGAGCTTGGCAACGGCTGGGGCTTTTATGACTGCGGCTTGCAGAGTATGAATCTTTTGCTTAAGGCAACCGAGCAAGGACTTTCTACCCTTGTAATGGGCATAAGAGATAACGAAAAAATAAAGGAAATTCTTGGTATTCCCGAAACTGAGGCTGTTGTAAGCGTAATCGGCGTTGGCTACAGCAGCTTATCTCCTGCAATGCCTAAGCGCAAGGATATTGACGAAATAGCAAAATTTTTCTGATTATCGGAAAGTATTGAGAGAAAAACTATAATTTAGCTAATAAACAAAACTTTCGGTCGGGCAACAAAAGTAAATATTATAGCGAACTATCTGCTCGGGGTAAAAGTTTAGGTCAAGCCTTTTTAAAGGCTTGCGGGTTT
>JBJEOV010000091.1:0-7293 GCA_051880895.1 Ruminococcus sp. | reverse complement strand
AGTCCGGTGGACTGTTTTACCGTAGGGAACCCACATCAGGGGTTCCCTTGAGCGAAAGTTTTGTCCTATATCATAATTTTTTAAAGGATTGCTTTGTTGTTTTCAATATAAATAAATTACAGTTTACAGCCTATTGCAAACTTTTCCAAAAATAAAAATAAACGCCCTGCATGGCAAGGCGCTCGGAAAATTATTCTTCGTTTTTTTTAGCCTCTTCGGCTTCTTTTTCTTCTTTTTCCTCAGGTGCAGGCTCATCTGCTTTTTCTTCTTCAGGCTCAGCCTGAGCGTCTTCTTCTGCATCCGGCTCTTCCTCAGCTTCACAGTCATAAGCCGGTTCTTCGGTTTCGCTTGCAAGCTCTGCAATATCGTCATCAAGACAGCAATCAAGCTCTTCAAGGAGCATTGCGTTTTTCTTCTTCTTATGCTGCTTAACGGCAAATACCGTTGCTGATACTGCAACTAATGCGCCGATAGCGCCGGCGGCTGCACATATTAATTTTTTATTGTCATTCATACTAAACACCTCATTATTATGTTTGAATTTTTGCATATAATTATTCAGAATAAAATATTCTTATTAAAGTGATGTTTACTTTAATAAGAATATTATATCATAAAATTTATGCAATGCAATACTCAAATCGAATTAAATGTTAATATTTTTTAAATAATATGCACAGTTGCACTTATTTTGAATACTCGCAGTAGTTGCCCAGAAAGCTGAACTCGGGCATTTCTGCGCTCAGCTGTGCGATAAGGTCGGTGACCTCCTTACTGCTGACATTGCCCGAAAAATCAAGGTAGAACAGGTACTCAAAGCCCTCGTCGCTGCTCGGGCGTGGGCGGGATTCTATCTTAGTAAGGTTAAGACCGAGGGAATTAAACCTGCAAAGCAAGCCGTAAAGCGAGCCTGTGACATGGGGCAGAGAAAAGCAAAGGCTGATTTTGTTTGCGTCGGGTGTGATGAACAGCTTTTTTGAAATAACGATAAATCTTGTTGTGTTTTTATCGTTGTCCTGCAAATGATTGTCGAGTATCTTTAAGCCGTATTCCTCCGCCGCCTTGTATGAGCAGATAGCCGCTACATTCAGCCGCTTTTCCTTTGCAACATCACGGGCGGCAACGGCTGTGTTTGAGCAGGGAGTGGAGTCAAAATTATTTTTAGAAATGTAGTCGGCACACTGAGAAAGCGACTGAGGGTGCGACCACACCTTTTCAATATCGGCAAATTCAGCCTGCTTAAGACCGCCAAGACAGTAGTCAATGGGCAAGTCAAGCGCACCTACTATGTAAAAGCGGTGCTTTAAAATCAAATCGTAAACTGCCGACACAGAGCCGGCGTTTGAGTTTTCAACGGGAAGTACTCCGAATGTTATTTCGCCCCTGTCAACAGCGTCAAAAACATCGCCGAAGGATTTAAAACAAACAGCCTCGGCGTCGGGGAAAAGTCTGATGGTAGCCTCGTGACCGTTTGCGCCCTTAATTCCCTGATAGCCGACCTTAACATCGGTTTTCGGTATCTCGGCTTCAACATTGCGGATTATTTCCTTGATTTCAGCTCCGCTGCCTACAATATTGTGCTGTAAGGCTCTTGAAAGCTCCATAATATTTGAATAGAGCAATCTGGCATATGAACCGTATTCACCGCCACGCTCCTCGATTGAGTCGAGAATTTCGTTCTCCCTCGCCTGATTGAGCACGGGAATATTGTTTGCCTTTTTATAGTTGCCCACTTCCTTGGCACAGTCCATTCTCTTTTTGAAAAGCTCAATTATCTGCTTGTCTATGCTGTCTATTTCAGTTCTGATTTCAGAAAGGTTTCTCATAGTATTCATCCTTATTATAAAAGATTTATAATCGCAACGGCTGTAACCGCCTCAATAACAGGCACTGCTCTCGGTACAATACAGGGGTCGTGTCTGCCCTTTACAACAAGCCTTGCGTTTTCTTTTTTCTGCAAATCAACCGTATCCTGCTCAATGGAAATAGATGCGGTCGGCTTTACTGCCGCCTTGAATATGACGGGCATACCGTTTGTAATACCGCCCAGAATACCGCCACAGTTGTTAGTTTTGGTTACAACCTTGCCGTCCTTGTACTCAAAAGGATCGTTTGACTGCGAGCCACGCATTTTTGCAAGCTCAAAGCCCTTGCCGAATTCTATGCCCTTTACGGCAGGCACACCGAATACAGCCTTTGCAATTACACCCTCAACGCCGTCAAACATCGGCTCGCCAAAGCCTGCCTCAATGCCGCTTACCGCACATTCAACAGTGCCGCCTATGCTGTCCTGAGAAAGTCTTGCACTCTCAACCTCGGCGCGCATTTTATCCTCTGCGGTATCGTCGATAAGCGCAAATCTGCTGTTGTTCAGCTTTTCAATAAGGCTGTCGTCAATAAAAACGGGGTTAAAGCACTCGTCGCTTATATTGCCTATGCTTGCAATATGGGCGGCAATTTTTATTCCCTTTTTCTCAAGTATCTGACGGCAGATTGCGCCTGCAAATACTATCGGAGCAGTTATTCTGCCCGAAAAATGGCCGCCGCCACGAATATCGTTGCTTGCGTTATATTTTACAAAAGCGGTGTAGTCGCTGTGACCGGGACGGGGGCAGTTGAGAAGATTGCCGTAGTCGCCGCTTTTTGTGTTTGTGTTTTCAATAACTGCGCACAGGGGCGCACCTGTAAGTGTATCACCGAGCATACCCGAAAGCACCTTCGGAATATCGCTTTCCTTGCGTGGTGTTGCGGTTTTGTCATTGCCCGGCGCTCTGCGTGACATCTGCACAAGCACCCTGTCCATATCAATTTTAACTCCGGCAGGAAGTCCGTCAATTACAACTCCTATGCCGTTGCCGTGGCTCTCGCCGAAAACAGAAATTTTTATTTTTTCACCGTAAGTCGAGGACATTTGCCTTTCCTCCTATGCTGTTGTAGTCTATGTAAAAATCGGGGTAGCTTTTATTTATGCTCATAGCAAAGCTTGCGGTTATGTCGCCCTCGCTCCTTGCGGCGCAAACGCCTGCCGACATAACAATCCTGTGGTCGTTAAAGCCGTTTACATTACCGCCGTTGAGAGAGGAAACCCCTGTTATTTCAAGTCCGTCCGAAAGCTCCTTTACCTTACCGCCGAGATTATTGAGCAATTCTGCGGTGGCTTTCAAACGGTCACATTCTTTAATTCTGAGCCTTTCGGCATTGATTATCCTTGTTGTACCCTCAGCAAAACACGCACACACCGAAAGAACCGGCACAAGGTCGGGAATCTGCGATGCGTCAATCGTAATTGCCTTAAGCTCGCCTTTATCAACGGTTACCTCGTTTTCACGCTGAGTAACCCTTGCACCGAACTGTGAAAGAATTTCGGTGCATTTTTTGTCGCCCTGAGCAGAGTCCTCTGCAACTCCCTTTACGGTTACCTTGCCGCCGATTGCGCCGAGAACCATAAAGAATGCCGCCTGCGACCAGTCGCCGTCAGTTGTGTAATTGCAGGGCTTGTAAGCCTGACCGCCCTTTATATACCAGCCGTTCTCTGTTATCTGAATCTCAACGCCGAATTGCTGCATTGTGCGTATTGTCATTGCAATGTAGCCGACGCTTTCAAGGGGAGAGGTGAGGACTATTTCACTGTCGCCCTCAAGAACAGGCAGGGCAAGCAGAAGTCCCGTAATGAACTGCGAGCTTACATTCCCGGGAATTTTAAAAACACCGCTTTTAAGCTGACCGCTGATTTCAAGCGGAAGTCCTCCCTCGGTTTTGCAGGCTGTGCCAGCCTTTGGCAGAGCCTCGGTAAATATTCCGATAGGCCGCTCGGGCAATTTACCCTTTCCGATAAAGGTTGCATTAACCGCACCTGCGGCGGCAATCGGAATAAAAAATCTGAGCGTACTACCGCTTTCTCCGCAGTCGAGAAGTGCGGATTTATTTTTATACATATTTGTTCCGTCAACCGTCAGCACATCTCCGTCAAGCACTGCGTCTGCGCCGAGTGCCTTTATACAGCCGATTGTCGCCTTGATGTCATTTGAAAGCGCAACGGGAGAAATTCGGCTTTTCCCGCCTGCCATAGCTGCGCAGATTATCGCACGGTGAACATCACTTTTTGACGGCGGAGCGTTTAATGTGCCGTTTGGTATAAACGGACTGAATTTTACATCAGACATAAATTTCCTCCCGTCAGACTGTGATAAAATCGCAGAGCTGCGCAAGCTCCACCTTCTGAGTAAAGCTGTCGCCGATTTTTGTCAGAAGCACAAGGTCAATGGAATTTCCTGCGGTCTTTTTGTCGCCCCTTGCAGCCTGAGCCATCTGCTCGAAGGTTGCCTTGTCCGAGGTGGGCAGTCCGTATTTATTGCAAAGCTCACATATTCTGTCGGCTGTGCCTTTTTCGGTAATTCCCTGCTTTTCGCCTGCTTTTGCGATAAGCACCATACCGACTGCAACCGCCATTCCGTGGCTTATTCCCTTGAAATTATATATTTTTTCGATAGCGTGACCAAGGGTGTGGCCGAAATTCAGAAGCTTTCTTTCGCCTGCCTCTTTTTCGTCACGGTTTACAACATCACGCTTGATTGAAACGCAGATTTCAATAATATCCTCAATATGCTCAAGCGCATTCTGATTTTTGAGATTTTCAAAAAGCTCTGCGTCCTTGATACAGCCGTACTTGATAACCTCGCCCATACCGTCACAGATGTAGTCGTTCGGAAGAGTTTTCAGCGTGTCGGGGTCAATCAGTACGGCAACAGGCTGATGAAATGCGCCTACAAGGTTTTTGCCCTGAGGTAAGTCAACGCCTGTTTTTCCGCCTACCGAGGAGTCAACCTGAGAGAGCAGAGAGGTGGGAATCTGAATAAAATCAATTCCACGCAGGTAGCTTGCTGCGGCAAAGCCTGCCATATCGCCTGTAACGCCGCCGCCGAGAGCCACGATAATATCCTTTCTCGTCATAGAAAACTCCGCAAGCGTGTTGTACATTTCGGCAACAGAGCCGAGGTGCTTTTGCTCCTCGCCTGCCTTGAAAATATGAGAGGTAACCTTAAAGCCCTCTTTTTCGAGAGAGGCTTTTACTCTGTCCATATAAAGCGGAGCAACATTGCTGTCTGAAATAACGGTAACTCTTTCGGCTTTTGAAAGAGCCTTTGCATATTCGCCGCATTTGTCAAGTATTCCTCGCTCAATGCAAATATCGTACGGCTTGCCCGTATCTACTCTGACTGTTCTCATATAATTACCTCGATTCTATTCGCCCAGAGCAGTTTTTACCTTGTGTCCCTGCTCCAACAGCTCTGCAAGAGTTTCTCTGTCCTCTGCTTTTATAGCGTCTTTGATTTTAGTTATATTGTCAATAAGTATGTCAAGCTCGGCAATAAGCGGTTCTCTGTTTTCGAGGAACAGCTCGCTCCAGAGCTGAGAATTAATGTTTGCCACCCTTGAAACATCACGGTAGCTGCCTGCCGAAAAGCCCTTGTGATTCGGGCAGCACGGACTCATTACATATGAGCAGGCAAGCACATGGGGGAGCTGAGAGGTAAATGCAATCATTCTGTCGTGCTCCTCGGGCGTGGTTATCTTCACCGTGCCAAAGCCGATTTTCCTTGCAAGATTTGCGAGAATTTCAACCTTATCCTCGGGTGCGCCGCAGGGCGTGATGATGTAGCTTGCATTTTTATAGAGGTCAGCCTCTGAAACATCAAAGCCGTTTTTCTCCTTGCCTGCCATAGGATGACTGCCTATGAATACAAAGCCGTATTTTTCCGAAAGCTTGGAAAGGTCGGGGCAAATCGCCCTTTTAATGCCTGAGCTGTCGGTAACGATTGCGCCTTTTTTAATATGACAGCCGTATTTTTCAATGAAATCCACAGCCGCTTGCGGATAAAGCGCAAGAATGATAATATCGCATTTACTCAGGCTTTCGGGAGTGCCGATTTCGTCTATTGCACCCTCGCTGAGAGCCTTTTCTGCTGTAGCCTGAGTTCTGTTGATACCGATTACAAAATTATCGGTGTATTTTTTTATAGCCTTGCAAAAGCTGCCGCCGATAATGCCAAGACCGATAACGGCAATGTTCATTTCAATGCCTCCGAAAAATGTATTATTACTTATTGATTTCATCCATTGAATTTTTGAGCGCAAACACACGCTTTGCAACCCTGTCGAATTGCTCGGGTGTGAGCGACTGTGCACCGTCTGAAAGAGCGTGAGGCGGATCGTTGTGTACCTCAATCATAAGACCGTCTGCACCTGCCGCAACAGCCGCCATTGCGAGTGGCTCAACAAGCCAGGATTTTCCTGCGGCGTGGCTCGGGTCAACGATTACGGGAAGATGTGAAAGCGACTTGATAACAGGAATTGCAGAAATATCAAGGGTGTTTCGGGTAAAGGTTTCGTAGGTTCTTATACCTCTTTCGCAGAGGATAACCTTATCGTTACCGCCTGCCATAATGTACTCGGCGCTCATAAGCCATTCCTCAATGGTAGCGGAAAGACCTCTTTTCAGAAGAATAGGCTTGTCAATTTTGCCAAGCTCCTTTAAAAGCTCAAAGTTCTGCATATTTCTTGCGCCGACCTGAATAATGTCAACATTTTCAAACATATCAATGTGTGACGCTCTCATAATTTCGGTGACAATCGGCAGACCTGTTTCCTTTCTTGCAATCTTGAGAAGGTCAAGTCCCTCTGCCTTTAAGCCCTGAAAAGCGTAGGGAGAGGTTCTCGGCTTGAATGCACCGCCTCTTAAAAAGGTTGCGCCTGAGTTTTTTACGCTATTAGCAATACCGACAATCTGCTCCTCGCTTTCAACCGAGCAGGGACCTGCCATAATGTGCAGACTTCCGCCGCCTATTGTTATCTCATCGTTGATTTTAATTTTTGTGTCGTCAGGGTGGAATTTTCTGTTAGCCTTTTTGTACGGCTCCTGAACACGCTTTACGCTCTCAACAATATCCTGAGCGTCAATGTAGTCCATATCAATTCTGGTGGTGTCGCCGATAAGTCCGAGAACAGTTGACTGCACACCCTCCCATTTGTTTACCTTAACATTGTATTCCCCTTTGAGCATATCTGTAAATTTATTTATCTGCTCCTGAGAGGTTGACGGTTTTAATACAATAATCATAAAAAATTATCCTTTCAATCACATTTCAGAGTATGCACATATTTTATCACTTTAAAGCGTTACAGTCAAGCTATTGAGGATTAATATATTAAAAAATTCGGATTATCCCTTTTAGTAAGCTAAACTGGAAGTTGTTTATTAAACCTTTTTAACCTTAACCAACAACATCATAGGTC
>JBJEOV010000090.1:0-32554 GCA_051880895.1 Ruminococcus sp. | reverse complement strand
GCGCATGACTGTTAATCATGATGTCACTGGTTCGAGCCCAGTTGGGGGAGCCACAAAGGTCCTTAGAGTAATCTACGGACCTTTTGTTTATTACAATTGCTTTGAAACGGTCGGCAGATAAGGTTTGCTATAACCATTCTGTCTTTATATACTGAGTGTCGAGGCACTCGAATTTTTTTAGAAAAGAGGAATTTTTATGAAAAAACTACTTTCCGTACTGCTTGCATTGAGTGTGGTATGCTCGTTTGCTGCCTGCTCATCTTCTGAAAGCAGTCAGACATCAGCCACAACTGCTTCATCACAGACTGAAACTGTTGCAGAAACAAGCAGTCCGACTGAAAAGCTCGAATGGGTTGACTATGCCGAGTACAACCTTGAAGAGGATGTTCCGGCTAAGAATGTAATTCTTATGATTGGCGACGGAATGGGCAAGGAAATTATCAAAGGCTCTGAGGTTGTTAAGGGCGATAAGCTTGTAATGAGCGGTATGAAGTATAGTACAACCGTAACAACATACTCTCAGTCTGTAACTGACGGCAATGCTGAGTACACCGACAGCGCCGCCGCTGCTACTGCAATCAGCACGGGCGTTAAAACTTTCAACGGCTACATAGGACTCGACAGCAAAGAAGAAAAGCTCGAAACCATATGCGAGTATGCTCAGTCGCTCAATATGGAAACAGGTCTTGTTGCAAGACAGGTGGTAAGCCACGCAACGCCTGCCGGAATGGTGGCACATAACAGCTCAAGAAGTAACTATCAGCAGATTCTGCGTGAAATGATAAATGCAAATGTCAATGTGATGTTCGGCGGCGGCTCGCAGTATTATCAAAGTCCTAAGGTTCAGAAAGCCATTGATGAAAACGGTTACAAGTATATTTCAAGCGAAGAGGAGCTTAATGCGCTTAGCAATGAGGACGACAAGGTTCTCGGTATGTTTGCCTATGACAATATTGGTTCGGCAGAAAAGACGCCG
This sequence comes from Ruminococcus sp., assembly GCA_051880895.1. GTDB lineage: Bacteria > Bacillota > Clostridia > Oscillospirales > Acutalibacteraceae > Ruminococcoides. The sequence continues at coordinate 31,578 of JBJEOV010000090.1, read as the reverse complement.
TCGCTTATGAATATGACATCTAAGGCACTCGATATGCTTGACAATGACAAAGGCTTTTTCCTTATGGTAGAGGGCAGTAATATTGATTCCTACGAGCATAATCAGAATATGGAGCAGGTTCTCGGACAGATGCAGGGCTTTGACCAGACGGTTGATTATGTACTCAGGTGGGCGCAGGAGCACCCCGGCACTCTTGTAATTGTAACGGCAGACCACGAAACAGGCGGCGTTACCCTCCCTGACAATCCAAAGCCGGAGGATATTAACGACAGCTGCTTTACTTCGGACGGCAAGCATACAAATGCCGATGTTTGGCTTTTTGCAAGCGGCGCACAGTCAAAGGGCCTTTGCGAAAATGATGTTATCGACAATACCGATATCGCAAAATATATGCGCAAGGTGCTTGAAGAGTCGCATAAATAAATAATTTGATATTGTTCAGAGAATAGTCTGATATTTTTCGGGTGACAGAGCTTTGCTGTTGCCCGATTTTTATACGAAATTATCCCCTAACTTTCCGTGAAGAACCAAAAAAATGCCGGCAAGCGCAGCATATGCTATAGCTTGTCGGCATTATTTAATTTATTAATTTTGCTTTTAACATCTTGGCCAATCAACTTCAAATGTAAAGGTTTCTTCTGCTGTTATACCGTCAGCGTCCTTTACCTCAACAAGCACAGTGTATTCGCCCTTTTCTAACTCGAGCTCATCAAACTTATCAATAAATAACTCGTTATTCTCTGAAAAGTCCTGAACAATTAAATTATCGCCAAAAGTGAATTTGTATTGATACGGAGCTGTTCCGAAAATTGCATTTGCGGTGATGGTTAAGCTTCTGTCCCCGTTGCTGACATAGTCTTTGTCTGTATGAATACCGCAGATAACAGGGTTTTCGCTTTCGTAAGCCTCAACTACCGTGTAAGACATATTTTCGCTTTCATATTCATCAAAAGAATTGTAGCATCTTACCTCAACATCGTAGTTGCCTGCTGTTTCAAAGGTGTATGTAAGAGTGTCTGAGTCCCCTCTTTCCTGTACAACCTCGCCGTTTATCAAAAATTCATATGTAAGCGGAGCAACACCGCCGTAAGCGTCAGCCTCAAAGGTAACAGGAACACCAGCCATAGCCTTGCCTGAATCAAAGTCAGCGCAGAAGTTATCAAAAATAACATAATGAAAACTTTCAAAATAAGGGTTGAATCTTTCAATACCTGCAATATGTTTCTGAATAGCGGTAACATTGTTTACACTTATTTCGCCGTTTTTAAAAACATCAGCGGCATAAAACTGTCTTTTGGTAAGTTCAGTATTACCTGCTAAATAATTCTGTAAAGCGGAAACATCATTCACATCCACTGTACCGTTGCTGTCAACATCGCCATACCACAAAGGGGATTTTACAGCAGATGCCGAAAAGATTGGAATCAGCAGCATACTTGATACTGTTGAAAGTGAAATAATTGCTTTGGTTATTTTTTTCATATATTATCGTCCTTTAATAATAAAATAAACTAAAAAAGCCGTTATCTGACTATATTATTCATTATAACATAAAATAACAAAAAGTTAAGTGGTAATATGACAAAAATAATGTGGCTAAATATGCACAATGCTGTTAAATATCACATACACAATTTTGTGAATTTTTTATAAATGTACAAAATATGTATTATTTTGCTTTGCGTATCTGCGAATATTGTCAGCCGAGCAGATTTTTCATATTCCCTGTTTTTGCAACTATTTTTTACATACTTTGTATATTTTAATTGGTTGTTAATGCGTATTTACCGTGATATACTTTGAGTATGAAAGGTGTGAAAAATATGATTGGTGTGAATTTAAAAGCGCTTCGCAAGGCAAAGGGCTATTCTCAGGAGGAGGTAGCCGAAAGAATAAATGTTTCCCGACAGTCCGTTGCAAAATGGGAAAATGACGAGAGTATCCCCGATGTAATAAAATGCAGCGAGCTTGCAAATCTTTACGAGGTTTCTCTTGACGAGCTTGTTCATAATAATATTTCGCCTGAAGATGAACAGTCGAAAACCGATGACGGCAAATATGTTTTCGGCATAGTCAAGGTGGGCGAGCGTGGGCAGATTGTTATTCCAAAACACGCAAGAGAGGTTTTTAATATCAATCCGGGCGACAAGCTCCTTGTTGTGGGCGATGTAAAGAAAGGCTTAGGAATCGGCAAGCTCAGCCGCTCTATAGCCGCTGATTTTGTATTTGAGGAATGAGGGTTTGGCAATGTTAGCAATAAAAACTGAAAATCTGACTAAAAAATATAAGGATAAGACTGCGGTAAATTCAATCAACCTTTCTGTAGGCAAAGGCGAAATGTACGCCTTGCTCGGCGTAAACGGCGCAGGCAAGTCAACCACCATAAAGATGCTTTCCTGCCTGATAAAGCCGACAGACGGCGACGCTTTTTTAAACGGAAACAGCGTGATTACCGACAGCGAAAGGGTCAAGAAAATTATTAATGTTTCACCGCAGGAAACCGCAGTTGCACCGAATCTTACGGTGAGGGAAAACCTTGTACTTATGGCTCAAATCTACGGCTGTGACAAGGCGAGCGCAGATAAAAAGGCTGGGAAGATGATAGAAGATTTCGACTTGGGCGAGGTAGAAAAATCAAAGGCAAAAACCCTGTCGGGCGGCTGGCAGAGAAGATTGAGCATTGCAATGGCTCTTATAAGCGAGCCTGAAATATTGTTTCTTGACGAGCCTACTCTCGGACTTGATGTGCTTGCAAGGCGTGAGCTGTGGCAAAAAATCAGCTCGCTCAAGGGCAAAATAACCATAATTCTTACAACACACTATCTTGAAGAGGCAGAGTCGCTGTGCGACCGCATAGGCATTATGGTAAAGGGAAAACTTGTTGCCGAGGGTTCGGCAGAGGAACTTATACAGAGCGTAAAGGCGGCAAGCTTTGAGGACGCTTTTGTAAAAATTGCAGAGGAGGGCAGATAATATGAAAACATTAGCGTTTGCGTCAAGAAATGCAAAGGAGCTGCTGCGGGATGCGGTGACATCAATTTTCGGAATAGGCTTTCCTGTTGTACTGCTTACCCTGCTGTCAATAATTAATTCGAGCATTCCGAAAGAGGCGAATATGACGCTTTTTGAAATAAAAAGCCTTACCGGCGGAATAGCTGAATTCGGACTTGTGTTTTTATCGCTGTTTTCTGCACTTCTTGTAGCAAAGGACAGATGCACGGCTTTTATAATCAGACTTTATACCTCGCCGCTAAAGGCAAGCGGATACATAATCGGCTACATACTTCCGCTGATTCCAATGGCTGTAACTCAGACTCTCGTTACCTGCCTGTTCGCACTCATATTCGGACTTGAATTTTCCGTAAATATTCTGCTTGCTGCGCTTGTAAGCATTGTTCCTGCTTTTCTGTATATTTCAATAGGGCTATTGTGCGGAACGGCTTTTAGTGATAAAATGGTAGGTGTGTTGTGCGGCGCAGTGCTCACAAATATTTCAGCGTGGCTTTCCGACATATGGTTCGACCTGTCGCTTGTCGGCGGAGCATTTGAGAAAATTGCCGGTTTTCTGCCGTTTGTGCATGCAGTAAATGCTATGAGAGCGGTGCTTGAGTGCGATTATTCTCAGATTATTCCCGAGCTTTTATGGGTTCTCGGCTATGCTGTTGTGATTTTTGCCTGTGCTGTATGGCTGTTTAACCGCAGAATGAAACAGGACAAGTAAGGATTTTTAAAATGAAAAAGGACGCTCCGACAGTTAAAAAACGGTATGATTTGATTGACTCAATCCGTGGCTTTGCAATTATCAATATGATTGCTTTTCACGCTCTGTACGATATTTTTCAGATATACGGCAACGGCACCTCGTTTTCGGGGGCGGCGGTTTTCGTATGGGAAAGATTTATCTGTGTATCGTTTATTATTATTTCGGGAGCGTCCTTTAATTTTTCAAGGCACACCGTCCGTAACGGTATAATCGTGAGCCTGTGCGGCTTTGCTGTAACAATAGTTACAACCTTAGCACTACCGAGTCAGGCAGTGTGGTTCGGAATACTTAATCTGCTGGGAATTTCAATGCTTATATGCTCGGCATTAAGGGAAGTAATAAACGCCATTCCCTCTGTAGTCGGTGCGGTGATTAGCTTTTTAATGTATGCGCTTACCTACGGAGTGCCGAGTGGATACATCGGCTTTTTGGGAATAAGGTTTTTTGAACTGCCGCAGGCTTTGTATGAGTACAAATATCTTTCCTTTTTAGGCTTTCGCTCGGCAGATTTTGTATCAAGCGACTTTTTCCCGATAATTCCGTGGCTGTTTTTGTATGTTTTCGGCTTGTTTTTGTGGCGTATAATAAAGGAAAGAGAATGGGATAATTATTTTTACCTCAAAATCCCCGTATTAAATATAATCGGCAGGCACAGTCTTGTGATATATCTTCTTCACCAGCCTGTTATAATGCTGATTATAGACTTGATTTACGGATGTTGATTTACGGATAATAAAAATTTTTCGGTAAAATTGTGCGGTTGAGTATTTCAGCCGCCTTTATTTTTATTGACTTTTTTGCCAAAATGCGGTATTATGATATATGTATAACTCTAATTATAATAATTGCAAGGGGGATGCCTGTGCTTGATATGACAGTAATTTACGATCTGGCGATTGTTGCATTAAGAATATTAATGCCTGTATATGCTATCATAATTGTGTATCAGTGCTATGCGGCTATGCGCCGCCGCAGAAGGCCCGAAAAGCCTCTTGTTACGCTTTACAATCCGGTTACGGGATTAAAGCTCCCTGTCATTTTCTGGGAAAATTCCATTGGCAGGAGCAGGTCAAGCGATATAGTTGTTGACGACCCTGCTGTGTCAAGAAACCACTGCGTACTTTTAAGACGGGCAAGCGGCTGGTATATCTGCGACACAGGCTCCAAGGGCGGCACTTATGTAAACGGCGAAGAGGCAGTGGGCAGAACCAGAGTGCTTATTGACGATGTAATAAATGTAGGAAATTCGCAATTTCAGTTTATGCGTGGCGAGGATTACGGCGAAAATCTCCGCTACAGCTGGTTTTTTAAGAAGGCAAACAACAAGCCTGCAATGAAATCGTGGAAGCTAATGCTGCTTATCACGCTTTTCCATTTCTTTATGTGCGTTGAGGCGGTTTTCTGGCAGGACGGTACCAATAAATATTCACCTCTTGTGCTTTTCGGCTGTCTTGCCGTGGCGGAGTGGACATTTTTCTTTGTGTCAACAAAGGTGCTGAAAAGAGTCAGCTTTGAGCTTGAAAGCCTTGCGCTGTTTTTAACGGGCGTGGGTGTAATGCTCCTTGTGCGGCAGGTGGAACGCTCTGCGTATGTTCAGCTTATAGCCGCCGTTTTCGGAATGATTTTGTTCTGCGTTATTCTTAAGTTCATTGAGGACCCCGACAGAACATCATCTGTTAAGCTCAGATACGGTCTTATGATTACCGCAGTCGGACTGCTCGCTGTCAGCATTGTGTTCGGTAAGATTACATACGGTGCGGCAAACTGGATAAGCATAGGCGGCATTTCAATTCAGCCGTCAGAGCTTGTTAAGATTATATACATATTTATAGGTGCAAACACGCTCGACAGACTTCAGACAAAAAAGAATCTGCTTGAGTTCATTATATTCTCAGCGGTCTGCGTGGGACTTCTCGCCTTAATGGGCGACTTCGGTACTGCGCTCATATTCTTTATTACATTTCTTCTCATTTCCTTTATGCGCTCGGGCGACTTCAAAACAGTAATTCTTGCTGTTGCGGCGGCTGTTTTCGGTGTGTCAATCGTACTGCGCTTTAAATCCTATGTACTCGACCGCTTCAAGGCTTGGGGACACGCCTGGGAATACGCTAATGATTTAGGCTATCAGCAGACTCATGTGCTTACATATATAGCAAGCGGTGGTCTTTTCGGAGTCGGCATCGGCAACGGCTTTTTAAAGGGTGTAGGTGCGTCTGAAAGCGACCTTGTATTCGGCTTGGTTGCAGAGGAAATGGGTGTAATTGTTGCAATTACGCTCGCCATTGCTGTTGCCTGTCTTGTTATTTATGCAAGAGCAATCACAACGAGGAGCAGAAGTACCTTCTATTCAATTTCTGCCTGTTGTGCGGCAGGCTTGCTTGTGGTGCAGCTTTCGCTGAATGTTTTCGGCGCAACAGATATTCTTCCGCTTACGGGCGTAACATTTCCGTTCATAAGCTGCGGCGGTTCAAGCGTGCTCTCCTGCTGGGGGCTTGTTGCCTTTATAAAGGCGGCAGACGAAAGAACCTATGCAGTTAAAAAATAATCTTATTATACTATATAGCTTTTTGCTTAGATAAATTAAAAAAAGCAAAATATCAGGGCATAACCCGAGAAAAAATCTGAGAAAGGACGGTGTTTGAATGAAAAGAGTATTACGAAGAAGTACGCTTATTTTTGCGGTTACGGTTGCGTTTATAGGCGGTATGGGCTTTTTCGCCTACAAGCTTGTTGCAAATTCGGGCGACTGGGTAGATCAGCACTACAACTACCACATTGCAGGAACAGACGGACTTGCAAAGGCAGGCACGATTTTTGACCGCAACGGTACAGTGCTTGCGCAAAGCGTTGACGGCAAAAGAGTCTATAACGAAAACCAGAGCGTAAGAACCTCTCTTTTGCACACAATAGGCGATAATTCTTCAAATATTTCCACTGCCTTGCAAAGCAGATACCGTTCTCAGCTTATCGGATATAATCTTATCTGGGGACTGAATATGCCCGACTCCCTGCGAAAGGGCAACGACATTTATCTTACAGTTGACGCAGACACCTGCGCAGCGGCTTACGATGTGCTGTCGGGATACGGCAAGGACGGCGCCTGCGTTGTGTATAACTACAGAACAGGCGAGGTCATCTGCTCGGTAAGCACAAAAGCCTACGACCCCGAGGCTCCCCCCGAAATAACCGAGGAAAACGAAAAGGATTACGAGGGCGTGTATCTTGACAACGCAATTTCTTCAACCTATACGCCCGGTTCGATTTTCAAGATAATAACCTCTGCCTGCGCCATTGAAAATCTCCCCGATATTAACGAGCGTATCTGGTACTGCACGGGAAAAGAGGAGATAGACGGCGGAGATATTACCTGCGTTGAGGCGCACGGTACTATCAATTTTAAAGAGGCGATGTCACATTCCTGCAACATTGTTTTTGCAGAGCTTGCAGTCGAGCTTGGCGAAGAAAAAATGACAGCCACTGCAAACAAAACGGGAATAAACAGCAGCTTCAGCGTTGACGATAACAAAACCGCAAAGGGTAATTACGATGTTTCCGACGCAACCACAAACCAGCTCGGCTGGTCGGGAGTAGGTCAGTACAACGACAAGGTAAACCCGATGCAGATGGCTGTCATCTGCGGAGCAATAGCAAACGGCGGCAAAACAAAGGAGCCGTATATGATAAAGGACGGCTCAATTCTGGGCGTACTCGGGCTTGGCGGCTCGGACAGCACAAATGAGCTTTTCAGCGGCAGCACAGCGGCACAGCTTGACGATATGATGCGCTTTACTATGACCGATTACTACGGCGATGACCTCTTCGGCGGTCTTACTGTATGCGCAAAGACAGGTACTGCCGAGGTCGGCGAGGACAAAGCTCCCAACGGCTGGATGGTAGGCTATGCACAGGACGAGGATTGTCCGCTTGCCTTTGCCTGCGTTGTAGAGGATTCGGGCTTTGGCTTTACCTATGCCGGTCCTGTTGTTGAGGCGGCTATGATTCAGGCGGCAAAATCTCTGGGCGCAGCCGCAGTACAGTAAATAGATTTTATACCGAAAGGACATTAATATATGAATATTTTAAAAGCCTTGTTTGGCAATTACAGTAAAAAAGAACTTAAAAGAATCCAACCGATTTGTGACAAGGTGCTTGCACTTGAGGATAAGTATGCGGCTATGAGCGAAAGCGAGCTCAAAAACCAGACCGCAGTTCTCAAGGAGCGTCTTGCAAACGGCGAAACCACAGACGACATCCTGCCCGATGCCTTTGCTGTATGCCGAGAGGGCGCATGGCGAGTGCTTGGTATGAAGCATTACCCGGTACAGATTATCGGCGGTATCGTACTTCATCAGGGCAGAATTGCCGAGATGAAAACAGGTGAAGGTAAAACTCTTGTTGCTACTCTTCCTGCATACCTTAACGGTCTTACAGGCGAGGGTGTGCACATCGTAACTGTCAACGATTACCTTGCACGCCGTGACTCCGAGTGGATGGGCAAGCTTTACAGATACCTCGGTCTTTCCACAGGTCTTATCGTACATTCTCTTGATAATGACGGCAGAAAAAAGGCTTATGAGGCTGATATTACATACGGCACAAACAACGAGCTCGGCTTTGACTACCTGCGTGACAATATGGTGGTTTACAAGGAGCAGAAAGTACAGCGTGGTCACGCTTACGCCATTGTCGATGAGGTTGACTCAATCCTCATTGACGAGGCGAGAACACCTCTTATTATCTCGGGCAAGGGCGACAAGTCAACCGATTTGTACGCAAAGGCAGATAAATTTGCAAGAACCCTTAAGGTTCAGCGCTTTGAGGAGCTTGACTCCAAGGAGGATATGGAGGACTACTACATCGAAAACGGCATTGATTATGTTGTAGATGAAAAGCAGAAAACCGCTACGCTCACACAGAACGGCGTTAAGAAAGCCGAGGAATTCTTTGGCATAGACAACCTCACAGATCCCGAAAACCTCACAATTCAGCACCATGTAAATCAGGCTATCAAGGCACACGGCATTATGAAGCTTGATGTTGACTATGTTGTTAAGGACGGCGAGGTTATCATCGTTGACGAATTTACCGGCCGTTTTATGTACGGCAGACGCTTTAACGAGGGACTTCACCAGGCTATTGAGGCAAAGGAAGGCGTAAAGATTCAGAACGAGAGCAAAACCCTTGCTACAATCACCTTCCAGAACTATTTCCGCCTTTACAAAAAGCTTTCGGGTATGACGGGTACTGCCCAGACCGAGGCAGAGGAATTTCAGGAAATCTACAAGCTTGATGTTGTGGAAATTCCGACAAACAAGCCTGTTCAGCGTAAGGATCTCCCCGACGCAGTATTCAAGACCGAAAAAGGCAAGTTTAAGAATGTAATCGACCAGGTTGTTGAGGCTCACGCAAAGGGACAGCCGGTGCTTGTCGGTACAATTTCTATTGAAAAATCGGAAGAGCTTTCAAAATTACTTAAAAAGCAGGGCATCAAGCACAATGTCCTCAATGCAAAGCAGCACGAAAAAGAGGCTGAAATCGTAGCTCAGGCAGGTAAGCTCGGCGCAGTAACAATTGCAACAAATATGGCAGGCCGTGGTACGGATATTATCCTCGGCGGTAACGCTGAGTTTATGGCTAAGGCGTCAATGCGCAAGCAGGGCTTTACCGAGGAGCTTATTGAGGAATCAACAGGCCACGCAGAAACAGATAACGAGGAAATCCTCAATGCAAGAAAGGTATTTGAGGAGCTTAACTCAAAATATAAGGAAGAAATCAAGGAAGAGGCTGAAAAGGTAAGAGAGGCAGGCGGTCTTTTCATTGTCGGTACAGAGCGCCACGAGTCAAGACGAATTGACAATCAGCTCAAGGGCCGTGCAGGCCGTCAGGGCGACCCGGGCGTAAGCAAATTCTTCCTTTCCACCGAGGACGACCTTATGCGTTTGTTCGGCGGCGACAGAATGAAGATGGTAATGGAGCGTCTTAATGTTGACGAGGACACACCTATTGACGCAAAGATGATTTCAAATATCATCGACAGCTCACAGGAGAAAATCGAGCTGCGTAACTTTGGTATCCGTAAGGATGTACTCCAGTACGACGATGTTCTCAACAAGCAGAGAGAAATCATCTACGGTCAGCGTGACCAGGTGCTTAACGGCGAGGATCTCCACGAAACAATCTACAAGATGATTAACGATACAATCGAAACAAGCGTTAAGCAGTATCTCCCTGAAGGCCCCCGTGAGCATTGGAATATCCAGAGCCTCAAGGATTACTATAAGGATTGGCTCATCAGGGATGAAAACCGTTATGACTTTGACCTTGAAGACCTCGAGGATATGGAGGCAGAGGATATCAAGGATATGCTGGTTGAGGACGCAACAGCTATATATAAGGAAAACGAAGAGCTTTTGCCTACTGAAACTATCCGTGAGATGGAGCGAGTATATCTTCTCAAGAATGTTGATACATACTGGATGGATCATATTGACAATATGGATCAGCTAAAGTCGGGCATCAGACTCCGCTCATACGGACAGCACGACCCTGTAGTTGAGTACCGTATCGAGGGCTTTGATATGTTTGATGAAATGATAGAGAGCATCAGAGAAGATACTGTCAAGATGATGCTTGTAATGCCCAAGAAGGTTTACGAGGTTAAAAAGCGTCAGGAGGCTATTGAGGCTGCAAAGCGTATGGCTTTAAAGCAGGCTCAGGCTGCGCATCAGGTAGTGCTGAATAACGGCGAGGACGAAGAGCCAAAGGAAAGCCCTATTGAAATTGCCTTAAAGCGTGAGCAGGTGGCTCAGCCTACAGAAACCTCGGGCGACGGCACAGACACTGCCAACAAGACTATCCGCAAGGGCAAAAAAGTCGGCAGAAACGATCCCTGTCCGTGCGGCAGCGGCAAAAAATATAAAAAATGCTGCGGTAAGGACGCATAATCAATAAAAATATTATTAAATCGAAAAATTCCGATCTCAAAAGGTCGGAATTTTTTTGATTTGCACAACAGTCAGCGTAATACTAATATCTAAGGAAGTAGTATAAGATTGTGCAACACAGCTCAAATGATATTTTTTAGCAAACAATTTTGTTTCATATTGACACAATTAGTTGTGAGTGATAGAATACAGATATGGCAGATATTTACTTTTAAATGCAGATATTTGCATTGATAAGGAGTGATTTTTCAATGAAAAATGCAAAAAGATTAACCGCAGTCATATTATCGGCACTTATGGCGGCAAGTGCATTTACAGCTATGCCTGTCAGTGCGGCAGCTGTTGACAGCGGAATAACGGCTGTTTCTGAAAGCGGTTCGGAAGAATTAACAAGCGGCGATTACAAATATAATCTGCTTGAGGACGGTACTGCCGAAATTACAAGATATATGGGTAATGATACCGAGCCTATTATTCCTGATACGATTGACGGTAAAAGGGTTACGAGTATCGGTAATATGGCATTTGAATGTTGTTTCAGCGTAGAGAAAATAACAATTCCCGATGGCGTAAGAAGTATAGGTCAAAGTGCTTTTTATCAATGTACAAACTTAGCAGAAATAATAATCCCCGACAGCGTGACAAGTGTTGGTTATTGTGCTCTTGCAGGTACAGCCTGGTATGCAAATAAACCCGACGGAATGGTATTTGCAGGTAATGTATTATACACACATAAAGGTAGCAGGTTTATAACCACAAGCATAGCAATTCCCGATGGTACGGTTTCGATAAGTCCTTATGCTTTTTGCGACTACATAAGCGTACCGCAAATAACAATCCCCGACAGTGTAAAAAGCATTGGTGACCATGCTTTCTTAAATTGCAGAGGTTTATCAAATATGATAATTCCCGACAGCGTAACAAGTATAGGCGATTATGCTTTTTCAAAATGTGACGGCATAAAAAATATTACAATCTCAGAGAGCATAACGAGCATTGGCGATTATACCTTTGAGGGCTGTAAAAAATTAGCAAATATAACCATTCCCGACAGTGTAACAAGTATTGGTGATAATGCTTTTGAGAGCTGTAAAAGCTTAGTAAATGTCACAATCCCCGACAGCGTAACAAGCATTGGTAATAACGCTTTTAAGGATTGCGAAAGCTTAGCAGATATAACAATTCCCGACAGCGTACCAAGTATAGGCGAAGACGCTTTTTTTGGAACAGCCTGGTATGAAAGTCAACCTGACGGAATGATATTTGCAGGCAAGGTGTTGTGTGATTATAAAGGCACTATGCCTGAAAACACAAGCATAACAATACCTGACGGCACGGCTTCAATCGGCAGTGGTGCTTTTAGACTTTGTGAAAACTTAACAGAAATAACAATCCCAAACAGCGTAACAAGTATAGGCGAGAGTGCTTTTATGTATTGTAAAAGCTTAACAAATATATCAATTCCAAACAGCGTAACAAGTATCGGTGAGAATGCTTTTGCGTATTGTACAAGCTTGACAAGTATAACTCTTCCCGACAGTATTACATTTATTGCCTACGGTTCTTTTGCGGACTGCACAAGCTTGACAGATATAACAATCCCTGACAGCGTTACAGATATTGGTGGTTATGCTTTTTTCGATTGTAAAGGTTTATCAGAAATAACAATTCCGAACAGCGTAACAAGTATTGGAGAGTCTGCTTTTAATGGTTGTACAAGTTTGACAAATATAACAATTCCCGACAGCGTATCAAGCATTGGCGATTATGCTTTTTGCGATTGCACAGGCTTAACAAATATAACAATCCCCGACAGCATAACAAGTATTAGTTATGGAACTTTTTGGTATTGTAAAAGCTTAGAGAACATAACTATTCCGAAAAGTGTTACAAGTATAGCAGAGGACGCTTTTTTGGGCTGCCGAAACCTGACGATTTACGGCTACAAAAATTCTGTTGCTGAAAGCTATGCAGAGGAACATAAAATTAATTTTGTTGCATTGAAAGAGGAAATTATTACAGGTGACGCTGACAGAAACACAACTGTAAATGTAAACGATGTAACACATCTGCAGTGCCATATTTCAGGTTATAAAAACCCTGACGGTTCACCCTTTATTGATACCGAAAACGAGGAAATCTTTAATAGTGTTGATTTGAACAAGGATGGCAAGCTTGATGTTCAGGATGTTACTGCACTGCAGTTCCTGATTGCCGGCATAGAAGATAATCAGTAATTTTACAAAACTGCGGCAGGCTTTGCTTACCGCAGTTTTATTTTGCAATATGAATACCTTATTATCAATACATTAAAAAGCCTTGCGTTAGGCATTTCCTTAACGCTTTATTGTGCTAATGCTAAAAAATCAATGCCATATTTTATAGCATATTACAAAAATAATTTTCCGGTTGTAAAAGCATTGACTTTTTGCCCGAAAAATGTCATACTTTTAGTGTTGATACAGTAAACAATAGCCAATTACCAACGGCTTTTGTGTAAAGGCAATAACGCATATTTTTACGCAGTGTTGCCTAAAAAATAATGAAGGGGTTTTCTCATTGGAAAAGCTATTTAAACTCAAAGAAAACGGTACTACGGTAAAAACAGAGGTTATTGCCGGTATTACCACATTCCTTGCAATGGCGTACATACTCGCCGTAAATCCGGGTATGCTCAGTGCCGCAGGAATGGACCAAAGCGCAGTTTTTGCCGCAACAGCGGTATCGGCTGCATTCGCAACACTCTTTATGGCGTTCTTTGCAAACTATCCGGTTGCTCTTGCCTCGGGTATGGGACTCAATGCTTATTTTGCGTTCACAGTAGTTCCGCAGCTTGCCGAGCAGGGCATCACAAATCCGTGGCAGGTTGCTCTTACGGCAATCCTTGTTGAGGGTATTATCTTTATTATCCTTTCACTCTTTAAATTCCGTGAAACTCTTGTAAATAAGGTGCCTAAGAATTTAAAGCTCGGTATTTCAGCCGGTATCGGTCTGTTCATTACCATTATTGGCTTAAAGGGTGCAGGCATTATAGTTTCTGACGCTTACTATGACGGCACAGCCGTTCAGTCGTCAACCCTCGTTACACTCGGCGACATCAGCTCCGCTCCGGTTGTTCTCGCAATAGTCGGTCTTCTTATTGTTGCCGCCTTGTGGCATTTCAAGGTAAAAGGCTCAATTCTTATCGGTATTATCGCAACCTATGTGCTCGGCATTATTGCTCAGCTCTGCGGCTGGTATCAGGGTCCTTCACTTATTCCTGATTTTTCAAATTACTCAGTGTTTGCTCCTATTCAGAATATGGCTACAGAAACATTCTGCAAGTTTGACTTTGCTTATGTAGTTCAGAATGCAGTAAACTTTGCAGTTATTGTATTTGCGTTCCTGTTCGTTGACCTTTTTGATACAGTCGGCACACTTATCGGCGTTGCTCAGCAGGGTAATCTCCTCAACAAAAAAGGCGAGCTTCCAAGAGTCGGCAAGGCTCTTATGGCTGACGCTGTCGGTACCTGTGCAGGCGCATGCCTCGGTACATCAACAGTAACCTCCTATGTTGAGTCAACAACAGGCGTTGCCGAGGGCGGCAGAACAGGACTTACTGCTCTTACCTCGGGCGTTCTCTTCCTCCTCGCAATTCCTTTCTATCCGATTTTCCTTGCAATTCCGTCATTTGCAACAACTCCTGCTCTTGTATTTGTTGGTCTTTTAATGCTTAAGAACATCACTCAGATGGACTTTGAGTCTGATATTGCCGACACAATTGGCGGTTTTCTTGCAATCATTATGATGCCGTTTGCATATTCAATCGCAACGGGTATTATGTTCGGCATCATTTCCTGGGTTGTTCTCAAGGTTGTTACAGGCAAAATCAAGCAGATTCACCCTGTTATGTGGGTAGCGGCAGCACTCTTTGTAGTCCGTATTGTAACCATTGTGCTTGGAGTTGCGTCTTAAAATCACAAAATAAAATTATGCCCTTGCAAATTGTATGCAGGGGCATTTTTGTGTTGTGTATTTTGTTATAATGTGTTACAATTAAAACCAGGCGGTGAATTTTTAATGATAAGCAAATTGATACAAAGACTCGGCTACACAAGGTTTATTGCGCTGAGCTTTATTCCGGTAATTCTTCTGGGAACCTTTCTTTTATGCCTGCCGATTTCCTCTAAAGCAGGGGAGTGGACAAGCTTTCTTGATTCGCTGTTCACATCGGTAAGCGCAACCTGCGTTACCGGTCTGGTTGTCTTTGATACCTTTACACACTGGACGGTTTTCGGTCAGCTCGTTATTCTGACAATGATTCAGATAGGCGGTCTTGGTCTTATGACCTTTATTACAATGGTTTCGATTTTTCTGCGTAAGAAAATAAATTTCCGTGAGCGCAAGATGATTATGCAGTCCTCAGGCAACACTCAGCTTGAAGGCACACTCAAGCTTGTTAAAAAAATAATAGGCGGAACTCTTATCTTTGAGGGCATAGGCGCAGTCCTGCTGGCTTTTCGCTTCTGCCCCGAGATGGGTATAATAAAGGGAATTTATTACAGCTGTTTTCACTCAGTTTCGGCATTCTGCAACGCAGGCTTTGATTTGATGGGCTTCCGTCAGCCGTCCTCGTCGCTGACATATTATGCGGATGATTACTATGTGAACATCATCATTATGTCGCTCATAGTAATCGGCGGTATAGGTTTTATAGTATGGAATGATATTCTCAAAAACAAGCACCACTTTTCACGCTATTTACTGCACACAAAAATAGTGCTTACAGTAACCGCAGTTCTGCTGCTTGCAGGCGGAGTCGGATTTTTTATTTTTGAATACAACGGCGAGCTTGCCGATAAAACTATTCCGCAAAAAATACTTAACGCAATGTTTATGTCGGTAACCACCAGAACAGCGGGATTTAACACAATAGACCTTTCAAATCTGTCGGACTCAGGCACAATGCTTTCGCTCATTTTAATGCTGATAGGCGGCTGTCCCGGCTCAACGGCAGGAGGACTTAAAACCACCACGATTGCGGTTGTTGTGATTGCAGTGTTTTCAATGGCAAGGGGCAGAGATGATATCAATACCTTCAAGCGCAGAATAGTATCTGATGTTGTAAAGCAGTCGGCTGTAATCATACTCATTTACCTCTTTGCGGTTATGCTTTCGTCAATGATAATATGCTGTGCAGACGGCTTTTCTATGTCGCAGGTGTTGTTTGAAGCCTGCTCGGCGGCAGGAACGGTCGGCATTTCAAAAGGAATAACCCCCGAGCTTTCACTGCTTTCTAAAATAGTAATTATGATAATGATGTACGGAGGACGAATCGGAGGACTCTCGCTTGTAATTCTGTTCGGCAGAACAAAGCCCGAAGCCTCTGTCAAGCGCCCGACAGAACAGATATTAATAGGTTAAGGAGATAAGTATATGAAATCGGTACTTGTAATCGGAATGGGAACAATGGGTATTTATCTTGCAAAAAAGATGCAGGCTCTCGGAAATGAAGTAATGATTATTGACAAAAACGAGGAGCTTATTCAGGAGCTTTCGCCCGAATTCAGCGACGCTGTATGCAGCGACTGCACTCAGGACGGAATTCTCAGGTCAATCGGCGTAAATACCTTTGATTACTGCTTTGTAACAACGGGCGAGGACTTTTATGCGTCGCTTGAAATTACATCAATTTTAAAGGAGCTTGGCGCAAAATATGTTGTTGCAAAAGCCAAGAGGTCAAGACAGGTGGAATTTCTCAAGAAAATCGGCGCAGACGAGGTTGTGTATCCCGATAAGGAATTTGCGGAGAGCCTGGCAATCAGATACAACTCTGACAATATTTTCGACTACATTGAGCTTACCTCGGAATATTCAATTTTTGAAATTCCGGTTGTTTCTTCGTGGATTGGCAAAAGAATTGTTGATGTAGATGTGCGCAAAAAGCATAACATTAATATTATTGCAATCAAAAACGGAAACGAGCTTAACCTTAACCTTGGCGGCGAATATGTGTTTGACCGGAGCGACCACCTCATTGTTCTGGGTAAGTCGGGCGATGTTTTCAAGGTTGCCTCAGATGTTAAAAGACCGTCACGTTAATCAGTTGTAGAGGAACAGCGTATCTTTTGGCATATTTTAGTATAAAAATAAGGGAACTCAGCCGAGTTCCCTGTTTTTGAAAGGATGATAATATGATAATAGCGGCAGTTGATTTGGGCAAGGCGAGAACGGGTATTGCCGTTTGCGACAAAACAGAATTTCTTGCGTCGCCACATACGGTGATTTTCGAGAAATCTCCCGAAAGGCTTTTTCAAAAGGTAAAGGAAACTGTTGCAGACCTCAAAGCCGAAATAGTGGTTGTGGGACTTCCTAAGAATATGGACGGCAGCGAGGGCGAGAGCGCACAGAACGCAAGAACCTTTGCCGAGCGTCTGCAAAGCGAAACAGGCTTGCAGGTGGATTTGCAGGATGAAAGGGGAACTACCATTACCGCCCATAATTTTCTCAACGATACAAACACAAGGGGCAAAAAAAGGAAAAATGTGGTAGATGAGGTTGCCGCAACCATTATTCTCCAAAATTATCTTGATAAGCGAAAAAACAGCAAGGTTTTTTGATTTATTACAAATTGTATTTAACTCAGCTTTTAACATAAATGTTGAAAACTATGTGGAAAGTGTGAAATCCAATGTTAAAACGCCGTTGAAATTACATTGTTATTACAAGTAATACCTAATACTTTACAGAAATATAACATTTCAACATTAAAGGGCGGAGTTTTCAACATTTTGGTTAATTTTGGATTGTGGAAAAATAGAATTACAAATAGTATAAATTCGCTGTCAAGTGATATTTTTCAACAAAATTTGAACGGAAAAAAGCCGTATTTTCTGCGTGTACTCAGAGGGGGATTTTATGGATTGGTTTAACATATACGGTCTTATAATTATTGCGGTGATAATGATACCTAATATAGTATTTGCGATAAAAATTAAAAACGGCTTTGAAAACCTGTGGCATAACAAAACGGTTGAAATTCTTGAGCAAATCGGCAGATTTTCCTGCTTTGGACTTATGATAATAAATATTCCCCATACTTACACAGGCTTTTGGTTTGACAAGGCGCTGATTGTTTATTTAACAGTAAACGGTGTGCTTGTGGGTGCTTATTGCCTGATATGGATTATTTACTTCAGAAAAAACTGCCTTTTCAGAGCCGCCGCACTTTCGATAATTCCGTCTGTAATCTTTCTTTTCAGCTCAATAATGCTGCTCAATATTCCTTTGATTGCAGCGTCACTTGTTTTTGCACCCTGTCATATTCTGATAAGTATAAAAAATGTTGAGTTAAAGCTAAGGAAACACTGAATAAATCACGCTTAAAAGCTGTTTGTACATCTTGCTTGCATATTTTCCGCCAGTTTGCCCAAAAAATCTCAAAAACAATGCGTCAGCATTACTGCGGTTTATTTGTGCAACCTGACAAAAAATCTGACTGCGCAATCTGCACAAACGATTTAATCAGTGTTTCCCTAAAATAGCAAACAAAAAGCACTCCCTGATAATTAATTCAGAGAGTGCTTATTTTATGCAATATAATATATATCATTATACAAAAACATTATTGAAAAGCAGGACGGAAATAAATCCGCAGGTCAGACCGAGTAACATTCCGCAGACTACATCTGTGAGATAGTGAACCCTCAGATAAATTCTTGAAAAGCTTATCATAAAGGCAAGCGCAAGAATTGGCAGGCAGGCAGCCGGCTGGCATCTGAGAAGCGCAGTTCCTGCAAAAGCAAAGGACGCTGTTGTGTGACCTGACGGAAACGAGTAAAACCTCGGTTTATTAATAATCTGCTCCTCGTCCTCAAGAAGATGACAGGGGCGTGTCCTCTTTACGATATGCTTAATAATAATTTCGCCCATAATGTGAGCAATGCAGAGGGCGAAAACAAAGTTAAAGCCTGTTTTTCTCCACTCCGGCACAACAAAGAACGGTATGCAGATTGCCCACCATACAAAGCCGAGATTACCCAGCCTTGAAGACGCAACCATTATTTTGGTCAAAGCGGGCTTGTGTATTCTGCTGATGTTATACAGAACTTTGTTGTCAACTGTTTGAATACGACCGAACATAAAACAAAACTCCTAATCAACGCTGATACTGTAAGACTTCCAAAAGCTGACAGAAAAATAAAAATTCATACCGTCAGTTGAACAATATCGTTACACACAACTATTATAGCACAGGAATTTTATTTTGAACAGAGGTTTTATAAAAAATATATTGATTTTATCTTAAAAAATTATCTCGATTTTATGTTGATTAAATGCGCCACAGAGGGAATACTCTCGCCCTGCCCCGAGGATGTTGGACTCATCAGCGCACCTGTTGCCATAAAAAGGATATTGCTGTAATTGCCGTTGTTTACGGAATTGAGAATTTCCGAGCAGAAAACCGAGCCTGCACAGCCGCAGCCCGAACCGCCTGCGTGAACATCCTGCCCCTCTAAATCAAATATCATCATACCGCAGTCATAATGCTTCGGCTCAAGGTCAATGTTTTCGAGTGCAAGCAAATCATAAAGAGATTTACTGCCTACCAACCCCAGGTCGCCGGTGAAGATAGCGTCATAATCAGACGGCTTTGTGTTTGTATCTCTGAAATAATCAATAAAGGTCTGAGCCGCAGCAGGAGCCATTGCCGCCCCCATATTGTTTGCGTCGGTAACGCCGAGGTCAACAATCTTTCCGGCTGTTGCCCTTGCAATACATGCTCCTTTTTTTGAGCTGTTTACAATACAGCAGCCTGCGCCTGTCACAGTCCATTGTGCGGTGGGCGTTCGCACTCCGCCGTATTCAAGAGGAAAGCGGTACTGCCTTTCAGCCGAGCCAAAGTGCGAGGAGGTTACGCAGGCGGCGGTGTTTGCCGCCCCGCTCTCAACAAAAACAGCCGTCATAAGCAAGCCCTGCGCCATTGTGGAGCAGGCGCCGTACTGACCGAGATATGCAATATTGAAATCACGCAGACCAAAGCTTGAGGATATGCACTGATTGAGCAAATCCCCTGCAAAGATGTAGTCAATATCCTCCGCCTTAACCTCTGCCTTTTGCATTGCGGTTTCAACAGCGGTAAACTGCAATGCGCTTTCGGCTTGCTCATAGGTGCTTTTGCCGTTGTAGCTGTCGTAAATAATTTTGTCAAAGCCTTTTCCGAGAGGTCCTTCGCTCTCCTTTTTGCCTGCAACAGAGGCATAGCCGATTATAGACGGCATTTCCTCAAAGCCGAGAGTGTGACCGCCGATTCTTCGTATCATAAAAAAACTCCCTTCTGCACTATTATCTGCAAAAGGGATTTTTTTATTATCAATTTTAAAAAAAGCTGAAATAATTGATTATATTGTAAGAAAATTGCCGGAAAAACCTTGCACCGAGAAAAATCAGTAGCCCCAGCGGTCAAAGAATCTTACATCCTCATAGGTGAGAATGTAGTTCTGACTCTCGTGAAATTCGCTGTCAACAATAAGAGGATTATACATATAAAGGATTCTGTGCTGAACGGCGTCGTGGTTTTCGTCAAAAATATATCTTACCGCCTGCTTGCAAGCGTCGTTTGCAGGAATATCCGTTCTTCCCGTATAGTGGTAGTCGGCAATAATTTTGTCAACGCTTGTAAAACCGTCAAAGCACATTGCGTCCTTAACGGACTGAGCGATAAGAGCTGCGCCAACAAATCCGCCCGAACCGAATTCGCCCATACAGAGCCTTTCCAGCACATCACGGTCGTGGTCGGAAAGCGTTACCTGTCCGCATTCATAGGTTTTATCGGGATTATCTATAGCTACAAGATAGCCTGCATTCCACTGCTCGTTGTAATCGGCAGGCTCGGCAACAGGAATAGCGGTTGCAAACTGAATAGTAGCCTTCTGAGTAGTGGGATCAGTTGACGCCTTTGTTTCCTTCGGCTTTGTGGTAGGCGCAGTAGAAGGCTTAACTGTTGTTGCCTGTGTTGCCTTGGTAGCCTTAGTTTCCGCAGGTTTTGTAGGCTTTGTTGTTGCCGGCTCGGAGGGCTCGCTCGTTGCGGTGTCTGCTGTGGCGATTTTATATAAATCAGGATTTACACGGTTTTTGTATGCTGTGTCCGAGGTGGAAACGGCAGTCTTTTTTGTCTGAGGAGTGAGAGCCGAAATAACTGTATGCCCCAAGAGCGTAAGTATCAGCACTCCCAAAACAATGGTAAGAACGGTATTTAGCTTATTGTCGAAAAATTTTTTCATCCTCATCAGCCTTTTTAATATATTACGAAGTAATTACACGCTTGTAAATAAAATTATAGCATAATTAATTGATTATTTCAACTATATTTTATACTTATGTTAATTTTGCGAAAATTATTGAAGCCACAGCTCATTGTTTGTATATTTCAGTACAAAAAATAACCGTTTTTTTGCTGCAAAGCCTGACTGACCGGCAGAGTTTTCCTAAAATATTCATATTAAAAGCAGGATAAAAATTGTAAAAAATGCTTGAAAAATGCGTTATTTGGCATTATAATAAATGTGTATGAGTGAAGAGGCTCAACAATAATCGAAAGGAGAAGTACACATGATTTATTCAAAAGAAGTAGAAAAGATGTGCACTGTCGCAAAAGGTCCAAAGCATGGTCCTGCACCTATTCCTGAAGAGGGTAAATGGGTAAAATCCTATGATATCAAGGATATTTCAGGTCTTTCACACGGTATTGGCTGGTGTGCTCCGCAGCAGGGTGCCTGCAAGCTCACACTTAATGTTAAGAACGGTATCGTAGAAGAGGCTCTTGTAGAAACAATCGGTTGTTCAGGTATGACTCACTCAGCTGCTATGGCTGCTGAAATTCTCCCTAACAAGACATTACTCGAATGCCTTAATACTGACCTTGTTTGTGATGCTATCAACACAGCTATGAAAAATATCTTTGAGCAGCTCGTTTACGGCAGAAGCCAGACAGCTTTTTCAGAGGGCGGTCTTCCTATCGGCGCAGGTCTTGAGGACCTCGGTAAGGGACTTCGTTCACAGGTTGGTACAATGTACAGCACAAACGCTAAGGGCGTTCGTTATATGGAAATGGCTGAGGGCTATGTAATCAAGACAGCTCTTGATGAAAACGACGAGGTTTGCGGCTATCAGTTCGTAAAGCTCGGCAAAATGCTCGAGGACATTCGTCACGGTGTAGAGCCAAACGAAGCATATAAAAACAACATCGGTCAGTACGGTCGTTTTGATAATGCGGCTAAGTACATTGACCCTCGTGAAGAATAATTCGGTAGGAGGACACTATAATGGCAGTTACATTTGAAAGTATGGAAAGAAGAATGCCTAAAATTGAGAAGTGCCTTGCCGAATACGGTATTGCAAGTCTTGAAGAGGCAAGAGAGCTTTGTAACAGCAAGGGCTTTGATCCTTACGACATCGTTAAGGGCGTTCAGCCAATCGCATTTGAAAATGCAGGCTGGGCTTACACACTCGGCTGTGCAGTAGCTATCAAGAAGGGCGTTAAGACAGCTGCAGAGGCTGCAGAGTGCATCGGCATCGGTCTTGAGGCTTTCTGTATCCCTGGCTCGGTTGCTGAGCAGAGAAATGTTGGCCGTGGCCACGGTAACCTCGGCGCAATGCTCCTCAGAGATGAAACAAAGTGCTTTGCATTCCTCGCAGGTCACGAGAGCTTTGCTGCTGCTGAGGGCGCAATCGGTATTGCCCGTAACGCTAACAAGGCAAGAAAAGAGCCTCTTAAGGTTATTCTTAACGGTCTTGGCAAGGATGCAGCTTACATTATTTCAAGAATCAACGGCTTTACATATGTAAAGACAGAGTTTGATTACTTCACCTCAGAGCTTAAAATCGTTGAAGAGAGAGCTTTCTCAGACGGCGAGAGAGCTGCTGTTCGCTGCTACGGTGCAGACGATGTCCGTGAGGGCGTTGCTATTATGCAGCACGAGAATGTAGGCGTATCTATCACAGGTAACTCAACTAACCCGACTCGTTTCCAGCACCTTGTTGCAGGCACATACAAGAAGTGGGCTATTGAGAACGGCGTTCAGTATTTCTCAGTTGCATCAGGCGGCGGCACAGGCCGTACACTTCACCCTGATAATATGGGCGCAGGTCCTGCTTCATACGGTCTTACAGACTCAATGGGCAGAATGCACGGCGACGCTCAGTTTGCAGGTTCATCTTCAGTTCCTGCTCATGTTGAGATGATGGGTCTTATCGGTATGGGTAACAACCCGATGGTAGGCGCAACAGTTGCATGCGCAGTTGCAGTTTATGAGGGCTTAAATAAATAATAAACCTTTCGGTTAATGAAATTAGAGAGGTCGCAGAGCTTTTCTGTGACCTCTCGTTTTGAGTTCTTATAAAACAAGGTGTATATCAAGGGGTATAATATGAGTAATAGGAACACATTTTTAAAGTCCGTGCCTGCCGGTGTAATGATTGGACTGGGCGTTACGGCTTTTATTTCATCAGAAAATAAAATTTTCGGTTCAATTCTGTTCTGTCTGGGACTTTTCGGCATATGCGCATTCGGTTTTTACCTTTTTACAGGTAAAATCGGTTATGTTATTCCGACTAAGAATAAGCCGAACTGCCTTGTAATCTGGCTGGGCAACCTTATCGGCTGTCTTATTACAACAATTCCGCTCAGGCTTGCAAGTCCGAAATACACAGAGGCGGCAAAAATACTTACGGAAAACAAGCTTTCCCAGAATTTTTTGCAGACCTTTATTCTCGGTATTTTCTGCGGAATGATTATGTATATCGTGGTTGAAAACTATAACGCAAACAGCAGTCCGCTGGGCAGATATCTCGGCATTCTCCTTGGAATCCCTGCTTTTATCTTTGCAGGCTTTGAGCATAGCATTGCCGATATATGCTACTTTTCATATGCGGCGTCTTCCTTTGAGCAGGTTGCTCAGATGCTTGTTTACATATTAATTGTATCCCTTGCAAATGCTGTCGGCTCTGTTATTTTCAGAGCGTTTACCGTAATGTATAAGGATAAAGTCAAGAAGTAATCCTGTATATGTAGAAATTTTCGGTCGGTTGTTGTTGAAAATGCCGACCTTTTGCATTTTTATTAAAAAGGTATTGATTTTGTTAAAAAATTATGCTATACTAACAAAGTAATTGCAAGCCAGTTAAGCGTGCAATTAAGTGAGCGGCAGGCCCTGTACGATTGGGGTCTGTGAATCATGTCAGGCGGGGAACCGAGCAGCATTAAGCAGTATTGCCGATGCGATGCAGTAAGTCTGTCGTTCACTTATTTGCATGATGCCGTATAATCATTCGGCTGACGGCTTGCATTTTTTATTGAAAAGGGGTGTTTCTGTGTACCGTGTGCTTTACCGCAAGTGGCGTCCTGCCGTTTTTACCGATGTGTCGGGGCAGGAGCATATAACCTCCACCTTGCAGAACGAGGTTTCGTCCGGCAGGCTCAACCACGCCTACCTTTTTACAGGCTCACGAGGTACGGGAAAAACCACCTGCGCAAAAATTCTTGCCAAGGCTGTAAACTGTCTTAACCCTCAGAACGGCAATCCCTGCGGCGAATGCGAAATATGCAGGGGAATTGACGACGGCAGTATTCTCGACATTGTTGAGATGGACGCCGCCTCTAACCGTAAGATTGACGATA
This sequence comes from Ruminococcus sp., assembly GCA_051880895.1. Taxonomy (GTDB): domain Bacteria; phylum Bacillota; class Clostridia; order Oscillospirales; family Acutalibacteraceae; genus Ruminococcoides. The sequence continues at coordinate 7,214 of JBJEOV010000090.1, read as the reverse complement.
TCCGTCAGATAATTGACGAGGTGCAGTTCAAGCCTGCTAAGTGCAAATTCAGGGTGTATATTGTCGATGAGGTGCATATGCTCACCCCCGAGGCATTCAACGCTCTGCTCAAAACGCTTGAAGAACCGCCCGAGCATGTTATTTTTATACTTGCCACCACCGAGGTTCACAAGCTGCCGCAGACAATCCGCTCAAGATGTCAGCGATTTGATTTTCACAGGATTCCGCCGAGGGCGATAGCCGACAGAGTGGAGTATGTTGTTTCTCAGGAAAATGCCGAGATTACCGAGTCGGCTGCGCTTATGCTTGCCTCGGTTGCAGACGGCGCCCTCAGAGATGCGCTTTCACTTCTCGACAGCTGTCTTGCCGTAAGCTCGCATATAGATGAAGAAATAGTGCGCAATGCGGCTGGACTTGTCCGCAAGGACTATCTTTTTGAGCTTGCAGCGGCGATAATAAATAAAAATCCCACAAAATCGCTTGAGCTGATAGACAAGCTTTATTCCGAATCAAAGGATATGGCAAGGCTTTGCGACGAGCTGGTTGAGCATTTCAGGGCATTGATGCTTATTAAAACAATCAAAAATCCCAGGGATATTCTCATAATGTCAGACGATGAGTTTGAACAGGCGGTTACTCAGTCCGACTATCTCTCGCTTGCCGATATAGTATTCTATATGGATGTGCTTTCAAGGGCATATCAGCGGATGGGCAAGGGAACAGGCGACAGAACCGAGCTTGAAATGGCTCTTGTAAAGCTGTCGGCGGCAGAGCTTGACGGCACTGTCGAGGCGCTCACCGCAAGAGTTACTGCGCTTGAAAAGGCGGTAAAGCGTGGAATTACCGTAAATTACGCACAGCCGACTCAGCAGCAGGCTGAAGTTCAGCCGGAAACCTCCCCTCAAACGGCAGAGCCGATACAACAGCCGATATTAAGGGAAGAGCCTGAGCATAAAAAAGCCCCTGCCACTAAGCCTGCGCCTGAGGTAAAGCCCGTTGTGCAGAGGTCAAGCGTAAATCTTGACAAGCTTTACGAAAACGCCGTACCTTTTACAAGATGGGTAGAGGTGGTTGACAGCCTTAAATCTGTATCAAGGTCAATAGCCGCCGCCTTTGCAGGCTCTACAGCCTACGAAAGCGGAAACTATCTGCTGATTGACACCAACAACGAGCTTGCGTTTGATTTGCTCAGACAAAACGGCAGAAGAGCAGAGATTAAGTCGGCGCTTTTTGAGCTGACGGGAAAGAATTACAGCCTGGGACCTTATAAAAGGTCAACACCTGAAAAAACAGAAAAAAAAGACCCGCTCACATCTCTTGTGCAGAGCCTTGAGGGCAGCGGAGTTGAAATAACAACAGAATAAAATGTAAATTGAAAGGATGTTTTAATATGAAAGCAAGATTACCAAAGGGATACGGCAGTGGCGGCGCAAACAACATTCAGCAGCTCGCTCGTCAGGCTCAGAAATTACAGGACGATATGGAGCAGGCTTCACAGGAGCTTGAGGCAAAGGAATACTCTGCTACCTCGGGCGGCGGCGCAGTTAGCGTAACGGTTACCGGCAAGATGGAGCTTACAAAGATTGAAATTTCCCCTGATGTTGTTGACGCTGAAGATGTGGAAATGCTCTCAGACCTTATAATTGCGGCTGCAAACGAGGCGTTAAGAGCAGCTCACAAGGAGAAAGAGGACACAATGGAAACAATTTCGGGCGGACTTAACATTCCGGGAATGTTTTAATAATGTCTGAATATAATGTTGCTCCGCTTGAAGTGTTGGTGGAGCAGTTTGAAAGAATGCCCGGCATTGGTCATAAAACGGCACAAAGACTTGCATATTATGTGCTTAACCTCTCAAAATCTGAGGCTGACGCACTTGCAAGGGCTGTGACCGACGCTCACACAAAAATTCACTACTGCGCAGAGTGCTGTAATCTTACAGACAAGGAGCTTTGCCCCGTATGCGCAAGCCCTGCAAGGGATAAGTCGGTGATTTGTGTGGTAGAAACTCCCCGTGACGCCTCAGCGATTGAAAAAACACACGAATACAACGGTGTGTATCATATTCTGCACGGCTCAATTTCACCGCTAAACGGAATTGGCCCCGATAACATTACAATTAAGCAGCTTTTGGCAAGGTTTAACGGTGATGAGGTAAAAGAGGTTATTATGGCTACAAACCCTACCGTTGAGGGCGACGCAACGGCTCTTTACATTTCAAAGCTCTTAAAGCCGCTCGGAGTAAAGGTTACAAGGCTCGCCTACGGTATTCCGGTCGGCGGAGATCTTGAGTATGCCGATGAATACACACTTGCAAAGGCTCTTGAAGGCAGGAGTGAAATATAATGGCTTCATTAAAAACAGTAGCGCAGAACAAAAAGGCTCACCACGATTATTTTATTGAGGAATCCTTTGAGGCAGGCATTGAGCTTTGCGGAACAGAGGTAAAGTCAATCAGAGCAGGCAGGGTAAACCTCAAGGACAGCTGGTGCTCCATTGTTGACGGAGAAATTTTTGTAAACGGAATGCACATCTCTCCCTATGACCACGGCAATATTTTTAACCGTGACCCGATGCGTGTGCGCAAGCTCCTTATGCACAAAAAAGAAATCAACCGCCTTTTCGGCATTGTAAAGCAGACCGGCTATTCTCTTATTCCCATAAGTCTGTATTTTAAGGACAGCAAGGTAAAGGTTCAGGTAGGACTCTGCAAGGGCAAAAAGCTTTATGACAAGCGGGAGGATATGGCTAAACGCTCTGCAAAGCGTGATATGGAGAGGGCAATCAAGGAGCAGAACAGACTTTAATATAATTCAGAACGCAGAACTTTTGAAAAATCGTAACAAAGTCTTAACCATTAAAAACAGAATACAGTCAGAATTACGATACCGTTGCGGTTTTGCTGTGACGGTATTTATTTTTGCGGTTAATTTGTATAAAAAAGGCATAAAACATTGACTTTTTGCATTATTTGAATTAAAATTATATAATAGCTTAATAATAGCTTATTGCGAAAAACAGGCATTGTTATGCAGTGCGAAAGGAAAATTATATGAAACTTAAAAACCTGTTTGTCGGCGATACCGACAATACCTTTATTCAGTTTTTCAGGTATTGCTTTGTCGGAGGCTTTGCTTTTGTGGTAGATTTCGGCGTGATGACGCTTCTGACAGAGGTGTTTTCTCTTTATCCCGTAATTTCGTCAACAATTTCGTTTGTGGCAGGACTTGTGGTAAACTACCTGCTCAGTACCTTCTGGATATTCAAAAATTCAAAGATTAAGAATAAATTTGCAGAATTTCTTGCATTTGCGCTCATCGGCGTAATCGGACTTGGAATTAATGCCGCAATCATCTGGCTTTTCCAGAATCCTCTTGCAACAGGACTTGTGTTCGGCGGCGAGTCGGCTGTGGTAAACGGCGAAACAAAATACTTCCTTTTCTGGGGTATTCAGTACTATCATATCGGCAAGATTGTATCTACCGTTGTGGTATTTTTGTGGAACTTCTGCGGAAGAAAATTTATTCTTTTTGATAAAAGTAAAAAATAATTATTGTGAACAGTGAGGAAATACAATGAAAAAGGTTATTATTATCGGAGCAGGTCCTGCCGGTATTACAACGGCAAACGAGCTTTTAAAGGATACAAAGGGCGAGTACGAGGTTACTATTCTTGAGGAAACCGAGCGTATCGGCGGTATCTCGCAGACTGTACGCTACAAGGGCAACCGTATGGACATCGGCGGTCACCGCTTTTTCTCCAAGAGCGACGAGGTAATGAACTGGTGGAGCGAGCTTATGCCTATACAGGGTAAGCCGTCTTTTGACGATAAGCTCCTCGGCAGGGAAAAGCCGCTTGCCGAAAACGGCCCCGACCCCGAAAAGGACGACAGGGTTATTCTTGTGCGTGACAGAGTGTCAAGAATTTACTACAACAAGCACTTCTTTGACTACCCCGTTACAATGTCGGCGTCAACAATCAAAAATATGGGATTTCTCACCACAATGAAGGCAGGCTTCAGCTACCTTAAATCTGCAATGTTCAAAAAGCCTGAGGATTCTCTCGAAAACTTCTACATCAACCGCTTTGGCAAGGTGCTTTACTCAATGTTCTTTGAGGGCTACACCGAAAAGCTTTGGGGCAGACATCCGAGCGAGATTTCGGCAGACTGGGGTTCTCAGCGTGTAAAGGGACTTTCTATCAGAGCAGTGCTGAAGGATATGTTCTCAAAGGCATTCGGCGGTAAGAAGTCGGCTAAGGAGGTTGAAACCTCGCTTATCGAGCAGTTCTGGTATCCTAAGTACGGTCCGGGACAGCTCTGGGAGATTGCAACCGACAGAGCAATAGAGCGTGGTGCAAAGCTCCTCAAAAATCACAGCGTAAAGAATATTGTCTGCAAGGATGGCAAAATCACCGCCGTTGTATGCGGTACTCCAAACGGAGAAAAGACCATAGAGGGCGACATTTTCGTATCCTCAATGCCTGTTAAGGATCTTGTTGCAGGTATGACAGGTGATGCGCCGTCAAAGGAGATTAAGTATATTGCCGAGAACCTTCCTTACAGAGATTTTGTTACGGTAGGACTTCTTGTCAACAAGCTGAATCTTAAGAATGAAACAAAGATGAAAACTCTTAATAATATAGTTCCCGACTGCTGGATATATGTTCAGGAAACCAGCGTTAAGCTCGGCAGAATCCAGATTTTCAACAACTGGTCGCCGTATATGGTCGAGGATCCCGAAAATACAGTATGGATCGGTCTTGAATACTTCTGCGCCGAGGGCGATGATTTCTGGAATCTCAGCGACGAGGAGTGCATTAAGCTTGCCACCAAGGAGCTTGAGTCAATGGGCGTTATCAGCTCGGGCGAGGTACTTGACTCTCACCGTGAAAAGATTAAAAAGGCTTATCCTGCTTACTTTGACACCTATGCTCAGATGGACGAGCTTATAAAATATCTCGATACATACACAAACCTTTACTGCGTAGGCAGAAACGGTCAGCACCGCTACAACAATATGGACCATTCAATGCTCACCGCTATCCGTGCCGCTGAGGCTATCAAGGCAGGCAATACGGATAAGAGCACCATCTGGAATGTCAACACCGAAAAAGAATATCACGAAACTAAGTGATTTGTTCCGGAGGTAACAGATGGATTTTAAACCTAATCATTTGGCTAAGGAAGAAATAACCGCTGTCAAGGGAGAAAACGAACCCTGCAAGGGCTTTGTAAGGCTTGTGCTGTCGCACCCCTTTTTAACGGTTGCAGTACTCTGCCTTGCCTGTACGGTACTCACAACAAGCACTGCTCTCGCCGGTCTTTTGCCGATATTTGTGCTTATTCCAACTCTGATAATTCTGATTGCAGGCGTGCCTGCCGCTGTTTATTTCAGCGCAAAAAGCGCACAAACAGACGAAAGCAGAAAAAAGATGGCAGTGTTTATGTCGCTTGCGGCATTTGCCGGAGCAATCGTATTCTTTTTTGTAGTATTAATGAAAGGCTCGCTTGCTTTTCATATAATGAATTACGGCTTGCTTGCAGCTGCGCTTGTGCTGATATACCTTGCCTGCACGGACAGGCTTTCGGATAAAGCCTTTGTAATGGTGATTTTTGCCTTAGGCTTTGTGCTGCGGCTTGCGTATGTACTCTACACCGATATTTCCGTAAGACAGCACGATGTCGGCAACTTTGATATGGAAATAGGTCACTGCGGATATATAAGGTATATTTACGAAAACTTCAATCTGCCCGACTTTGATGTGCGCAATTACTGGCAGTTCTATCATCCTCCGCTCCACCATATTATTGCGGCGCTGTGGATGCGTGTGCAGACTCTGCTCGGAATTGATTATTATATGGCGGGCGAAAATGTGCAGATTCTCACGCTCTTCTATTCGTCAATCTGTATGGTGCTTTCCTACAAGATTTTCAGACAGCTCAGATTAAAGGGCAGAGGACTTGTGTGCGCAACCGCAATAGTGGCGTTCTGCCCGACCTTTTACATTATGGCAGGCAGTGTGAACAACGATATTCTTTCAATCGCATTTATGCTTGCGGCAGTTTTAAATACGCTTTATTGGTACAAAAAGCCGACTTTCCCGAGAATTATGGCAATTTCGCTCTGCGTTGGTCTGGGAATGATGACAAAGCTCTCGGTATGGATGGTTGCTCCTGCAATCGCATTTGTATTTATCTATGTTTTCTTTAAGAATTTAAAGAAATTCAAAGGTTTTCTTATTCAGTTCGTTTGCTTTGGCGTGGTGTGCGCACCGCTTGCGTTGTGGTGGCAGGTGAGAAACTTGATTAAATTCGGCGTTCCGCTCACCTATGTTCCCTCACTTTCACCTTCAAGCGACCAGTATATCGGCTATCTGCCCGATGCAAAGAGAATTTTCGATTTCAGCCTTGGACAGTTTGAGAATGTGGGAGATCAGTTTGTTGCCTACGGAGCACCATACAACGAGTACAATCCGCTTGTTGCCCTGTTCAAGACATCTATGTTTGACGAGCTGATAAACACGGCAAATTATCCGAAAATTGCAGGCTTTAACATAATACTGTTCTGGTCGGCGGTTATAATCGGAATATTCGGCTTTGCCGCTATGATTTTCGCTTTTTGCAAAAGGAAAAATTCAGTCCTCGGAAATGTTGAAAAAATATTTCTTGCATTGATATATGTAGTTTTCTTTGCGTCATACTACATTTTCTGCTTTCAGTTCCCGTTTGTATGCACAGAAAATATACGCTACGCAGTACCGCTTATTATACTCGGAGCGTTCTTTACCGGACTTGCGGTGCAGTATTTAAGCAAAAACTCAGAAAAGAAAAAATATATTTCGCTTGCAAGGGGTGCAGTATATACCCTCACAGCAGTGTTCAGCGTTTCCTCAATTCTTGTGTATTACATTGTAGGAATGCCGTAAATAGAAAGCGTTTCAGGCAATCCGTTTAAACCTTTAACGGCAAATTATTAAACCCACTGAGATATTTTAATGATAAAAGTATCTCAGTGGGTTTTAATATGCCGGAATTTTATGTTTGTTTAGCTATTCCCAGTAAAAAGATAATATTGTTATCATTTTTGGTAAGATAAACTATAATTTAGCTGATAAACAAAACTTTCGGTCGGGCAACAAAAGTAAAGATTATAGCGAGCTATCTGCTCGGGGTAAAAGTTTAGGTCAAGCCTTTTTAAAGGCTTGCGGGTTTG
>JBJEOV010000089.1:0-32640 GCA_051880895.1 Ruminococcus sp. | reverse complement strand
GGCTACACCTCATCCGTCGGCTACGCCGCCACCTTCCCCTCAAGGGGAAGGCACATTAAATTATAGTTTTCACATATAAAGATAAAAATATCACTCGTTTAAAAACGAAACTATCCTTTCAAACTGCATTGAGTGCGAGGCTTTTACCAATACGGTATCGCCTTTTCTGAGAAGCTTTTTAAGCTCGGGTAAAAGAGAGTCGATGTCTGCATACCATTTGCCGCCGCTGCCCTGTGCAAGTGCTTTTGCAAGAGGACCTACTGCTATTACAACATCAACGCCCTTTTGCTTTGCATATTCGCCTGTGGTGCGGTGCATTTCCACCTCGTTTGTGCCAAGCTCCTTCATATCGCCGAGGATTGCAACTGTTCTGCCCTTGAAGTTTACAAGGGTGTCAATACTCGCCATAACGGAGGTCGGGTTTGCATTGTAGCAGTCGTCAATGATTTTGTACTCGGCTGTGTTTATGACATTTGCCCTACTGCCCACTGTTTTGTAGGACTCAACGCCGTTAATAAGCTCATCATCCGCAAGTCCGCAAAGCCTGCCGACAGCAACCGCAGCAAGGGCGTTTGATACCATATAACTTCCTATTGCAGGGATTTTTACCGAAAGCCTTTTGTTTTCAAAGCAGAGGTCGGCAAGCACACCGCCGTCAGCGTTGTTCTGAATATTCTCTGCGTAATATTCGTTTTTGCTGTTCAGCCCGAAGAAAATCGGCTTTTTGCCGTTTACCTGCGTTACTGTAGAAAGCCTGTCGTCGTCGCCGTTGAGTACAAATTCCGCACCCTCGCTTGCAAACTTAAACATTTCGGTTTTTGCTTTCAGTACGCCGTCACGGTCACCGAGGTTTTCAAGGTGACAGCAGCCTATAATTGTAAGCACGCATATTGTCGGCTGTACCATCTGCGCAAGTCGGCTCATTTCGCCGAAATCGGAAATTCCCATTTCAATTACAGCCGCCTCGGTATCCTCGGGCATTGCAAGGAGAGTCAGCGGTACGCCAAGCTCGTTGTTCAGGTTGCCCTGCGTTTTATGTGTTTTGTATTTCTGCGAAAGCACGGCATAAAGCATTTCCTTTGTAGAGGTCTTGCCTACGCTGCCTGATACTCCGACTATCGGAATATTGAATTTTTTGCGGTAAGCCATACCGATTTTCTTAACCGCCTCAAGAGTTGAGTCAACCAATATGTACGGCTTTGACGGATTCTGCGGTGCGGTTTCGCAGATTGCGCAGATTGCTCCGTCTGCATAGCATTTTTCAATAAAATCGTGACCGTCAGCACGCTCTCCCCTTATGGCAAGGAAAAGTGAGTTTTTCTTAATGCACCTGCTGTCACGCTCTACAGACGAAATCGCAGTGCTTTTCAGATTTTCATCGCCGACATACCTGCCGTTGCAGGCTGCGGCTATTTCTTCAAGAGTAAATTTTTTCATAAAATCACGCCCTGTAAATAATAATTTTGCTCTGTATATTTTAAATATACCAAAAATGCAGTACTTTTTCAAGTAAACTTGAATTTACGAAATGCGGATTGCTTAAAGCCGTTATGCGATTATTGCATAACCGATTGATTTATCAATAAAATAAGAATAACGCTTTTATTGACTAATCAGTCTATCTTTGATATTATTTTACCTGTAATAACTTTATTATCTGAGGGGCGAGATAGTATGCAGTTGTATAAACAGTTTTGCGAGGAAGAATTTAATGATGATAATACGCTCACAAGCTTCAGACTGAAATTTGAGGATAATTATAATTTCGGCTATGATGTGCTTGACCGGATGGCGGCAGAAGCACCCGAGGATACGGCTCTTGTGTGGGCAAATCCCGAGGGCGATGAAAAAATCTTTACATTTGCAGATTTAAGCAGGCTCAGCAACAAGGCGGCTAATGTATTCATAAAGTACGGCATAAAAAAGGGCGACAGAGTTCTGCTTATGCTAAAGAGGAACTACGAATACTGGTACATAGTAACGGCTCTGCACAAGCTCGGCGCAGTTGCAATTCCAGCCACAAATATGCTTACAGCCGACGACATCAGCTACAGGGTAAATGTGGCAAACATAAAAATGGCGGTCTGCACACCCGACCTTGAAACCGTTGAAAATGTTTTGCAGGCGGCAAATCAGGACAACTCTCTGCAAACTGTTTTTGTTGCAAGAGAGGACTTTGACTGCACAATAAACATCACAAAGGAAATTGAAAAGGCAAGCGACAAACTGAAAAGAGTAGCAACAAAGGCAAAAGAGCCTATGCTCATTTACTTTACCTCAGGCACAACAGGCTATCCCAAGGCGGTTGTGCATAATCACATCTACACGCTTTGTCATATTGTTTCCGCAAAATACTGGCAGAATGTCAAAGAGGGCGGACTTCATTTTTCTGTTGCCGAAACAGGCTGGGCGAAAGCCTCCTACGGAAAAATCTACGGTCAGTGGCTCTGCGGCTGTGCTGTAATGGCATATGACTTTGACAAGTTTTCGCCGTCAAAGCTTTTGAGCATAATTGAAAAATACAAGGTTACATCCTTCTGCGCACCGCCCACCGCCTACAGGTATTTTGTAAAAAAGGGTATGAAAAAGTACGATTTATCCTCGCTTGAATATCTTGCCACCGCAGGAGAGGCGCTCAATCCGAATGTTGCAGAGGCAGTATATCAGCAAACAGGACTTCATCCGATGGAGGGCTACGGTCAGAGCGAAACCACACTTCTGATTGCAACTACAGTCGGCACAAAAGCAAAAACAGGCTCAATCGGCAAGCCGAGTCCTATGTATGACATAAGACTTGTTGACAGCGACGGCAACGAGGTAAAGCAGGGCGAAACGGGCGAAATCGTAGTTGTTCCGCCAAAGGACAGAAAGCAGTACGGAATTTTTACAAATTACATCGGTGACGAGCAGATGTACCGGTATGCGTGGAGAAACGGAGTTTATCACACAAACGATACCGCCTATATGGACGAGGACGGCTATTACTGGTATGTGGGCAGAGCCGATGATCTGATAAAGACAAGGGGCTACAGAGTAGGTCCGTTTGAAATTGAAAATGTACTTATGAAGCATCCGGCTGTGCTTGAGTGCGCTGTAATCGGCGTTCCCGACGAAAGCCGTGGTCAGGCTATAAAGGCAATCATCAAGACGGTTGACGGCTATACCGAGGACAAGCACCTTATAAATGACATTAAAAGCTTTTCCAACAAACGCCTTGCATCCTACAAATGGATTCAGTACATTGAGTTTACCGATGAAATGCCCAAGACTATCAGCGGAAAAATCAAGCGTGTTGCGCTCAAGGCATAAAATATCCAAACAAAAACACACCGTAAAGTCAGCTTTGCGGTGTGTTTTTATAATAAATACAAAAATAAAATTATACCAGATTTGAAGAATAGATGCCCGTAACGCTCTGCACAAGCAAGGAAACTGCGGTAACGGCAATCCAACAGCAAAGTCCGAGTAAAATCGGTTTGCCGCCGTTTTTGACAAGGTCAATAAGGTTGCTGTTAAGTCCTATTGCCGCCATAGCCATTGCAATAAAGAATTTTGCAAGCCACTTTGTAACGGAAATAAAGGTGTCATTGTAAAACAGAGTAAAACCGTTTTCGGGAATAAGTCCCACAAGAGTTGTAATAATTGATGCGCCGATAAAATAAAGAATGAACCAAGGGAAGATTTTTTTGAAGGAGAAGGAATTGCCCTCTGTCTTTGAGCTTTTAGCTTTTCTTGTTCTGTAAATTGCAAGGCAGAGTGTAATCGGAATGATTGCAAGCGTGCGAGTCAGCTTTACCGTTACGGCGGCAGACAGAATTCCGCTTGTGTTATAAATGCTCTCTGCGGTTGAGGCGGCGGCAGTTACAGACGAGGTGTCGTTTACAGCCGTACCTGCAAATATGGCAAAGCCCTCTGTGCCAAGTCCGATAGAATAGCCAAGAGTCGGGAAAATCAGAGCGGCAAGAATATTGAATAAAAAGATTACCGAAATTGATTTTGCCACATCGGAGTCGTCTGCGTCAATTACGGGTGCGGTTGCCGCAACAGCCGAGCCGCCGCATATGGACGAGCCGACGCCGATAAGGCAGGCTGTTTTGGAATTTATTTTCATAATTTTCATAAGCAGAAACGCTGTAATGAGCGAGGCGGAAATGGTAAGAATAATAACGGGCAGGCTTTTTGTTCCGACCTGAGCAATCGTGTTAAGATTGAGCGAAAATCCAAGAATAATTACCGCCCATTGCAGAATCTTCTTTGATGTGAATTTAATACCGCCTGCAAGCGTTGGGTTTCCTGCAAGCCTTGGCGAAATAAGCGTAATTATCATACCTGTCAGGATTGCGATAACAGGCGCTCCCACAAGCTCAAGTGAGAAGCCTCCGATGCTGAGCATACATATCAGCTCGGCAAAGCCTGCAATTATTGCGCAAAGCAGTATTCCGCCGCAATTCTTTTTAATAAATGTCATAAATACTCCCTCCGAATTTTTATTACATATTGATTATAGCATAAATTGGTGATAAAATAAAATTATTATTTGATATGATGTGATAATAAAAATTTATAAGGTGAAGACTATGATAGATTACAGGATAAAAACCTTTCTGGTGCTGTGCGACACTATGAATTACCGAAAAACAGCCGAGCTTTTGAATATGACTCAGCCGGCAGTCACCCAGCATATACATTTTCTTGAAAATGAGTATAAATGCAAGCTGTTCATTTATGACAGACACACCCTGAGAATCACAGGCGAGGGCGAGCTGCTGAAAAATTATGCGGAAAATGTTCTTTTTCAGGAGAAAAAGTTACTTTCAAAAATGAAAATCGTGCAGCAGCCTGTTCATAAAATCGGCACAACAAAAACCATCGGCGAATATGTGATTGACAAAAGCCTTGCAGAATATCTCAGAAATCCCGAGAATAATCTGCTGATTGACATTGACAACACCGACAGACTTCTGCAAAGGCTCAAAAAAGGCGAGCTTGATTTTGCGCTTATCGAGGGCTTTTCCGACGGCAGGGAATTTGCAAGTAAAATCTACAAGGAGGAGAGCTTTATCGGCATTTGCAGCAAGGAGCATCCGTTTGCCGGCAAAACGGTATCTCTTGAAACAGCGTTTTCACAAACCCTCTTTATCCGTGAAAAAGGCTCTGGCACAAGAACTATTCTTGAACAGCTTTTGTCAGAGCAAAGCCATACCACCGAGGATTTCAGGCGTATTGTATGCGTCAGCAATTTCGGACTGATGTCAAAGCTGATTTCGCAGAATATCGGCATCACATTTGCGTACAAAGCATTTCTCAACAGCAGCGATAAGCTCTCGCCTTTTTATATTGAGGGACATAATGTAGTGCGAAGCTTTAGGTTTGTGTATCTTGATACTCCCGATTCTGTAAGGACGGTGGAGGAATTTGAAAAAATACTTGCCTAATGTATTGTTAGTATGGCATAATTGCGGCTTATTAAGCAAAAAGAAAATCGGTACGGATTTCGTGCCGATTTTTTATATGTAAATTTATTTTCTCAGGATATACTATTACTGTAAATCTTTTCAGAGGTGCTTTAATGGTAACTATAATAACTGATTCTGCGGCGGATTTTGAGCAGACGGAGCTTGAAAGGCTCAGGGTGGATTGTATTCCGCTGTCTGTCTGCTTTGGCGCAGAGGAATACAAGGATAATGTCAGCCTTACAAAAAAAGAGTTTTTTAATAAGCTGAAAAACACAAAGGAAACGGCAAAAACCTCACAGCCGTCACTGCACGACATAGTGGAAAAGCTGGAAAAAGCCGAACACAGCAAGGACGGCGGCGTAGCAATTTTTCTGTCGTCAAAAATAAGCGGAACTGTAAACACTGCAATGACAGCAATGGAAATGATTGGCTGCAAAAATGTATATATCGTGGATTCACTCACTGCGTCAGGCGGAGAAAAACTGCTTGTCGAGTATGCGGTCAGGCTGCGCAGACAGGGAAAGACCGCAGGGGAAATCTATGAAAGTCTTGAAAAAATCAAGCCTAAAATCTCACTTCTTGCCTGCCTTGACACACTTGAATATTTACATCACGGAGGAAGAGTAACAGCCGCCAAAGCGATGCTCGGCACGGTTGCCCATATAAAGCCTGTAATCAGGTTAAGCTCAGGAGAAGTAGAGCTGCTTGCCAAAAGCTTCAGCGTTAAGAGGGGAATAAAAAGTCTTGTTAGAAGGCTCGAAAGAGAGGAGCTTAATCCTGAATTTGCGGTATATGTTATGTATTCCGACAATGCGAGCCTTGCCAATGATTTAGCCGAAGATATAAAAAAGGCTCTGCCCGAGGTGCAGAGCGTTGAGATTATGGGAATAGGCGCAGTTGTGGGAAGTCATATAGGCACAAATGCCTGCGGAATTGCATTTGTAAAGCGTTAACGCTTTTTCTGACTGCCACTTAACAAGGCTCAGATTATTAAGGAAACACTGATTAATTCATTTGTGCATATTGCACCGCCAGATTTTTGTCAGATTGTACAAATAAACCACAGTAATGATGACGCATTATTTTTGAGCGAACCGGCAGAAAATATACAACTAAGATGTATAAACTGCTTTTAGCGTGATTTATTCAGTGTTTCCTTGAGTATTATACCATACACAGGTGCAATACAGACAATTTATTGTGAAAAAACTATAATTATGCTTTATAATAAAAAATATAATTTATTTACAAATATTTCCGGATTTTTCTCGTCTATATATACGAAGGGCGAAAATAAAGGAGGGATTTACTTGAATGATCAACAAATCATACATCTGTACTTATCAAGAACGGAACAAGCAATTAAGGAAACAAAGAAAAAATACAGTTCATTTTGCAGAAAAATTGCTTATAATATTCTTGCAAATAATGAAGATACAGATGAGTGTGAAAATGATACTTACCTTAAAATATGGAACTCTATTCCACCTAACAAACCTGCAAGTCTGAAAGCATACATAGGCAGAATCACAAGAAATATTGCTATTGATTTATGGAAGAAAAACCATACACGCAAAAGAAATGCTGGCATTGAAATTCTTTTCAGCGAACTGGAAGATGTAATATCATCAACATCACAGACAGAGAACGAATATGAGCTTGCAGAACTAACATCTGTAATTAATAATTGGTTATCAACATTAAGCAAACAGGAACAGTCATTGTTTGTTTTAAGATACTGGCAAGGTGAATCCGTTAAAAATATTTCAGAACAATGGAATACATCGCCAAGCAAACTGTCGGGTAAACTTTTCAGGCTTAGACAAAGCTTGAAATCAACACTTGAAAAGGAGGGCATATTTCTATGAAAAATCGCAACAATGTAATTCTATACAATGCAATCAGTAATATTGATGAAAATATAATAGTTTCTTCCTTAAACTATAAGCCTAAGAACAAGGTAATAATAAAATGGATAAGTGTTGCTGCCTGCTTATCTGCTATTGCTGTTATTTTGGGAATTATCAATAACAACAATTTAAATTATGAAAACAATAATAACAGCGTTATTATAACTCCTGATACAACAACTACTTCAGAAAATAGTGCAAAATTTCATTTTTATGCTTTACCAAAAAGTCTGTCTGAAAATGATGAAAAGAACTATAAAAAGGTTATGCTAACCCCTGTGAAATCATCTCTTGACAACAATGCCGGTATCCAAAAGGTTAATTATACCGTTAAATTCAAATCAGACGGTTATCCTTACGATGAAAGAGATACTTCTTACAACGGAAAGATTATCAATCAAAGCTTATTTGACATAGCTCCGGACCGTATTGAGTTTTCGATAAAAAGTGAAACTGTAGAAGATTATAGTGTAAAAGCGGAAAATAATATTTTGAGTTATCAGTATTCATCTGCCGGTATCGGCAGGGAAAAATCATTTGAAAATATTAAAATTTCAGATGAAGGATATATTATTTGGCGACCTGTTTGTGAAAGGTTTTCAAACGAAGTTCTGGCAATAACCGGAAAAGAAGAACCTGAATATGGCAGCAATATAAACGACAGGATTGAGTACTCTGATGCAGTAAAGAAAACATATGATAGTATCAGAAATTTTGATGATTATTTCGGAGATACCTTAACCTTTGAACTTCATTACAAAAACGGAACTTCTGAAACTGTTTTTGTGAATATTTCTTTAGATAAAAACGGAAGATATATGCTAAATTATAGCGTTGATTAAGCTGTATATGTAATTTTTTTACCTTATGTTTTACAATTTCAGCGGAGTCGTTTTCCTTTTCGGCTTTTTGTAAAATTTCAAGGAATCACTGATTAAATCGTTTGCACATCTTGCTTGCATATTTTCTGCCGGTTTGCCAAAAAATTTCAAAAACAATGCGCCAAAATTGCTGCGGTTTATTTGTGCAGCCTTACAAAAATCTGTCGGCGCATAAAGCTCATAAATTCATCATAAATACAAAAAGCCCTAAGAACAATTTTTTATTTTGGATTATTGGTAAAAAGTCAGTATTCAAGCCGTTTTTACAATATTCCAAGGTCATTTTTTATTTTGGAATATTGGAGAAAACGCAATAATTCACAAGCAAATAACAAATGTATAAATAATCCAAAGTGCAAAAGCTTTGGAATATTGTAAAAGTCCAGTGTTTATGCGGCTTTTGCTCAATATTCCAAAATAATTTATTGTGCTTAGGGAGCTTGTACTATTGGAGAATGCAATCCTGCTCAAGTAAACATTTTAAGGAAACACTGATTAAATCGTTTGTTCATATTGCGCAGTCAGATTTTTTGTCAGGTTGTACAAATAAACCGCAGTAATGCTGACGCATTACGAGGATTTTTTGGGCAAGCTGACGGAAAATATGCAAGCAAGATGTGCAAACAGCTTTCAGCGTGATTTATTCAGTGTTTCCTTAAATACACGGCTTGAATAAAGTGGCTTCGGTTGTTTTTAATGCTTCTTTCCCTGATGATAAAAGCGGAATGTTAAAAATTATAATAGAAGTTTCGCGTACAGAATTAAAGACTCTTCCAAAGCAACGGCGAAAAGTACCTGCAAACGGTCAATTCGGGAAATCATACTTAAAACAATATCAAATCACAACAAAATAAAAAAATCCCCACTTTATTTCATATAAAACGGGGAAATATTCGGGGAAAATGACTTGAACTGACAAAATCACAATTATTCAGTATGATTTCATTTGTAATAAGTGCTATATTCTAAAACAAAAATCCACAGTTTGCAGCAAATTTGCATAAAACTGTGGATTGAGTGGTCGAGGTGACAGGACTTGAACCTGCGGCATCTTGGTCCCAAACCAAGCACTCTACCAAACTGAGTTACACCTCGGAAATTATTAACTTATTTTGCCGAATTAGTCAGCTTTATTATTATATATCACAAAATACGATTTGTCAACAATTATTTTTGCTTTTTTCAAGCTTCGGTAAAATATTTTATTTTTCTTTAATTGACATACGCTGTTTAGGGGTATAGAATATTATCATAATACTCTGAAGGGCGGTTTTTATGTCTGACATTAAAAAATTAAATCCATCAAGCGGTATGCCTGAGGATAAATACTCAATTAAAAGCAAGTTTGTAAACTTCTTTTTGCTTGCTATGTTTACGATTTTTCCTCTGTTTTACACCGACTATTACTACAACATAAGGCACGATAAATACTACTTCTTTCTTACGGCTGCTGCCGTTCTTGCAATTATGATTGCGGCGGTTGTGATTACAAATTCCGACACGCCTGCAAGGTCGGGCGACAGCGCAAAAGCCGTGCCGTGGTACAAGCGTCTATCGCTGACCGACTATGCTTTCGGCGCATTTATTGCGGTCTGCGCTGTATCGACCGTTTTTTCTCAGGACCCTGCCGACGCTTTCTTCGGGCTGAGCGGAAGAAACAACGGTCTGCTGCTGATGATATTCTATGCGGTCGTGTATTTTATGATTACACGGTTTTTCCGTTATAAAAGCTATGTATTCCTCGCGCTTGCGGCGTGTTCCGTCGCAATCTATCTGCTTGACATTCTCAACTGCTTTTACATTGACCCGTTGGGAATGTTTAAAAGCCTTACAGACGAGCAGACAATAGCAAACTTCACCTCTACCATCGGAAATAAAAATCTGATGTCAAGCTTTATCTGCATTGTGCTGCCTGTTACGATTGCTCTTTCTGTTACAAGCGAAAACCGCAGTCACAGAATCGTTTACTATATTTCCTCTGCATTCGGATATATGGCTCTTATGACCGCAGACAGCTACTCGGGTATTCTCGGACTCGGCGCTGTTTTTGCCGTGCTTCTAATTTGGTTTTCACGCAGAATTTCAAGGCTCAAAAGGTTTTTCCTCGCCGTTACAATAATGCTTTTAAGCGGTAAAATTCTGAGATTGTTTTCACTTTGTATGGGTGATAATTCTAAGGGTATTTCCGAATTTTACAGCCTGATTGTTTACTCCGATATAATATGGGCTGTAATTGCCGTGTGCGCCGTTATCACTGCAATTCTGTTCTTTGCAGATTACAAAATGCCCGACAGGGTGCTACCATTGGCTGTGCCTATAATTCTTGGCATTATTTTCGCTCTTTGCGTTGCAGGAATTATTTTTGCGGTGTACTATTTCAGCGTTATCGACACAAAAACAAACCTCGGATTTCTGAAAAGCTTTCTGCGGTTCAACGACAGCTGGGGCACTCACCGAGGCTATATGTGGATAAGGTCATTCTGGATATTCGGCGATTTTTCAATCTACAACAAGCTTTTCGGCAGCGGCCCCGATACCTTTGCTACTGTGTTTGAGCCGTATTTTGAGGGACTGATGCACTATGGCGACAGCTATACAAACTGCGCTCACAACGAGTACATAAATTATCTTATTACTACGGGAATTTTCGGACTTGCGTCCTACCTTTCCATTATATTCGGCGCATTAAAGGGTGCGATAAAATCTGCCGCTAAAAACCCGATTGCCATTGCATTTTCGGCATCGGTAATCAGCTATGCCGCACAGGCGGTTGTAAACCTCGCCCAGCCTATCACAACGCCGTTGTTCATTATCTTTGTTGCACTTTGCGAGGCAGTTGCCCGTCAGAATAAGGCAGAATAAAATTTTTTCTGACTTTCCTTTAAATTTAACTAAGCTGAAATTATCATCTGAATTGCGAGGAGGTTAAACAATGATTAAGAAAATAGAAAATAAATATTCTTTACAGGAACTATTTGATAATCCTGATTTGTATAAAAATGAGGTTATAGGCTTAAAAGATGATAACTATTTTGAATTATTTTTTCTTTCTTTGCGTATGTCACGATATTCTCCGGGTTTAATGATTGATTTACCTATATCGGGAGAATTGGTGTTCAACTGCGATCATAGAATTTGGCAGTCTTTGATTTTTGATAAATATATTTATGATTTTCAATACCAAGAAACAAAGGAAATCAGTTTGAAAAAAGTTGTCAGATATTTAAAGTACAATCAGCCGTATGCTATAGTAAACGAGGAATATGCAAATACCGATGAATTAATATTTAACGGTGAAAAAGTAAAAGTTGATCTTGTGTATCATGTAGTTAAAAAGTATTTTGAATATTTGTCACTGCTTAGATATGTATATGTAAGCAACAGCGGTCAGATATATTCCGCAACCGGAAAACTTTCCTCCGGTTTTTATAATAACGACCTTTTTTCATTTAATTGTGCGATACGCAATATCGATAAGTATGCAACTAATGTTGATGAACTTATAAAATCAGAAATATATAAATTGGAAAAAGAATATATTGAAAAAAATTATATTATCAGAGGAAATGATACAGTATATGTTGAAAGTTTCAAAAGGATTGTAAATGTAAAAAATTTGTTGGGAATGCAGGACAGATATTATAATGTTTGGTTTAAGTGTAAATGTTGTAATGAGATCAAGCGTGATTTTGAATTTTCCGATACTTACAATATTTTCGGCGTATGCAAAGCGTGTTCAAAGCTTGGCAGAAATCTTGACATTAAAAAAGAAGCTCTTATATACAATCCAAAAGAACTTAAAATGCCTAACAAAACTTTTCTTATGGATACACATATTGCAGGGACAAAATACATAAATAATATTCAGATTTTACAAGCTAATCTAAAACCCGGCGATAAATTATTGCTTTTTCGAGAACCCGAAAACCCTTATGATAAAAATGCAATATTAGTAAAAAATTGCAATAAAGAAAAGCTCGGATATATCCCGAAAGATGATAACACAAATCTTGCGGCTATGATGGACGAAGGAAGAAAGGTATATGCCGAAATTGTAAGAAAAAAACTACATAAGAAATATGTTGAAATTTGCATAAGTGTTTTTCTGTTCAGAATATAATACGGTTTAGATTCAATAATTAAAAAATTATATTATATTTGTCACAGGAAAGCCGGTTCAGCTGTTCCCAGCGAAATAAAATTCTGTTTATATTATTTTATTGTTAAGATAGTTTTGCTGCTTTCAATTATTAATTCTTCTATTCCTTTAAGCAAGCTGAAATTATAAGAAAATTATAAGAACGCTATAATAAATGCACAAGTTTTTATCGCAAAATTTGTGCATTTATTTGTGCGCTGAATTATCGGCAAAAAATAACACACCCTGTAAAAACAAGGTGTGTTATTGGCGCGCTGGAAGAGACTCGAACTCCCGACCTTCTGATTCGTAGTCAGACACTCTATCCAGCTGAGCTACCAGCGCATATGCGGTTTATTAACCGCAAGTAGTATATTACCATATTCCATTTAAAAAAGCAAGTGTTTTTTAAAATTTTCTTAATTTTTATCGTCAAAGAAAGCAAAGAACGCTCTGTACGCCATATATACATCAATTTTTGATACGATTTCAAACGGAGCGTGCATACAAAGTACGGGCACACCGAGGTCAACCACATCAACATCCATATTGGCAACATATTTTGCGATTGTTCCGCCGCCGCCCATATCAACCTTGCCAAGCTCGCCGACCTGCCACATTACATTGTTTTTCTCGAGCAATGCTCTGATTTTGCCCATATACTCGGCTGAGGCGTCAGAGGTATCGTATTTGCCGCCGTGACCTGTGTATTTTGAAATAACAACGCCCTCGTTGATATAGCAGGAATTCTTTGCCTCATAAGCCGCTGCATAGGTTGGGTCATACGCTGCGCTTACATCGGCTGAAAGGCAGGTGCTCCTTGAAAGCGCCTTGTAGCCGTCTATGCCGTCCTGCTTTGCAAGGTCATACACAAAGTAACGCAAAAAGTCGCTCTGCATACCTGTGTTGCCGTCGCTGCCTGTTTCCTCCTTGTCGGTAAGGTAGGTGATGCAGGTCTGCTCAGGTGTTTCTACATCAAGAGCCGCCATTACGGCAGGATATGCACATACCTTGTCGTCGTGACCGTAGCCGCCTATCATACTCGAATCAAAGCCGATATCCCTCGCCTTGAAGGACGGGATAAGGCAAAGCTCGGCTGAAAGGAAATCACCCTCAACAATGCCGTACTTCTTGTTGAGAATTGACATTACATTGAGCTTTACAAGGTCTTTTTCTCCCTCGCCGTCTTCATAAGGACGGGAGCCGACAAGAACATTGAGATCCTCGCCTGTGAATACCTTTGCAAGCGGTTTTGAGGTCTGGTCCTTTGCGAGGTGCGGAAGTAAATCCGTAACGCAGAAGCATGACTCGTTTTCATCGTCACCCCAGGTGATGTTTACCTTTGTTCCGTCAAGCTTTACAACCGTGCCGTGAAGTGAAAGTGGAAGTGCTGTCCACTGATATTTTTTAAGTCCGCCGTAGTAGTGGGTTTTGAAAAGTGCAAGGCTTGTGTCCTCATAAAGCGGATTCGGCTTTAAATCAATTCTCGGTGAATCAATGTGTGCGATTGCAAGTCTTGCGCCGTTTTTAACGCCGTTTTTACCGATTACCGCAAGAGCTATTGCCTTTTCACGGTTCACATAATAAACCCTGTCGCCTGCCTTGTAGGCTGCGTTTTCGTTATACTCGGTAAAGCCTGCTTTTTTTGCAAGCTCAAGGGTGTAGCTGACAGCCTCTCGCTCAACGGGCGAATGGTCAAGAAACTCCTTATAGCCTACGCAGAATTCGTCTGCCTTTTTGATTTCCTCTGCGCTGAGGGCAGCCGCACCCTTTCTCTCCTTCATCATAATTTCTTCCTTTAAAAGCTGTGCTTTGCTTTTTTCTTCTGCCATATTTATCTTCCTTTCTTTACATATTATTTTATGAATAATACAGTTCAATATACTTAGCCTTTGCGTCCGTTACTCTATTTACATATTCTTTCGTTTCGGGGTACGGTATATCCGAAAGCGTTACGCCGTCAGTGCTGTAACTCGGATCTGCAAGCCAGTCTGAAACCACAAAGCCTGCATTGTACGCCGCTACTGCTGATGTTTCCGTGCCGTAAAAATCGAGGAAATATCTTAAAAGATACGAGCCGTAGTCTATGCAGATTTCAGGATTGAATAAATCCTCCTCGGTATATATGCCCTCGCAGTCCCTTATCTGCTGCAGCCATTCAAACGAGCTTGGCATAACCTGCATAATTCCGCAAGCTCCTGCACCGGACTCTGCGTCAGGGTTAAAGCCGCTTTCCGTGCGGATTACGGCATATATCAGCGACGGCTCAAGCTCATATTCCTCAGCCGCCTTTTCAACATAACGGCTGTAATCTCTGGGGTAGCTCAGCTCAAGGAGCTGTTGCTTTGCGGTATCATAGTAATTAAATACAAACAGGGCAAGTAAAACCGCCGAAAGAACAATACAGCCTCCGACTATTACGCCGTGACCTTTTTTCTTCTGCTTTTTTCTGTATCGGGGATTTGCCGCCATTAAATCACCTGCCGTAAATATCCGAGCAAGCCCTCGGTCTTGCT
Organism: Ruminococcus sp.; assembly: GCA_051880895.1. Taxonomy (GTDB): domain Bacteria; phylum Bacillota; class Clostridia; order Oscillospirales; family Acutalibacteraceae; genus Ruminococcoides. The sequence goes on along the minus strand of JBJEOV010000089.1, from coordinate 17,739 downwards.
GATAAGCTCGCTTTGAGAGCCGTTGTTTTCAAGTATGAAATCAGAATTTTCTTTGAAATAGCTCTCGGAAAGCTGTGCGTTTATGCGGCTTTCTGCCATTTCCTCAGAGATCGAGTCACGATTCATTATACGCTGTCTGCGCAGGCCTTCCTCTGCCGTAATACTGATAATGTAATCGCAGATAACATTTGCCCTGCTCTCAAAAAGCTGGGGAGCGTCAAACACTATCAGCTTTTTGCCGTCTTTCACAAGGCTTTCTGCTTTTTCAAGGAAAAGCGACAGCACAAACGGGTGAATAAGACTGCCTAAAAGCGCAGTTTTCTCCTTTGAGGCAAAGGCTCTTTGCGCAAGCTTTTTCCTGTCAAGGCTTTTGTCGGGCAGGATAATATCCTCGCCAAACTGTGCCGAAAGCACCCTCAGACAAACCGACTCGGGCTTATAGAGTTCGGCAACAAGCCTGTCAGCGTCAATTACCGCCGCACCGCCCTTTGCCAGAACAGCCGATACAGTGCTCTTCCCTGCTCCCGTCTGCCCCGTAAGACCAATTATTTTATATTTTTTCAAGGTCAATCACCTCGTAGCCTGCGGCTCTTATAAGTCTGTTGTAAAGCGCCATTCCCACGCCGTCGCAGGACGGAAGTCTTGAATATGCCGTATCAATTCCGCCGACCTCGTCAACCTCTCTGAGCAAATCAAAAAGCCTGTGCGCCTGCTGTGCGTAATCGTTTCTTCTGCCGAGCGAAAAGGCTTTTACCTTAAGCTGTGCAATATCCTCGTCACAGCAGAGAGCGGCGGTTCTGCCGTCAGCCCTGCTGTTTACATAATCAATATATTCCTCGTCACTGCCTTTAAGAAGTATAACCCTCGCCTTTGGCGAATAGTGCTTGTACTTCATACCCGGACTTGCCGCCTTCTGATTTTCGTCAAGCTTATCAAGCACAGCACTGTTAAGCTCCACCTCGCCTATAGCGTCCCGCAGCTGTTCAAGCGTGATTCCGCCCGGTCTTAAAAGGCAGGGGACTTCGCCGGCAAGGGTAATTACCGTGCTCTCCACGCCGACCTCGCTTGCTCCGCCGTCAATAATTGCGTCTATTTTTCCGTTCATATCATTCATAACATGAGCGGCGGTTGTCGGACTGGGCGAGCCTGAAATATTTGCAGACGGTGCGGCAAGGGGCGTGTCTGCCGCTCTGATAATCGCCCTTGCTACAGGGTGCGACGGACAGCGGATTGCGACCGTATCAAGACCTGCCGACACCTCGTGGGGAATAATATCGGATTTTTTCATTATAATTGTAAGAGGGCCCGGCATAAACCTTTTGGCAAGGATTTTTGCTTTTTCGGGGATTTCGCAGGTAAGTCCGAATTTTTCAATATCCCCGAACTCTGCAATATGCACGATAAGCGGATTGTCCATCGGTCTGCCCTTAGCCCTAAAAATTTTTGCAACGGCAGTGCCGTTCAATGCGTCTGCCGCTAGTCCGTAAACGGTTTCGGTGGGAATGCCCACAAGACCGCCGTTTCTGAGTATTTCTGCCGCTTTTTCTATATTTTCCTGTGTGCTGTCAAGCAACAATGTCTGCATAGTGTCACCAGCTTATGAATTTTCCATACTTTCCCTGAGTTTTTCGGCTCTGTCGGCTGTAACAAGAGCGTCTATCACCTCGTCAAGATTTCCGTTGAGTATATCCTCAAGCTTGTAGAGCGTAAGTCCGATTCTGTGGTCGGTAAGTCTGCCCTGCGGATAATTGTAGGTTCTTATTCTCTCGCTCCTATCGCCCGTGCCGACCTGAGATTTACGGTTGGCGGCAATTTCGCTCGCCTGCTTATCCTGCTTTTCTTTTAACAGGCGGCTTTTCAGCACCTTGAGCGCCTTGTCCTTGTTTTTGTACTGACTTCTCTCGTCCTGACACTCAACAACCGTGCCTGTGGGCAGGTGAGTGATTCTGATTGCCGAGCTTGTCTTGTTTATATGCTGACCGCCTGCGCCGCTTGAACGGAAGGTGTCTATCTTCAAATCGTTCGGGTCAATCTCAAGCTCCACATCCTCCGCCTCGGGCAGAACCGCAACGGTTGTGGTTGAGGTATGCACTCTGCCCTGACTTTCGGTTTCGGGCACACGCTGAACACGATGTACGCCGCTTTCGTATTTAAAGCGTGAATATGCGCCCTCGCCCTCAATCATAAACGAGATTTCCTTGTAGCCGCCAAGCTCGGTTTCGTTTGCGTTCACTATTTCAATTTTATATCCCTTTTTCTCGGCATACATACTGTACATTCTGAAAAGCACCGCACTGAAGAGCGCCGACTCCTCGCCGCCTGCGCCGCCACGGATTTCCACAATAACATTTCGCTCGTCGTTGGGGTCCTTTGGCAAAAGCAGAATTTTCAGCTTTTCCGAAAGCTCCTCAATGCTCTGCTTTGCCTCGTCAAGCTCAAGCTGTGCAAGCTCCTTTAAGTCGTTATCGGTGCTTTCCTCCAGAATTTCAAGGCTTTCCTCCTGCGATTTCACCGCCTGCCTGTACTCACGGTAGGTAAGCACTATTTCCTCAATAGCTTTAAGCTCCTTCATAGTTTTCTGATACTGCTCGGGATCTGCCGCAACGGACGGCTCGTAGAGCCTTTGTGAAAGCTCAGAGTATCTTTTATCAAAAATTTCTATCTTTTCAAACATATTATTTTTCCTTATCGGTCAATATTTTCTTAATATTTTTTTCAATCTTATTTCTTGCCGCCATAACCTCTCTGCCGCAGCCAAGGCAACGGATTTTAAAGTCCATTCCAATCCTGAGAATTTCAAATTCCTTACAGCCGCAGGGGTGAGGCTTTTTCATTTCAACTCTGTCACCGACATTAACATTCATACTAACACTTCCGATTACAAAATCATAAGTATTTTACTGACTTTTCAAAGCAAAAAGGTTGTCAGCATTTTGTTTCATTCTATTAACGATTTTTATTATATATCAATACTGACAAAATATCAAGAGCAGAGTTTAACAGCTTTCACAAGGGTTACAAATAATTACAATTTTATTAAAATTTCATTGCCTTTTTTGGATTGATGTGGTAGAATTGTATTGATAATCAGAAATGTAAACATAATCGACAGAAAGGAAGATTTAAAATGTTTTTTAAAAAACTTAAAAGAATTCCGGCAATGTTCTTAGTTTGTGCATTACTTTTCACCACAGTATTTTCATTTTCAATGATTGCCAATGCGTCATCGTCCTTTACACCAAGACTTGAGGCGCCTTCATACAGCAACGAATATTATTACAGCAATAAAAATATATTTTATAAATTCGGCTACGGTATGCCGAACTGCACAGCCTATGCCTTTGGCAGAGCATACGAAATTCTCGGTAAAGAACCGAACCTTTGTCACTTCGACGCTTGCGATTGGTATGACTATAATGACGGCTACAGCAGAGGTCAGACTCCAAAGGTCGGTGCTGTTGCCTGCTGGAAGTATTACAGACAAGGCGAATGGCGTGGTCATGTTGCCGTTGTAGAAAAGGTGGAGAACGGCACTGTTACAATGTCAAACTCGGCCTGGGGCTGGCAAAACTTCTACCTTACATACGCTGATGTAAACGATTCGACAATGGGTGAATCCGACTGGGACTTCCAGGGCTTTATTTACCTCGGCGACTTCGGCAACAACAGCAACGGATATACATACAAAACGGGCGTTTATGAGGTTGAGGTTAGTGACTGCCTCAATATGAGAGAAAGTGCGACAACCTCTTCAAAAACAGTTTGCCAGCTTTATAACGGTACCGAGATTTATGTTACCGAAATCAAGAAAAACGGCGGTTACACATGGGGCTATACAAAATACAGAAATGTGAGCGGCTGGGTAGCTCTTGATTTCTGCAAATTCCTCAGGGACGAGCCTGCCGGCGATGTCGGTGAATACGAAATCGGCGACATTGATATGAACGGAGAAATCACTGTTCTCGATGTTACTCATCTCCAGATTTATGTATCACGCAACTGCGATTTCAGCGAAGAGCAGTTAAGACTTGCTGATGTTGACGGTAACGGAAAGATTGATGTCGTCGATGTAACAGAGCTTCAGCGTATTGTGTCAAGGGGAGCTTAATAAATAATTGCATTATTTAAGGACTGTTCGTACGAGCAGTCCTTTTTTATTTCGTTATTTTGTTTTTAAATTGGATTTATCGCTTAGATCAGATCCGAGCTAAAATTAGATAAATTATATTCCCTTAACATATTGCCTGAGCGTGGGCAGAAATCCGATTTTGTCGGGTGCCTGCAACGGCATCTGAGGAAAAGCGTCGTGACCGGGCATATTGTTTGCCTCAATAAACAGAGGTCCGTCCTTTGTGATTGCAACATCCCAGCCAATGTAGCCGAGCTGCGGCAGTTTTTGCGCCGCCTCACAGCACATAGTCATTGACTCTTTCCAGAACGGAATCTGATAGCCCTTGATAACGCATCCCGAGCGTGGGTGCTTTTCGTACACATTCCTTTGCTTGTCACAGGCAGGAAAAGCAATTCTGCCGGTTTTCATATCAACAGGCGAGTACATTCCGCCCGCATTTATATTATCAACAGGGCGGTCGCTGTTTCCCATACGGATACAGGCGTAAACCGCATTCGCTTTGCCATCTGACAAAACCGTATATACACGGATTGTATTTACAGAATCGGGATTGAGTCTGCTCATATCGGGATGCTGTACAACCACCTCTTCAACAATACTGATATTTCTCCGTCTTAACTCGTCATACATCTCGTCAAGGCTGTTAAAATCTGATTTTTTCAGCTTATCTACACCCTCGCCGCAGCACAAATCATCGGGCTTGCAGATAATTTCATCAAACTCCTGCATAAAGCTTATAAACTCACTCTTACTGCACATTGCAAAGTTAAGCCATTTACGGTGAAGATAATCCTTAAAAACAGAATAGAACTCGGTTTTATTATCAAGAATATGATAATAGTCCGGATCATTCAACAGCTTTACAACGGAATTGTTTATTCCTCTTGTAACAAAGGTTGCCCTCTGCTCGCTGTTCAGATTATAAAATTCACAAAGCAGATAATCCTTGTAGCCTGCGCCATACTTAAAGCCGCAGGAAATGACATCTGCCAGAACATATACTCTCGGCTTGCCCGAAAGCTTATGCACCTGCTTTACAGTATCAAAAAGTGCGCTGTAATCCATATGCGCAATGCATCTGATTATATATCCAAGCTTTCCCATTCAGAAAACCCCTTTACTGCTTACAAAAGTTAAAAAATTGTATCTGAATTATTACTGATTAGTAACTATTTTAAAGCCTGAATTACAAAAAGTCAATAGAGATTTTGTGTGTTATTTATGAAAACTTTGCAAAGTTTTTCTCACAAAAGTATCAGAAAAACCGGAAAACGGCGGATTTATCTGAAAATCCGCCGTTTCTTACAGCTCAAAAAAATATACAAACTATATTGGTTTTAAAACAATGTCTTTTAAAATCGCTATAATAAATATAAGTCCGGTCTGTCTGTTGTTATTTTCTTTTTGCAAAGCAATCGCTGCAGTAGTAGGACTTGCCTTCCATTGGCTTGAAAGGAATCTTTGCTACACCGCCGCACTCTGCGCAGGTTGTTTCAAAAAGCTCACGAGCCGGCTTTGCGGCAGCTTTGCGAGCCTGTCTGCAAGCCTTGCAGCGCTGAGGTTCGTTTACAAAACCCTTTTCAGCATAAAATTCCTGCTCGCCTGCTGTGAAAACAAATTCATTTCCACATTCTTTGCATACTAATGTCTTATCTTCGTACATTGTTTTTACCTCACTTTTGTACTGTGTAATTGTTTTGCCCTTTGCGGAATTGCACCGCTTAATCTTTATAAGGACATATAGTGTAAGGAAATCTTCTTTTTTGCTCTTTGCAAGGCGTTATCAGCCGACTTTGCCGAAATGCCGAGTTTTTTTGCCGCCTGCACATAGCTTAAGCCGCCGCAGTACAGCATAAGCACGGTGTATTCCCTTTCCGACAGAATAGCCTTAAGCTCACTGCAAAGAACAGAGAAATGCTCTTTTGCAAGCATCAGCTGTTCGGGATCTGCTCCCTCTCCCTCAAGCTCCTCAATGCTGTCGTCAAGCGGTACAAGGCTTGCGCTCGGCACAGCCTTCAAGGCTTTGCTTTTGCGCACAATAGAAATAAATCTGCGCTCAACCACAATATCCACATAGCTTTTGAACGAGGCTTTCTGAGTGCTGTCATAGGTACGGCAGGCATACAAAAGTCCCATAAGCCCTTCCTGCACAAAATCACTGCGGTCATAGCCGTCAACAGAGTATTTCTGCGCCAGAAAGCCGATATTGCGCAGATACCTCAGGGTGAGTACATCAAACGCACTGTCATTTCCGTTTTTTACAAGCTGTGCAAGCTTAGCATCCGAAAGCACTGAAAGATTTTTTAACAATTCAGACACAAGCTCACCTCAAAAGACTATTCCTTACCTTAAATAATAACCTATTTACCTTTATTTGTCAATAAGAAAATAAATATTATTCGTAAATTTTTTTATGCCGTTCGCTAATAATTGTGCAGATTTTACATATTACGCTGTATTTCCCCTTGTAAGTTAAAGAATAAAATGGTATAATGTTTTAAGATATCATACAAGAGGTGCATAAAATGGTTGTAAAAATTAACAGCTTCGGTCTTATGGGTATGGACAGCTATCCCGTTGAGGTGGAGGGCGCAATCAACAAGGGCTTTCCTGCGTTTGATATGGTAGGTCTGCCCGACGCCGCCGTCAAGGAAAGCCGTGACCGTGTTAAAAGCGCACTGAAAAACTGCGGATTTAATTTTCCTACAGCCCACATTACAATTAATCTTGCACCTGCCGACATAAAAAAGGAAGGGCCTATATATGATTTGCCCATACTAATTGCCGTGCTGAAAATGACAGGCACGGTTGTGGCGGAAATATCGGATTCCGCCTTTCTTGGAGAGCTTTCGCTCGGCGGTGAGGTGCGCCCGATAAACGGCGTACTACCTATGGTAATCAAGGCTCGTGAGCTTGGCTATAAAAAAATATATGTACCGTTTGCAAACGGCGCAGAGGGCGCTGTTGTTGACGGTATTGAGGTTTACCCCGTTAAGAATATTTTACAGCTGATTGCGCATCTGGGCGGCGACAGACCGATTGAGCCTGCCGTTGCTCAGGCTGAGGACGAAAACAACGCCGAGCAGTTTGTCCCCGATTTTTCACAGGTAAAGGGACAGGCGGAGGTCAAAAGAGCCTTGGAAATTGCAGCCGCAGGCGGTCACAATATTCTGCTTATCGGGCCTCCCGGCTCGGGCAAGAGTATGCTTGCAAAGCGTATTCCCTCAATCCTGCCCGATATGACCTTTGAGGAAATGATTGAAACCACCAAAATTCATTCAATAGCCGGACTCCTTGACAAAAACGGACTTGTGCGCACCAGACCTTTCCGTTCACCGCATCACACTGTAACCGCAGTCGGACTCGGCGGCGGCGGTACGGGAACGGTTCGCCCGGGCGAGGTGTCGCTTGCACACAACGGCGTGCTTTTTCTTGACGAGCTGCCTGAGTTCTCAAGAATGTCGCTTGAGGTGCTCCGTCAGCCGATTGAGGACGGAAAAATCACGATTTCACGCTCGCACGGCAGTTATACTTACCCTTGCACTGTTATGCTTGTGGCGGCGATGAACCCCTGTCCCTGCGGATATTTTAATGATCCGTCGGGCAAATGCACCTGCACTCCGCAGAAGATACATAATTATCTGAACAAAATTTCAGGGCCGCTGCTTGACCGTTTTGATATTCACATTGAGGTGTCTGCGGTAAAATTTGACGAGCTGAGAGATAAGGAGCAGACAGAGCCGTCAGCAGAGATTAAAAAGCGGGTTGACAGGGCGAGGAAAATTCAGTCGCAGCGCTACAGCGGCACAAGTACAAGCTGTAACGCAAGCATCAACGCAGATCAGTTTGAAAAGGTATGCGTCATTGACGATGAGGCTGAAAAAATGCTCAGAAGTGCCTTTGAAAGTATGGGAATGACCGCAAGAGCCTATGACCGTGTGCTAAAGGTGGCAAGAACGATAGCCGACCTTGACAACAGCCAAATTATTAAATCCGACCATATTCTTGAGGCGGTGCAGTACCGCAGTCTTGACAGAAAATACTGGGGAAAATAAATCAATACTCTATACTATATACGCCAACGCACCCTGCAATTTGCAAGGTGCGTTTTATAAGCCTTATTTATTATTGGAATTAACTATATCTGAAAATGAGGAATACTCAGGCTTTTTTGAAAAGCTTTTAAGAGTATCAAAAAAGCCCTCCTCCTCGCTTTCTCTTTTGATTTCAAAGGGAATTTTCTGCTCACGCAGTGACTGCTTTAAAAATAGATTTACCGCCGTTGACAAATCAAGTCCTAAATCCGAATACAATTCCTGCGCCGATTTTTTAAGCTCGCTGTCTATGTTAATATTTGTACTTACAAGCATTTTCTCACTTCCGTTTTGATTTTCTGAGAATATTATATGAGGATATTTCAAATTGTATGTTTGATAAGGTCAAGTAAATATCGGCAATTTTTAAAAGTCAGAAAAAGTCAAAAAATTTTTAAAAATTAGCATCTGCAAGAATAAGCGAGTATTCGGGAGTATTTTTGAAATTCGCTTTTATTATTTGACTTTGTTTGACTTTGACTTTCTCTGACTTTGGTCTTATAATAAAATCACAATCCGAAAGAGAGGCGAAAAAATATGAGAATGAGCGATTTGGTTGCTGAATATATTACACAAATGCTTGACGAGCAGAACGGCAGTGCGGAAATTCAGCGAAACGAGCTTGCAGGCAATCTCGGCTGTGTGCCGAGTCAGATAAATTATGTTATCACCTCACGGTTTACTCCCGAACAGGGCTACATTGTTGAGAGCAGGCGTGGCGGCGGCGGTTATATAAGAATAAGCCGTGTAAGTATGGATAGAGGAACTGCCATTATGCATATAATCAACTCTGTAGGCAGCTCGCTCGACAAGGCCTCAGCCGAGGCGATGCTTAACAATATGGTGAACAGGTCAATAATAGAGTTAAGCACGGCAAAGGTAATGGCGTCTGCATTGTCAGACCGAGCGCTCCATACAGTTGAGCAGGAAAAAAGAGATTTAATCAGAGCAGATCTTTTTAAGAATATGCTTTTAGCAATATCATAAGAGCAGGAGGTATTTTTATGAAATGTCAGAAATGCGGTGTTAATAACGCAAACACTCATGTAAAATCTATAATCAACGGAGAAATCAAGGAATATGACCTTTGCAGTGAATGTGCAAAGAAGATGGGCTACACAAATGTATTCTCGGATATTGAGGATGAGTTTTCAAGCTTCCTCGGCAGCTTTTTCGGCAACGCACTCCCTGCAAGGACTCAGGCAAGAAGATGCGAAACCTGCGGCAGCACATATTCCGAAATTGCAAAAACAGGTCATGTAGGCTGCGCAGACTGCTACGATGTGTTCGGCGACGAGCTTTTCCCGCTTATCAGGAGAATCCACGGCAACACAACGCACTGCGGCAAGAACAGCGGAAAGGCAGCTGCAAAAGCCGAAAAGCACGAGCCTACAAAGGAAGAAAAGATTGCACAGCTTAAAAGCGAGCTTGACGCAGCCGTTAAGGAGCAGAATTTTGAAAGAGCCGCAGAATTAAGAGATATAATCAAAGGAATGGAGGCATAATAATGAGTGACAACGCAGTAATTTCCACAAGAGTAAGGCTTGCAAGAAACTTGAAGGATTTTCCTTTCCCCTGCAAGCTCTCAAAGGAAGGAATGGAAAAGGTCATTGAAAAGGTAAGGTCGGCTGTCAAGGACAGCAATAGCTCTGTTGCCTCCGACTTTAAATTCATTAAAATGAGCGACCTCACCGAGGCGCAGTGCGTATCGCTTGTTGAACGCAGAATTGTAAGTCCTGAGTTTATCGGCAACACCGAGGGCAGAGCATTGCTTGTAAATTCTGACGAGAGCCTTTCAATTATGATAAACGAAGAGGATCACATCAGAATACAGGCAATCACAAAGGGACTTGCGCTTGAGCAGACCTACGACCTTGTTGATAAGCTCGACACACTGCTTGACGAAAGCCTTGACTTTGCGTTCAGCGACAAGCTCGGTTATCTCACCCAATGCCCGACAAACCTCGGCACGGGTATGAGAGCGTCTGTAATGCTCCACCTGCCTGCGCTTGAAAAGAGCAGGGCAATCGGCAGGATTGCAGGCAACCTTTCAAAGCTCGGACTTACAATCAGAGGTACTCACGGCGAGGGTACAGAGCCGAAGGGAAGTCTTTATCAGCTTTCCAATCAGGTTACCCTCGGCATCTCGGAAAAAGCCGCCATTGAGAACCTGAAAAATATTGCGGCTCAGCTTATTACTCAGGAGGAGCTTGCAAGAGAGCGTATCTGCTCAAATATTGATGTTCAGGACAGCATAAGCCGCAGCCTTGGAATACTCAGATATGCAAGAACAATCACGCACGACGAGGCATTAAAGCTGCTTTCAAATGTCCGTCTTGGCATAGTTTCGGGACAGCTCAAGGATGTTTCGCTTGCAACCATTGACAAGCTTATGACAGATGTTGAGCCTGCCACGCTTATGGTAAACAGCGGCAAGAGCTTAACCGCCGCACAGCGTGATACCGCAAGGGCAGATCTGCTCAGAAAAGCACTTGAATGAGCGATTAACTCATAAGTATTAAAATTAGCGAAAGGACTGACGATTATGTATGAATTCAGAGGATTTACTCAAAAGGCAAACAAGGCATTGAACCTTTCTATTGAGTCAGCTCAAAATTTCGGTCACGATTACATTGGTACCGAGCATATTCTGCTCGGTCTTATCAAGGAGGGCAGCGGTGTTGCAGCCGCCGCTCTTGAGGAATGCGGCGTTACCGCAGAGGCACTCGAAAACGAGATTGCCAATGTTGACGGCAGAGGCATTAAAACCTCGCTTTCTCCCGACAGCTTTACCCCTCGCACAAAGCGTGTTCTGAGAACTGCAATGATGATTTCCGCACGCTCGGGCAGCAGCTATGTCGGCACAGAGCATATCCTGCTGGCTATAGTTTCCGAAAGTGACAGCTACGCTACAAGTATTCTCAGAAAGCTGGGAGTAAGCTCCAACGCTGTTGCAAACGCCGTTGCAGGCGGATTGCAGAAGGGCGGTTCGGAGGCTCAGTTTTCGGGTATGGAAAACGGCTATCCTCAGGGCAAGGAGGAAGGCGGCTCTGCGCTTGAGAAATTCGGCAGAGATCTTACAAAGGCTGCAAGAAACGGCGAAATCGACCCTGTTATCGGCAGAGAAAAGGAAATCAAGAGAGTTATTCAGATTCTCTCAAGGCGTACCAAGAACAACCCTGTTCTTATAGGTGAGCCGGGCGTTGGTAAAACAGCCGTTGCAGAGGGACTTGCCCTTGAAATTGTAAACGGCAATGTGCCGGAAATTCTGCGTGACAAAAAGGTAGTCAGCCTTGACCTTACCGGTATGATTGCAGGCGCAAAGTACCGTGGCGACTTTGAGGAAAGAATCAAATCCGCCATTGACGAGGTTAAAAAGTCAAAGGACACTATCCTCTTTATTGACGAGCTGCACACCATTGTGGGCGCAGGCTCGGCAGAGGGCAGTGCAGATGCGGCTAATATCTTAAAGCCGTCGCTTGCAAGGGGCGACTTTCAGGTTATCGGCGCAACAACCCTTAACGAATACAGAAAATATATTGAAAAGGACGCTGCTCTTGAGCGCAGATTCCAGCCTGTAAAGGTTGGCGAGCCTACAAAGGAGCAGGCGGTTGAAATCCTTAAAGGTCTGCGTGACAGCTACGAGGCTCACCACAAGGTAAGAATCACAAACGAGGCTATCGAGGCGGCTGTAAATCTTTCTTCCCGTTACATTGCCGACAGATACCTCCCCGATAAGGCTATCGACCTTATTGACGAGGGTGCGTCAAAGGTAAAGCTTAAGGGTCTTACCTCGCCGCCCGATATAAAGTCGCTTGAGGAGCTTATCGAAAAGCTTGAGCAGGAAAAGGCAAGCGCAATCAACGAGCAGGACTTTGAGCGTGCCGCAAAGCTGAGAGATGAACAGAAGAATGTTCAGTCACAGCTTGATACAGCAAAAAAGGAATGGTACGAGAGCCGAGAAAACCGGAGCGGCGAGGTTACGCCGGAGGTTATCGCAGAAATCGTGTCGGAATGGACAGGTATCCCCGTTGTTCAGCTTACCAAGGAGGAAAGCGAGCGGCTTTTAAACCTTGAAAAAGAGCTTCACGAAAGGGTTATCGGTCAGAACGAGGCTGTAAGCTCTGTTGCAAGGGCTATCCGCCGTGGCAGAGTGGGACTTAAGGACCCTAAGCGTCCTATAGGCTCGTTCATCTTCCTCGGTCCTACGGGCGTAGGTAAAACCGAGCTTTGCAAGGCTCTTGCCGCCGCTATGTTCGGCGATGAAAACGCTATGCTCCGTATTGATATGAGTGAATATATGGAAAAGCACACGGTATCCCGTCTTGTTGGCTCACCTCCGGGATATGTCGGCTTTGACGAGGGCGGTCAGCTTACGGAAAAGGTAAGGAGAAAGCCGTATTCGGTAATCCTTTTTGATGAGATTGAAAAGGCGCACCCCGATGTATTCAACATTCTTCTCCAGATTCTTGACGACGGCAGACTTACAGACTCTCAGGGCAGAACGGTTGACTTCAAGAACACCGTTATCATTATGACCTCTAACATCGGCGCAAAGCTCCTCACCGAAAAGCACAATTCACTCGGCTTTACCAACGAGGAAAGCAAGAGCGGCGACTCAGAGAACACAAGGGAGCTTGTTTTAGGCGAGCTTAAAAAGGCATTCCGCCCCGAATTTCTCAACCGTATTGACGACATTATCGTATTTGACAGACTCAGCAAGGACGAGATAAAGGAAATCGCAGTCAAGATGCTTGACAATCTTAAAAAGCGTATGTCCGATATGGAAATTGAGATTGAATTTACAGACGAGGCTGTTACCGCTATTGCCGACAAGGGCTTTGACGAGATATACGGTGCAAGACCTCTTCGCCGTGCAATCACCTCGGAGATTGAGGATCCGCTTTCCGAAAAAATGCTTGACGGCTCGGTAAAGGCAGACAGCAAGATAAAATGCGACTTTGCAGACGGTAAGTTCACCTTTACCGAGGTAAAATAAATTTTCTAAAATTTAATATATATTTTTTGACTTTAGCTCAAATAATATGTTATAATGGTTTATCCGCTGAAACTCAGTTTTTTAGCGGATAAATCTGCTTTTTGCAGATAATGTATTTTCGGCTTTGCCGACAAGGAGGTTTTTAATTATGGAAATCACAAAAAATTCTATCATCGGCGATGTTCTCGACAAATATCCCGAAACCGCAGAGGCTTTCTTCAGCATCGGTATGCACTGCCTTGGCTGCCCTGCATCAAGAGGAGAAACAATTGAAGAGGCTTGTATGGTTCACGGCGCAGACGCTGACGCCCTCGTTGAAAGCCTTAAGGAAATTGTAAGCAAATAAGCCGTAATACATTCGGGCTGAAAGGATTGATTAATTTGCAGAATAAAATATCACTCGACAGCAGGCTCAGAATGTGTGCGGACTTTGTAAGGCAAAACGCAAGGCTTGCCGACATCGGCACAGACCACGCATATCTTCCGCTGTGGCTGTGCCTTAACGGCACCTGCCCGTCTGCCGTTGCCGCAGACATCAACCCCGAGCCTCTCGCAAGGGGGCAGGCTGCAATAAAAGCCTTTAATGCGGAAAAGCTTGTTTCTGCAAGGCTTTCGGACGGACTTGAAAATATAGCCGAAAACGAGGCTGACGATTTTGTGCTTGCAGGTATGGGCGGCGAGCTTATAGCAAATATACTCGACAACTGCTCATACGCAAAAAACAGCGACAAGCACTTCATTTTACAGCCTATGACCAAAAGTGAAGTCCTGATTAAGTACCTTTTTGACAACGGCTTTGAAATTTTAAAGCAGGACTGCTGTATCGCAGGCGGAAAATGCTACACCGTACTTCTTGCGCATTACTGTGGCAAAAAGCACGAATACACCGAAACAGAATTGTACTGCGCAAAATTACAGCCGACCGAGAATACAACACACAGACTTTTTATTGAAAAGCATATAGCAAGACTTGAAAAGCAGGCAAGGGGCGACGCCCGCTATGCTGAAATTGCGTATAAGCTGAGGGAGATGCTCTGATGACAACCGTTAAGGATATACTCGATTTTTTTGAAGAATTTGCACCTGCGGAAACCGCAATGGATTTTGACAACTGCGGTCTGCTCGTCGGTGACGGTAATCAGTCCGTAAGCCGTGCGCTTGTTGCTCTTGACATAACAAGCGAGGTTGTTGACGAGGCAATTAAGCTCGGCTGTGAGCTTATCATCAGTCACCACCCCGTAATTTTTAATGCGATAAAAAGGCTTGATGCAAATTCTGTTCCCTACAGTCTTGCGCAGAACAATATTTCTGCCGTTTGTATGCACACAAACCTTGATATATCGGAGAAATTCGGAGTAAACCTCTGCCTTGCAAACGCTGTCGGACTGAAAAACACAAGACCTTGCAAAAGCGGCGAATGTATGTTTATCGGTGATATTGATACCGATATTGAAAGCCTTGCAAAATCCGTAAAGAAAAGGCTTGACTGCAACGGACTCAGATATACGGATACAAAAAAAGAAATACACAGGGCGGCGGTGTCCTCGGGTGCAGGCGGTTCAAATGTGCCGTATGCGCTTTATGAGGGTGCAGATGTTCTGCTCACAGGGGAAATAAAGCACCACGAAATCCTCCTTGCAAACGACCTTGGAATTTCAATTATTGACGCAGGTCATTTTAAAACCGAGGATGTTGTAATCTCCCCTCTTTGCCGCAGGCTTTCCGAAAAATTCGGTAACATCAGCTTTACAAAATCGACCGTATGTAACGATAAAATTAAATACATATAGAATATTGTATTATTATTGTATTATTTATTGTATTATTTGTGAAATATTCATTGCAATATCTGTAATAATTTGATATAATAGTATGATGAATATTTATGAGGAGATGCACCCTGAGTGCATAATTTTGCATTATGAGAATAAGAAAGAAAAAATGGGCGGAGCCTGAGCTTGCGGTATGTGATTTTTTTGTTAAAAATCCCGAGGAGCACGCAGGCAAATGGGCTGACGCTTTTGGCAACGGACTTCCGCTTTACCTTGAAATCGGCTGCGGTAAGGGCGGCTTTGCAGGACAGTTCGCAATTAAAAATCCCGACAAGAATATTATTGCGGTTGATATAAAAATAGATATGCTCGGAGTGGGCAGAAGAAATATTATAGAAATTTTTAAAAACGAGGGCAAAACCGAGGCTGACATTACAAATTTACTGCTTGTAAATTACAATGTTGAGCAGCTTGATAAAATCATTACCAAGGATGATAAAATCAAGGGTATGTTTATAAATTTCTGCAATCCGTGGCCCCGTCCCAAGCACAACAAGAGAAGGCTTACATTTCCGAAAAAGCTTGAAATGTATAAGAGCTTTCTTGACGAAAACGCAGAAATCCGCTTTAAGACTGACGATGACGCACTTTTTGCCGACAGTCTTGCTTATTTTGGAGAGAGCGGTTACGAAATCATCTATAAAACCTACGACCTTCACAACAGCTCGGTTACCGATAATCTTGAAACCGAGCACGAAAAAATGTTTTCTGCCGAGGGCATTAAAATCAAGTATCTGAGAGCTGTTGTAAGGCACGATTAATTCTACATTTAAGGAGGATAGGATATGAAAGCCAAGGCTGTAATTTCTGCTGTGCTGCTGTGCACGCTTGCGCTCTCTGCAAGCGGTTGTGACAGTGCAGACATAGGCACAGACAATCTTATCCGACCTCCCAAGACTGTCGGTGACGAGGCTGAGATTGAACAGCTTATTGCAGATACCGCCGGCAGCGGCTACACCTTAAAATACCCGAAGTCCGGCAGTTACCGCAGTGCCATTGTTATGAAGGACCTTGACCTTGACGGCACAGACGAGGCGGTTGCATTTTACCGCACTCCGAGCGAGAGCAGTGCGCAGGTGCATATGCTTGTAATGTACTCCTCCAAGGGAGAATGGAAGCTTTCGGAGAACTGCACCATTGACGCAACCGATGTTGACTGCGTTGATTTTGCAGATGTTACGGGCAGCGGTACTCTTGAAATCCTTTCGGGCTACACTACATATAATTCAAGCGTAAACAATCTTGCCTGCCATTCGTATTCAGACGGCAAAACCGACAGGCTCACTGTTGAAAGCAGTTATTCAAGCTTTTACTGCTCCGATTTTAACGGTGACGGAATAAACGAGGTAATGCTTTTGTCGCTTTACACCGCAGAAAATGACGCAGCTGCAAATATGCTTGTTTACAGCAATGAGCGCAACTGTCTTTACTCAAAGGCAGGCGTAAAAATGGACCCGAACATTACCCGATATAAAAACATAACCGTTACGGCGACCGAGGGAGGTCCTAATGCCCTTATCGTTGACGGCTGCTTTGCAAATGACGATACCGTTACGCAGATTATTTACTTTAATACCGAGCTTTCGGTACTCCGCAATCCGCTTTATAAGGAAAAAGACAAAAATATTACTCAGCGTTCTGCCGATGTGATTTGTGCAGATATCAACAACGATTCCCTCGTTGAAATCCCCGTGGTTGACAAGCTGCCTGCCGCTGCCGATGAGGAAAAGTCGGCTGTTGCAGATAAAATCAGCTGGAACAGCTTTTATCCTCAGGGAGAAATTCTAAATCACCTTACCGACCGTATTCCCGACTACGCAAACGGCTACTGCTTTACTATTCCCGAGGGCTGGTCTGACGGCACATACACTGTAAGGCTGGACAGCGAAAAGCAGTCTATGAGCTTTTTTGAATGGACTCCCGACAACTTAGGGCAAAAGCTGTTTGAAATCAGAGCATTCAGGCTTGAGCAATGGGATATCGGCGAGGACAGCGACGCTTATACATTAATATATAAAAGCGAAAGCACTGCATATGCTTTTGCCGATGTAAACGAAGAAAGTCCGCTTTCAATAAGTGAAGACGAAATAAAAACAGCTTTTTCACTGACGACAGTTAATAATATATAGATAGACACCTATACTTACCTAAAACATTTACGGAGGTTTATTATGAAAAAAATTCTTGTTTGTGAGGACGAGTCAGCAATCCGTGACTTTGTCGTTATCAACCTCACAAGGGCAGGCTATGATGTAGTTGAGGCTGACTGCGGCGAGGCTGCTCTCCAGAAATACGAGGAGCACAACGGTGATTTTGATGTTGCAATTCTTGATGTTATGATGCCCGGAATTGACGGCTTTCAGGTCTGCAAGGAGCTGAGAAGCCGCAACGGCGGTATCGGCATTATTATGCTTTCGGCAAAAACTCAGGAGATGGACAAGGTAACAGGTCTTATGCTCGGCGCAGACGACTATGTATCAAAGCCGTTTTCTCCGAGCGAGCTGCTTGCAAGAGTTGATTCCCTTTACAGAAGAGTTGCGCTTGCTCAGTCACACGCCGAAAACAACTTTAAAGAGGAGCTTAAAAGCGGTGAATTCACCCTCAACCTTAGAAACCGTGCGCTTATGAAAAACGGCAAGATGATTGAGCTTACTCAGGTTGAATTTCAGATTATGGAATACT
>JBJEOV010000088.1:0-7488 GCA_051880895.1 Ruminococcus sp. | reverse complement strand
CCCGACCTGCTGATTACAAATCAGCTGCTCTACCAACTGAGCTACACCAGCGAATTTGTTTTTGTTTTGCTCTCTCGTTGAGTGCTTATATATAATACCACACAGAAATCCAAATGTCAACACTTTTTTCAAACTTTTTTTAATTTTTTTTGCAAGAAGAAAAGACACCTTTCGATGTCTTTTCTTTGGCCCGCCCGAAGGGATTTGAACCCCCATTCTCCGGAATCGGAATCCGTTGCGTTATCCAATTGCGCCACGGGCGGATATATACAGCCGTGCTTTAAGACGGCTGATTTTTATTTTCTTTGCTAAAGTCAGGTCGCTATTCCGAAAGCTCCTCCCAGATTGCGTACTGCTCCTCCTGCTCGTTCTGCAATTCCTCAAGCCTTTTTGTCAGTTCTATAAGCTTTTCGTAATCTGCGGATACTTCCTCGCTTGAGAGCAATTCCTGCGTATGCGCTATTTCCTCGTCAAGCCTTTCTATGGCTTCCTCGGCTTTTTTCAGTCTTGTCTGCCGTTTGCGCTCCTCGCTCTGCCTTTGCTTTTGCAGGAAATAATCGTTCTGCGGCTTTTCTTTGCTGACCGCGGTTTCCTTAACCTCATTCTGCTCCGTGCGGATATGCTCAACATAGTAGTCGTAATTGCCCAGATATTCGGTTATTCCGCTTTTATCAAGCACAAGCACCCTGTCGGCAAGCTTATTGATAAAATATCGGTCGTGGCTGATTATGAGCAAGGTGCCGCTGTAATTGGCGAGAGTTTTTTCAAGTTCCTCCCTTGAGGCTGAATCGAGATGGTTTGTAGGCTCGTCAAGCAAAAGGAAATTGCTGCCCTTCAGCATAAGCTTTGCAAGGGAAATTCTCGCTCTTTCGCCGCCGCTCATTTTTTTCAGCGGCTTGAACACCTCGTCACCTCTGAAAAGGAATGACGCAAGCGCACTTCTGACCTCGGTCTGAGTCATCTGAGGGAAGGTATCCCATATTTCATCAACGGCGGTGTTTTCGAGATTGAGATTCTGCTGCAGCTGGTCAAAATATCCGACTGCAACATTCGTGCCGTACTCGTACTCACCGCTGTCCTGAGGGCATTTGCCCGTTAAAATTCTGAAAAGGGTTGTCTTTCCGCAGCCGTTGCCGCCGAGTATGAACACCTTTTCGCCCTTTCTGATATGGATATTAACATTAGAAAACAGTTGTTTATCTCCGAATGATTTTGAAAGATTTTTGCACATCAGAACATCGTTTCCGCTCTCATATTTCGGCATAAAACGCATTTTAACCGTGTCAAGCTCGCTTTCGGGCTTGACAAGCTGAGCCTTTAATCTGTCTGCCTCTTTCTGCTTGCTGGCGGCAGTGATAAAGTTTCTCTCTCTTCCCCACCGCTTCTGCTGTTCAACAATGCCCTCAATGCGCTTTATTTCATTCAAATCATTCTCATATTTATTCCTTAAGGACTCGTTATATGCCTCTTTTTTTCTGATAAATTCAGAATATGCGCCCTTGTAGCACATCGCCTTGCAGTGCTCAAGCTCAATGGTTTTGTTCGTGACATTATCAAGAAAATATCTGTCGTGGCTTATGATAATCATTGCACCCTTGAAGTCACGCAAAAAGCCCTCAAGCCAGTTTACAGCGTTTATATCGAGATGGTTTGTAGGCTCGTCAAGCAAAAGAAAATTGCTTTTTGAAAGCAGCAGCTTTGCAAGGCTCAGCTTTGAACGCTGACCTCCGCTGAGATTGCCTACGGGCATATCAAGCTCTTTTTCCGTAAAGCCCAGTCCTAAGAGTGCCGAGCGTGTACGGCTTTTGTATGTAAGTCCGCCGAGTCTTTCGTACTCGTCAATAAGCCTTGTCTGCCGCTCAACAAGCAAATTCAGATCGCCCGACTTATTTTCTATTGAGCCGGTCACTTCGGCTATTTCACGCTCCATATCGGCAAGATATGAGAATACTGACAGCAGCTCGTTATAAATGCTGATTCTCGGATTATTGCAGGCGTGCTGTTCCATATAGCCGACGACGGTATCCTTTGCAAAAACCACATTGCCTGAGGTCGGCGAAATTTCTCCGTCAAGAATCTTAAAGAGAGTTGTTTTGCCCACACCGTTAGCACCGATAAAGCCGACCTTATCCCTTGACTCTACCTCAAACGAAACATCGGTAAACAGGTTTCTTTCTATAAATGTCATTGTCAGGTTATTTACGGATAATGCAGGCAAAACACCACCTCCTTCTACTCATACCCTATTATAATACACTAAAATACGAAAAAGAGCAATACAAAATTGAAAATATGCCAAAGATTTATGAGCATATATATGGAAATGCCCACATACAGCATTATATTAATTACAAGGCTGTCGCCTGAATTTGCCCATTTATTGACAAAGCAGCACAGCAGAATGACCGCAAGCGGAACTACTCCCTTTATCAGCACAGTCTGCCAGAAATCGTTGAGCACAGGCTGCATAACGGGGTTTGCCTCTGCAAAATGCCCGCTTGCAAGCAGAGCCTCCGTGCATATCCAGTCTATAATATTCAGGAAATACAGGAAAAATATTTTTTGATTAAAGGTAAATTTTACTCTCTTTCGCTTTTCTGTTTTTTCAATAGCTATGTTAATTGCCTCTGACATAAAAAATCACCTCACAACTATTATTTGCTGTGAGGTGTATAAATATTACGATTTTTTCCAGGCTGACGGCGCAAACAAAAGCAAAAGCGGATAAAGCTCAAGTCTGCCTGCAAGCATATCAAAAATAAATACTATCTTCGACAGAATACTGAAATCGGCATAATTGCCCACAGGGCCGACAGCGCCAAGACCGGGGCCTGTATTATTAAGGCTTGCCGCTACTGCCGTAAAGCTCGTGGTAAAGTCCATATTATCTATAGAAACGAGCAAAAAGCTGAGCGCAAACACACCTATATAAAGCACCAGATACATTGAGGTGGTGCGCATAATATCGTGGTTTACCGTCTTGCCATCCATTTTTACAAGCTTGACATTTCGTGGATGCACAAGGAGAGAAAATTCCTTTTTGACCTCTTTAAAGAGCATTATAATACGGGAAATTTTAAATCCGCCGCCCGTACTGCCTGCACACGCACCTATAAATGTTACAATGATAATAACGGTTTTCGACAGCTCAGGCCATTTGTTTACATCTGTAAGTCCGAAGCCCGTGGTTGAAATTATTGATGTTACATAGAAAAAGCTCTGATTGAATGCGTCGTACGGAGAATAAACAGAGCTGATATTAACGGCAATTATTATTGTTGAAACCGCAATAATTCCGAGATATATCCACAGCTCCTCGGATTTGAATGCCTGCTTGAATTTTCTTGCAATAATGCAGAGATAAACCGAAAAATTCACGCCGAACAAAAGCATAAATACGGAGATTACCATCTGAACATAGTAGCTGTCAAATGCCGCAATATTGCTGTTGTATATGCCAAAGCCGCCTGTACCTGCGGTTGAAAAGCTTGTGTTTACAGCCTCAAAGACATCAAGACCGCCAAACAGCAGCAGTATAAACTCAAGCGCAGTCAGCGAGATGTAAATGCCGTAGAGCATAGTCGCATAGCTTCTCATTCTCGGCACAGCC
Organism: Ruminococcus sp.; assembly: GCA_051880895.1. GTDB lineage: Bacteria > Bacillota > Clostridia > Oscillospirales > Acutalibacteraceae > Ruminococcoides. Next base: position 3,878 of record JBJEOV010000088.1, on the reverse strand, counting down.
TTGCCGACAATAGGACCGGGGCTTTCTGCTTTCATAAGAAAAATATTCTGCTGTCCGCCGAGCTTTGGAATAATTGCAAGCAAAAAGACGATAACGCCCATACCGCCCAACCAGTGAAGAAAGCTTCTCCACATCAGCATACCCTTGCTGAGTGCCTCAACATCCCTGAGAATAGTTGCGCCGGTAGTGGTAAAGCCCGACACCGTTTCAAAAAAAGCGTCTATAAACGACGGAATTTCACCGCTGAGCCAGAACGGCATACAGCCGGCAAGCGAAAGGAATATCCAGCTTAATGCAGTAGCCGCAAAGCCCGCTTTCTGGTAAAGCACCATATTTACAGGCTTTTTCACCTTTACGGCAAGCACACCGAGTATTGCACACACAACACCCGTAAGCACAAAGTATATTGCCTCTTCTTCTCCGTAAATCAGCGAGGTAACCGTGCCAATCTGCATTGCAACCGATTCAACGATAAGCACCCAGCCTAAAATATAAATAATACTTCGTTTATTCATAGCTTTCTGTCCTCAGTGCTTTAAAATATCGTCAAGGTCGCTCAGACCCTTATGCTTGGTGATTACAACAACGGTATCGTCGTACAGGATTTTGTCGCTGCCCTGCGGAAGAATAATCTTGCCGTGACGGTTAATGCTGATAACCTGGAGATTGTCCTTTAAATTAAGCTCCTGAAGAGGAATACCCGTTACTCTTGAGTTACTGCGCACCCTGAATTCAAGAGCCTCAACTGCGTCGTCATTAAGCTTGTAGAGAGTTTCAACATTACTGCCGAGTGAGTTCTGCATTGCACGGATATAGCTTGCAATATATTCACCCGTCAGATTTTTGGGGTGGATAATAGTTTTAATTTTTAAATTATGAAGAATTGAGTCAAACGAGGTGTTATTCACCTTGGTAATGACCTTTGCTTTTGAAACGCTCTGAATATAAAGGGAAATAAGAACATTCTCCTCATCATAATCCATAAGGGCAGCCACGCCGTCTGCGTGTTCAATTCCCTCGCTGAGAAGAAGAGCCTGATCCATACAATCGCCCTGAATAACAACTGCCTCGGGGAGTATATTGCTCAGCTCCCAGCATCGGGCAGGATTTTTTTCTATAATTTTTACATTTGTGCCGGAGTCAATAAGATTTTTTGCGAGATAAAAGGAAATTTTACCTCCGCCGAGCAGAATAACATCACGGCTCCTGCCGATTGAAACGCTTATACGCTTAAAGAATCTTGCCGCAACATCAGCCTTTGAGGCAACCGAAATCCTGTCACCTCCACGCAGGACAAAATCACCGTTAGGAATAAACACCTCGTCGCCTCTCTCAACAAGACAAATTCTGACCTTGCCCTTGAGAATATCAATCTGGCTGATTTTTTTGTCAGCTATCGGTGAATCCTCAGGAAGAGCAACCTTGATAAGCTCGACCGAGCCCCTTGAAAAAGTGTCAATTTCAAGTGCGCCTGAAAATCTGAGAAGTCTGCTCATCTCCTTTGCCGCCGTAAGCTCGGGATTAATGAACATTGACAAGCCCAGAGTGTCCTTAATGCGGTGTATGTCCGTGGTGTACTCAGGATTTCTCACCCTTGCAATGGTATGCGTTGCCCCGGCAGCCTTTGCCATAAGGCAGGTATAAAGATTTACCTCATCAAGAGCCGCCGCCGCAATAACAAGGTCAGCCTTTTCTGCCCCTGCCTCTGCAAGCACCTCATACGACGCACCGTTGCCCTCTATTCCCATTACATCAAGGGAATTGGAAAGATTCTGCACAGCGTTGCGGTCAATATCAACCACAGAAATATCGTGTCCCTCGGAATTAAGCTGAGAGGCGATTGAAGCGCCGACCTTACCGCATCCGACAATTACTATCCTCATATAATTACCTCATCAAAACAATTACAATATAGTCAATTATAATTCTAACTAATGATACACCAATTAAATATGAAAATCAATACAAAGTAAAAAATATCCTGACATTAAATTGAAAACAGCCGACAAAAGCACCTGACAGTGAAAAAACTGCTTTTTGTTACTTGTATCATTTTGTTAATTAACAATGAAAAAAACCAATAATATTTCAAGTAGATTAGCTATTATTGCAGTTGAAAATATTTGACTGATATGGTAGAATATGGTTATCGTTGTGTATGTATTTGAGGAAAGAGCAATAACCGACACAACATCATTAAAAATTTTAAAATTGAGGCAGGTAACAAAAATGAAGAATTTTACAAGGAAGGTAATGGCAGCCGCTCTTACCGCAGGTGTAGTAGCGTCAATGGCTGTTACTACTGCATTTGCAGATTCCAACAGCGTAATCGAAACATCAAGCGGTATCAAGAACGAATTTCTTGAAATCAAGAGAGATAGCGACGGAGATTTCACCATTCATGCAATAACAAATGCAGAAACAGGCGAAACCACAAGACTTCTCTACGATATGACCTCTAACCTTATGCTGAATGTTGACGGTGTGAACGATGAGTTTTACAACAATGCAGCAAACGGCGTTATTGAGGGCGACAGCATCAAGGATGTAGATAATACAAACGATTATGTAACATGCGAGAGATCACTTAAGTTTATCCCGAATAAGATAAACGGCAACAAGAATGTAGTTGAAGTAAAGTTCACAGCTACAAACACTTCAAGTGAAAGTCATATGGTAGGCGGCAGAATTATGCTCGACACAATGCTCGGCAGAAACGATGACGCACCTTTCAGAATTGCAGGTGTGGGTGCTGTTACAAAGAGAATGCAGTTCAACGGCGATGAAATTCCTGTAATGTATCAGGCATTTGACGACCTTGAGAATCCGACTGTTGTATCAACAGGTTATTTTGCATCAGGCTCTTACAAGCCGGACTATGTACAGTTCAACAACTACTGGACCAGTACAGATAAATATGAGCCTTCCTGCGATACTTCATCAAGTCTTGGCGACAGCGTTGTAAACTCAATCTGGAAGCCTGTTGAGCTTGCACCGGGCGAGAGCAAGGAATTTATTACCTATTACGGTCTTGGCGAGATTGAAATCACAAATGGCAGCCTCACCTTAGGCGCTGCAAGAACAGCCAGCAGCTTTGAAGTAGAAGTAAATGAAGACGGCAACGGCTACAAGCCTGTTTTCGTAACAGCATACCTTAAAAATTCAAGCACAGTTGACATTTCAAATGTACAGGTTTCTATTGAGCCTTCTGACGGCGTAACAGTTGCAGATGGCGACAGCACAGTAACATATGATGTAATGGCTCCTGCAGGCGAAGAGCAGAAAACATGGGAAATCAACGCTGAGCCTTCATACACAGAGAAAACTGTTACTGTTAAGATTTCTGCAAAGGCAGACGATATTGACGCTATAGATCCTATTGAATATACATTCACTGTTCCTGCTTTAGCAGCTCCTTCACAGCCAACACAGCCAACACAGCCTACAACCGTTCCTGCAACAACAGTAGCTCCAACAACTGTTCCTGCAACAACAGTAGCACCTACAACTGTTCCTGCAACAACAGTAGCTTCTGCAACTGTTCAGGCAACAACAAGCGCAGCTACACCTGACCAGCCGAAAAAGCAGTCAACTCCTGACCAGACAGGCAAGGTTGCAACAGGCGACAGCAGAGCACCGTTTGCATTACTCGCAACACTTCTTTGTGCAGCAGGCATAACAGCAATCATCAGCCGCAAGCGTGTTGAAAAGTAATACAGTAAAAAACATATTATCGGCTTGATATAAACCGAAAGCATAACCCCCGACTGCACGGTTAGCAGTCGGGGTTCGTTTTGCACTTAAACGATGTTGCGAAAAACTGTAATTTATTTATATTGAAAGTGACAAAGCAATCCTATTTAAATTATAATGAAAAA
>JBJEOV010000087.1:0-97686 GCA_051880895.1 Ruminococcus sp. | reverse complement strand
TAGCATACATATAATAGTAGTCGCCGCCACGCCATTCGTCAATAAGGTAATTTGTTGTAATAAGCGGTTCTTCGTCGCCCTGACAGTAATACTCGGTAGTATTTGTAATTTCCTCAAAATGCGGCAGCTTTAAGGCATACGCCGCCATAGTGTACATATCCCTTGCGGTGGTGTAGTGGTCGGGGTCGTGCAGACCGTCGGGATTTTTGAAGTGGGTGTTCTTAAGTCCCAGCGCCTTAGCCTTTTCGTTCATCATATCAACGAATTTGTCAACACTTCCGCCGCCGATATAGTCGGCAAGCATCATAGCGGCATCGTTGCCCGAGGGCACCATCATACTGTAAAGCAAATCCTTTACAGTCATAGTCTTGCCTATGTGAGCCTCGAGGTTGGCAACCGAGCTGCCCGTGCCGTTGAGCTTGTCGAGAACGGCTTTTTTAATCGTTACCTTTGTGCTTTCAATGTCATCTACATTTTCAATAACAACTATGTAGGTCATAATCTTTGTTGTAGAGGCAGGATAACGCTTGGTATCCGCCTCCTTTTCGTAAACGGTCTGCCCCGTATCGGTATTTACAAGCAGAATTGACTCCGACTTTGTTGGAACATTGTTTGTAAAAGACACCGCCCCGACAGACGGAACAAAAACGCAGGCAAGCACAACAAGAGTGCAAAGCACCGATATAAATCTGATAAATTTCATTTTCATAAACACAATTACTCCTAAGTTAATATATATTAATTCAGATAATTCTGAGAGTTTGAAGAGAAGAGTCTGTCAACCTCGGCTCTCAGCAGTCTTAAATCATCGTGATAAAGATTTTTGTAATTAAAAAAAATAAACTCGGCTATTTTCTGAGAAAGCTCAAGGCTTTTTGTATCGGCAAAATCAGCAATAGCCATTTGCGGAAGTCCGTGCTGACGCTCGCCGAAAAAGTCGCCCGGACCTCTCAGCTTTAAGTCCTCATCGGCAATTTTAAAGCCGTCGTTGGTACTGCACATAACCCTGAGCCTTGCCATTGTTTCGGGATTTCTGTTGTTGCTTATCAGAAAGCAATACGAATCATACTTACCTCTGCCCACTCTGCCCCTTAGCTGGTGGAGTTGGGAAAGTCCGAAACGCTCGGCATTTTCTATAGCCATAACGGTTGCGTTCGGCACATCAACGCCGACCTCAATCACCGTTGTGGCAACAAGCAGGGATATTTCATTATCCGCAAATTTTTTCATAACCTCGTCTTTTTCGGCAGACTTCATCTGTCCGTGAACTATGCCCACCGAAATATCCGAAAAATCCTCAAGCATAAGCTCTGCCGCATATTCCTCTGCCGAGGCTACATTTTCAAGCTCGCCCTCCTCAACAAGAGGACAAACTATATACGCCTGCCTGCCCTGTTTAATCTCATTTTTTATGAAGTCATAGCAGTTTTTTCGCTTCATAGTGCTGATTGCGTAGGTTTTTACAGGCTTTCGTGACGGGGGCAGCTCGTCGATTATTGAAATATCGAGGTCGCCGAAGATTACAAGTCCCAGCGTTCTCGGAATCGGAGTTGCACTCATAACAAGCAAATGCGGATTTCTGCCCTTTGACAGCAGCCTTGCCCTCTGCGATACGCCGAAGCGGTGCTGTTCGTCCGTTACGGCTATGCCGAGGTTATAAAAGCTCGTTTTTTCCGTAATCAGAGCGTGAGTGCCGACTGCAAACGAGATTTCTCCGCTTTCAAGACCTGCCCTTACCGCCTTTTTTTCCGACTCCTTCATTGAGCCTGTGAGAAGTGCGGTTTTTATATCCGTACCCTTGAAAAGCTCGGAAAAGGTTTTGTAATGCTGTCTTGCAAGAATATCGGTAGGCGCCATAAAAGCCGCCTGAAAGCCGTTGCGTATTACTGTGTGGCAGACAGCCGCCGCAACCGCCGTTTTACCCGAGCCGACATCGCCCTGCACAAGCCTGTTCATAGGCTTGCTGCCCTTAGTTAAATCCGATATACACTCGCCCACAACACGGCTCTGAGCGTTTGTCAGCGTAAAGGGCAAAAGTCCTTTAAATTCTTCAAAATAGCTTTTGGTTATGTCAACTCCGCTCTCTCCCCTGCTGTGCTCCTTTAAGGAACGCATACCGAGGTTAAGCACCAAAAGCTCCTCAACGACAAGTCTTTTCCTTGCCGCTGCAAGCGAGTCTGAATTATCGGGAAAATGTATGTTCTGAATTGCAAATTTCAAATCGCAAAGTGAAAATGTACTGCGTACGCTTTCGGGCAAGGGGTCGTTTACCTTTTCGGGCAGAAAGGTGAGAGCCTGTTTTACGGCATTGGCAATTATTTTTGAATTAAGACCTGCCGTCTGCCTGTAAACAGGGTGGATTTTTGAGCCTTCGCCGACAGGCGAAAAGGTAGGCGAAATCATCTGCGCTGTGCCAAATCCGCCAGTTACCTTGCCGTAAAAATAATATTCGTTACCTGCGTGGAGCATAGTGCTTATGTATCTGTTGTTAAAGAAAACAAGCTGGAGCGTACCCGTATCGTCATACACCATACCCTTTGATATGATTCTGCCGCCGGGCAAAACAGAATCACTTATATGAGTGCCGAGCACCGCCCTTATGCACACGCTCACGCCGTCCTGAAGGCTTTCAATTTTTGTTGTATTGCTCCAGTCCTCATATCCCTTCGGGTAAAAGCTGAGCAAATCGCCGATGCTGTATATGCCCAGCTTATTAAACAGCCCGGCTCTTTTTTTGCCTATTCCGTTCAGTTTGTCGATTGAAATTTTATACAGAGAAGCCATAGTACCACCGAATACAGCAAAAGGGCGTAATTACACGCCCCCTTTAATCACAAAATCACTTTTCTTAAGGAAACACTGATTAAATCGTTTGTGCATATTGCGCAGTCAGATTTTTTGTCAGGTTGCACAAATAAACCGCAGTAATGCTGACGCATTGTTTTTGAGATTTTTTGGGCAGACTGACGGAAAATATGCAAGCAAGATGTGCAAAAAGCGTTCAGCGTGATTTATTCAGTGTTTCCTTAACTCTCAGCCACAGGGCAAGCCAAAACAAATGCTTACAGAATTATTCAACGCTGAGAATAAAGTAATAAACCGGCTGATCACCCTTAACAAGAGTAATGTCAGTGCGTGAGCCGAACTTATCCGAAAGCTCCTCGTATGCCGTCTTTGCGTCTTCCTCGCTGATTTCATTACCGTATATCAGAGTGATGAACGAGGTATCACGGGATACCATATTCTTTGCAAGCTTTACAACAGCCTTTACGGGATTTTTCTCCGTTATGGTAAGTCTGCCGTTTTCAAGGGCAATAATGTCGCCCTCTTTGATTTTCTTGCCGCCGAATTCGCTGTTTCTTGCGGCAAATGTAACAAGACCTGTGCCGACTCCTGCCGCTGCGTCCATCATAAGCTGGGCGTTGCTCTCGGGTGAAATCTCGGAGTCAAAATTAAGCAGGGCTGTCATACCCTGTGGAATGGTTCTTGTGGGAACAATAACAACATTTCTGTCCTTTACCATAGGAACAGTCTGCTCGGCAGCAAGGATAATATTCTTATTATTCGGGAACACCAGAACATTCTTAGCCGGTGTAGCCATAACAGCGGCATAGATATCATCTGTGCTGGGGTTCATACTCTGACCGCCCGACACAACATTTGCACATCCCAAATCCCTGAAGAGGTTTTTAAGTCCCTCGCCCGCCGCAACTGCTACAAAGCCAAAGTCCTCAACAGGCTCACAAGGTTCAAAGGTTTCTTTCTTAGGCTTTGCAGACGACTTTACATTCTTATGCTGCTCCTTCATATTTTCAACCTTTACGGTTAAAAGCTGACCGAACTCAAGTGCCTTTGAAAGCGCATTACCCGGCTGCTCGGTGTGAACATGCACCTTGATAATCTCGTCATCATTTACAACCACAACGCAGTCGCCGATTGTCTGCAAATACTCTCTCAGTCCGTCCGGATTCGGTGCGTTTTCTGCATTTCTGCCGACAATAAACTCTGTGCAGTAGGTAAACTCAATATCGTCATCAAATTCAGCCGCCGCACTCTCAAAGCTTTCCATAGTAGGCTCTGCCTTGTCCTCGGTATATTCAACCATTACGCCGTCCTTGAAATATGAAAGCATACCCTCAAAAATCACGCAGAGTCCCTTGCCGCCTGCGTCAACAACGCCTGCTTTTTTAAGAACAGGTAAAAGCTCGGGAGTAATGGCTAAAGCCTCGTTCGCCTTGTTGCAGATGCACTGCCATACATACAGGCTGTCCGAGTTAATCCTTGAAGCCTCAACGCCCTCCTCGTAAGCCATTCTTGCTACCGTGAGGATTGTACCCTCTGTCGGTTTCATTACAGCCTTGTAGGCTGCGTCAACGCCGATACCGAGAGCTGCTGCAAGACTTTTGCCGTTTACCTCTTTCATTCCCTTGAGTCCCTGCGCAAAGCCACGGAAAATAAGAGAAGTAATAACGCCCGAATTTCCTCTTGCTCCTCTGAGCATTGCAGACGCTGTAAGCTGTGCCACCTCGCCTGCGTCGTCGCCGTCGTAATCTGCAAGAGCCTTTGCGGCTGCCATTATGGTCATAGACATATTTGTACCTGTATCACCGTCGGGAACAGGGAAAATATTTAAATCGTTAATCTGATTTTTCTGCAAGCTTATATTATTAGCTCCGGAAATTATCGCATTCTTTAATATTTCGCCGTTAAACATTGCGAACACATCCTTTATCGTACAATTAAAATTATAGACATAGTTATTATATATTTCAGACGGTAATTTTGCAAGAGAAAATCGCAAAAATATAGCAAAATAAAAATTTTGGTAACCTTATTCAATTCTCAGCGACTCAGCCGTGAGGGTTTTGCCTGTTTTGTCATCAATATCAAAAATAACACATTCCATTTTACAGTCGCCGTCTGCAAGGTCAAATCTTGCAGGCATTTTTGTTCTGAACTTATTGATAATTATTTCGCTTTTCACGCCGAGCACAGAGTGGACAGTACCCGTCATACCGACATCCGTAATATAGCCGCTGCCCTTTGGCAGAACCTGAGCGTCCGAGGTCTGCACATGGGTGTGCGTACCGAAAATTGCCGATACTCTGCCGTCAAGGAAATATCCCATCGCCCTCTTTTCGCCCGTAGCCTCTGCGTGAAAATCGGCAATAATAATATTGCCCTCGGCTTTTTTCAGCAGATTTTGTGCACACTCAAAGGCGCAGTCAAGATTATTATCCATAAAGGTATTGCCCATAATGTTCATTACGGTAATAATTTTTCTGCCCGTATCAACATTTACAATTCCTGTTCCGGGGGTAGTGCCGTCAGGAAAATTTGCAGGGCGGACAATAAACGGATTTTCATCAATAAATTCGTAAGCCTCTTTTCGCCTGAACGAATGATTGCCGAGTGTAATCACATTTACGCCGCTGTCGAGAAGATAATCTGCCGAAGAGGGGGTAATTCCGTTGCCGTCGGCAGAATTTTCGCCGTTGCAGATAACAAAATCAATGCCCTTAACCTTTTTTAAGGCAGGCAGCTTACTGCGCAGAAATCGGCAGCCTATACTGCCCACAACATCGCCTATACATAAAATCCGCATAATATCACCTTAAAAATAATCTGATAGGTTTATTATAACATATTTAATCTATTCTGTCACACTAAATTCTGCGGTTTGTGCAATATTTTCGTTGAAAATATAGCTTATTTCCGCATTGAAATCTTCGCCGTTGCTTTTTGTGCTGATTTTTCTGCTGACAAGCCTGCTGTCCTGCTTTTCAAAAACCTCATACAGCACAGACTGAGCAAGGATTTTTTTCTCAAGCGTCGGTCTGTCAAGGGTTATTTCGCTTTTTTTAACCTCAACCTCGCTTTCGGTAATCAGTTCAACAGGAATATCGGTGTTGTTCAATCGCAGCTTTTCCCTGCCGAAAACATATACGCTGTCGTCATACGACAAAAAGCTCAGCGAACAGGGAAATTTAAAATTCAGAAAGCTGCACATATATCTGTCGGTACGGTTATCGGTTATATAAAAATAATCGTAGCTTTCGGGCAGGGTGTATTCCTTTTTATATATTACATCCGCCATAATTTCTGCGCTTGCGTGTACATATTCTATTGTTTCCTGCTTTGTTTCTACTATACCGCTTACAAGCAGATCGCCCTTTACCACTCCGCTGCCCTTGAGCACCTTGGTTTCGCCTTTTGAGGTTTTTATGTCTGTTATTACGCCGTCATTTTTTGCCTTTATGTTGCAGGGTGTTTTATAGTCGGGGGTGTCTGGCTTAGGCGTTTTTTCCTGAATGTTTACCTTTATGGTACTGCCCATAATATTAAGGCTTATCCAGCCTATCTGTTCATTTTGCAGAATCATTTTCCGCTCCGTGTTTTCGGTATCTATTGCGGCAGTGTATGAGCCTATCCGTACATTATCGTCTTCAAGAGCCGAAAGTATCTGCGAGGTGCTGAGGCTCTTTGTAGGAGGAGCGTCAATATACCAAATGAATTTTGAGAGAACGGAAATAAGTATTATCCCCATTACTGCGCCAATCACAAGTCCTGCTCTCGACTTGTAACGCTCTGCGTAAAAGGGCAGTCCGTGTCTGCCCGTTACCCGCATTTTCAGCCTTGACTTATGCGCAATATTGTGAATATTTTTATAATCGTAAACCTGCATTGAGGCTGTCAGACCGTTTTCTGTCGGCTTTAAATTCCATACATTTATTCCGTTTCGTGTGGTAAGATTTATAAAACGCTCGGGGAATTTTCCCTTTGCCGAAAAATCAACATAGCCCTTGCTCCACCGTATAAGCCTTAACAGCATATCAACGCCTCGCTTTATGTAATAAAATCAATTCCCGTTATAAAGCCCTCGATTACAACATCATAAGCAGAAATACACTTTACGGTAAGCCCTCTGCCGCACACAGACACTACCATTTTGCTCGTGTTTATTTTAATGTTTTCGCTTTCATATCTGAGCACACCCGTTGAGCCTTCTATAGTTATTCTTCTGTTGCCGAGCATATCAAGCGTTGGCAAGGCTGAGTTCAAATCAAGAGCCATTGAGCCTGCCGACTGACTTTTCGGCTTATCGTGTTTCCTCTGCAAAATATATCTCTCCCAATACAAAGCATTATAATGGAACCACTGAATAAATCACGCTTAAAAGCTGTTTGCACATCTTGCTTGCATATTTTCCGCCAGCTTGCCCAAAAAATCCTCGTAATGCGTCAGCATTACTGCGGTTTGTTTGTGCAACCTGACAAAAAATCTGACTGCGCAATATGCACAAACGATTTAATCAGTGCTTCCATAATTATTTTTATGCAGAGTGTTACATATATATTAATGGTGATTGCTATGTTTATAAAGGCAGATTTTCACAGATTTACGGCGGCACTTCTTTCCCTTGTAATAATTATTATATGCACCCTGCTTCTGATTTTTTCAAGGGAATGTGCAGACGGTGCGCTTTCGGGAATTGAAATGTGCATAAATGTGCTTATTCCCTCGCTTTTTCCGTTTATGGCAGTTTCTTCCTTTATTGTAAAAAGCGGTATTTCGCATACGCTCGGCAGACCGTTCGCAAAAATTATGAGGTATGTGTTCGGACTGAGTCCCTGCTTTGCGCCCGTACTTCTGCTTTCCGTAACAGGCGGTTATCCCGTAGGCGCAAAAAGCTGCAGTGAGCTGTATAAAAGCGGAAATGCCGATACAGACGAATGTAAAAGAGCCTGTATGTTTATGGTGTGCGCAGGACCGGGATTTATGATAAGCTTTATCGGAATGTCGGTTTACAATGATAAAAAAATCGGCGCAATTATGCTTTGCTCGCAGATTTTTTCGGTAATTATCAGCGGAATTGCGAATAGAATAATAAACAGAGGTAAAATATCTGTGAAAAAAAGCGAAAGCAAAAAAATCAGGCTCAGCCTTACAAAAGCACTTGTTGAGTCGGTGGCAGACGCATCAGGGGGTATGCTGTCGATATGCTCGTTTGTCATATTTTTTTCTGCCGTTGCAGGCATACTGACGGCTGTAATTAAAGACAGCTTTGTAAAAACGGCTGTTTTAGGAGCGTTGGAGGTATGCACGGGAATAAAGGCGGTTTCTGCCGAAATGCCCGTATGGGCGACTGCCTTTGTTGCAGGCTTTGGCGGAATATGCGTTCATTTTCAGATATTTTCCGTACTCGGAGGTCTTAAAATAAGCAGAATAAAGTTTTTCCTTTACAGAATTATGCAAGGGTGTATAACTGCGTTATTCACCTATATTGGTATGCTGATGTTCTATGACGCAAGGAGCGTGTTTTCGGTTGGTACGGTTACGGGCAGTTCGGTTTACGGCGGTACTGCTTTATCGGGAATTGCGCTTACATTGCTTATGATTTGCTTTTTATTCTCAATAAAAAATAGCAGAAACAATTAACGGAGGTTTCTTATGTGCGGTATTGCAGGTTGGTTTGACAATGAAATTGAAATGAGCAGACAAATCCCTGTTCTGTATGAGATGTCGCAAGCTCTGAGTAAACGAGGGCCTGACGAAAACGGTCTTTACATCAACAAAGGCTGCGCCCTGCTCCACAGACGGCTTGTTGTTATTGACAAGGAAAACGGCAAGCAGCCGATGTCGGCAAGGCACAGAGGAAAAACATATGTAATTGTGTATAACGGCGAGCTTTACAACACCGATGAGCTGAGAGAGGATTTGAAAGCAAGCGGTTTTCATTTCAGAGGTCACAGCGACACCGAGGTTGTACTGAAAGCATATATAAAATACAGGGAAAAATGTGCAGATATGCTCAACGGTATTTTTGCCTTTGCGGTGTATGATGTGAGCGAAAACAGTATATTTTTATGCCGTGATAAAATCGGGGTTAAGCCGTTGTTTTATTATGAATATGACGGCGGAATTATTTTTGCGTCTGAAATAAAGGCTCTGCTTGCAAGCAAGAAAGTAAAGCCTCAGATTGACGAAAACGGACTGTATGAAATATTCTTCTTAGGGCCTGCCCGAACTCCGTCCTGCGGTGTTTTCAAGGGTGTAAAGGAATTAAAGCCGGGCGAAATGGCAGTATATAAAAACCAAAGGCTCACCAAAATGAGCTACTTTACAATTCAGGCAATGGAGCATACCGACAGTATTGAGGAAAGCATTGAAAAAACACGCTTTCTGCTTACAGACGCAATCAAACGCCAGCTTGTGAGCGATATGCCGCTTTGCTTTTTCCTGTCAGGGGGACTTGACAGCAGTATTATTGTAAAAACCGCATCAAGGTACTACAAGGAAAACAAGCTCGGCAAAATCAACACCTATTCGGTTGAATACCGTGACAATGAAAAATACTTTCAGAAGAGCCTTTTTCAGCCGAACGCAGACTATGAATTTATTTCTCTTATGTCACGCAATGCCGACAGCCGTCACAGAGAAATAATACTCGACAACAAGGCGGTGGCAGATGCGTTGTATGACAGCGTTATTGCGAGAGATTTGCCGGGGTATGTTGATGTTGACTCCTCTCTACTGCTGTTCTGCGGTGAAATTAAAAAGGACTACACCGTTGCCCTCTCGGGCGAATGTGCCGACGAGCTTTTCGGCGGTTATCCGTGGTATCACAATAAGGATATTTTGTTTGAGGATAATTTTCCGTGGTCAAAAAGTCAGGAGGTAAGAGCCGCTATTCTCAGGGACGGCGTACTGCCAAGGGGAGCGGAATATGTACGGCAGAAATACCTTGATACAATCCGCCTTGCGCCCAAGCTGAAAACAGACTCTGAAGCTGACGCCCGTATGCGTGAAATGTTCTACCTGAACTTTTACTGGTTTATGCAATGTCTGCTCGAACGCAAGGACCGCTGTTCTATGTATAACGGTCTTGAGGTGCGTGTGCCGTTCTGCGACTACAGGCTTGCAGAATACGCCTACAATATGCCGTGGAAAATCAAAGCGTACAACAACCGTGAAAAGGGAATTGTGCGCAAAGCCTTTGAGGACATTCTGCCCGGTGAAATCTGCTGGCGAAAAAAGAGTCCCTACCCCAAAACTCACAATCCGGTTTATTTTGAAATCTGCAAGGAGCGTGTTATAAATATTCTGCAAAAGAAAAATCAGCTCACGGAAATTCTCAGTAAGGACGGAATAATGAAAATAATTGAAAACCCCGACAGCATTACCACACCCTGGTACGGTCAGCTTATGAAAGCTCCGCAGATACTTGCATATATAATTGAGCTTGATTACTGGTTTGAAAAATACAATGTTGAAATAGTGTGATTATTGTGATAGAATAATGGAAAGAAGTATAAAGAGGGTGATTGCCGTAAACGCTGAAATGTACGAAAATATGGTTAATTTCTTCAAGCGAAATAAGCCTTGTAATTCAGTTTTAAAATTCTGCTATAATTTTCTGCCGTTTACAGTATTTTTTTCCTACGGTGTGCTTACGGTATTTATGCTTTTTTCCGATGCTAAGGTCTTTGCAAGAATTACGCTTTCGCCGCTTACGGTGTTTGCCGTGATTACGATTTTCAGAAAAATTTTCAACCGACAGCGGCCGTATGAAAAATTCGGTATTCCCTCGGTATTCGGCAAGGATAAAAAGGGTGAAAGTATGCCGAGCAGGCACACCGCCTCTGCATTTATTATTGCAATGTCTTTTCTTTACATCAGCACTCCTCTCGGGATAGCTTATCTCATAATAAGTGTGCTTATTATGATTTCAAGGGTGCTTTCGGGAGTACATTTTATCAGCGATGTAATAGTCGGAATGTTGATTTCCCTGCTTTACGGCTGGTTTTCATTTTTTATAATTTAAGGAAATACTAATAAATCACGATTTAATAAATGTTTCCTAAAAAGCAGTCCTCAGCTATGATTTGAGGACTGTTTTTGTATGCAAAAAGTGCCTGAGCGAAAAACTCAGGCACTAAAATATTATAAAAATATGTAATTATTCAATTACCTTTATCCAGCCCTTTGGAGCTTCAATTCTGCCCATCTGAATACCTGTAAGAGTATCGTAGAGCTTCTTTGTAACAGGACCCATTTCTTCCATACCGCTCGGGAAACAAATCTCCTTGCCGTGGTCGTTAATCTTGCCAACAGGCGAGATAACTGCGGCTGTACCGCAAAGTCCGCACTCTGCAAAATCCTTGACCTCGTCAAAGTAAACCTCTCTTTCCTCAACCTCCAAACCGAGATACTCCTTTGCAACATACATCAGAGAACGGCGTGTGATTGACGGAAGAATGCTGCTTGACTTAGGGGTAACAACCTTATTGTCCTTTGTAACGAAGATAAAGTTTGCACCGCCTGTTTCCTCAACCTTTGTGCGTGTAGCGGCGTCAAGATACATATTCTCGGCAAAGCCCTCGTTGTGAGCCGTTACGATTGCGTGGAGGCTCATTGCGTAGTTAAGACCAGCCTTGATGTGACCTGTGCCGTGAGGTGCAGCTCTGTCAAAGTCGGAAACCTTGATTGTAATCGGCTTTGCGCCGCCCTTGAAGTAAGGACCTACGGGAGTTGCAAAAAGTCTGAACTGATATTCGTCTGATGGCTTAACACCGATAACAGGTCCGATACCGAACATAAACGGACGAAGATACAGTGTTGCGCCTGAGCCGTACGGCGGAACATAGTCTGTGTTAGCCTTTACAACCTTGCATACTGCGTCAACAAACATATTATCGGGAAGGACAGGCATTTCAAGTCTTTTGCAGGTATCTGCCATTCTCGCTGCGTTAAGGTCAGGTCTGAAAACAACGATTTTTCCGTCCTGAGTTGTATAAGCCTTTAAGCCCTCAAAGCAAGTCTGAGCATACTGCAAAACGCCTGCGCATTCACTCATTGTGATTGTTGCGTCAGTTGTCATTGCACCGCTGTCCCACTTGCCGTCCTTGTAATTAGCTACAAATCTTTCACCGGTAGGCATATAGCCAAAGCCGATATTTGCCCAATCAATATGCTGTTTTTCCATATATATTACTTCCTTTCATAGCAGGCAAATTCTCTTATATGTATATATTATACTCATTATCGTGATTTGTCAACAATTAAAGTGAGATTATTGGTACATAAAGGTGTATTTTGTACCAATTTTTATAAGTTTGCAAAATACAATTCCTTTATCGAATTAAAGCGGTAAATTTATCTGATTTCAAGTTGTTATCTGTAAAATAAAAAGGCTCGGAGCTTAATTACATTTTTACAAAATGCAATTTGTAAAGTCCGAGCCTGCATTTTCAGCACAGTATAAATTCACATACAAAAACGAGAACGCAGCAGATAACCGAAACCCTGAACAGTCCGGCGTCAAACCACGCCGCAACAAGACCTGCCGCAAAGGCTATTGCGCCGGCTATCGGACTTTGCGTTGCATTTATTATGGCAGGAAAGGTCATAACCGAAAGGGTTACATACGGCACATAGTAAAGAAACGATTTTACAAAACGGTTTGTAAACTGCTTTTTTACAAGCGTAAGCGGCAGAACTCTGACAGCAAAGGTAACTCCTGCCATTATCAGAATGTAGATATAAGGATTATGCGTCATTTTCGTCACCCTCCTGTTCTTTTACAGGGAAAAGCAACGCTGCGGCGGCAGATATGGCAACGGTGAGAATAATTGTTCTCGTACCCTCTGAAAGCTCGCTTATCACAGGCAGATACGCAAAGGCAAGGCTTGCCAGAAAGCTGAGCACAATTACCCCCATAAGCGATTTATTTCCTTTTGTCGGCGGCACAATAATAGCGAGGAACATTCCGAAGAGAGCAACGCTTAATGCGCTTACCACTCTGAGCGGAAGAAGATTTCCGGCTATCGTGCCGAGAGCCGTGCCGACCGCCCAGCAGGGTGCGGCAAAGAGTATTGCTCCGTATGTATAATAAGGATTTACGCTCCCTTTTCTTGATATTGTAATTCCGAAAAATTCGTCGGTTATGTAAAAGCCGAGCAATAGTCTGTGTATCAGCGAAGTACCGCTTTTTATCCTCTGGCTCAGCGCACAGCTCATTAAAAGATACCTTGCATTTGCCACAAGCGTTACTACTGCCATTTCAAAATAAGCCGAGTCAGCCGCAATTACGGTAAATCCCGAGTATTCGCCTGCGGAGGCGTTGCACAGCAGGCTTGCCAGAAAGCTCTGAAAGGCTGTAAGTCCTGCGTTTTTTGCCGCTATTCCCAGTGAAAACGATACCGCAAGGTAACCGAGCCCTATCGGTATTCCGTCACGAATACCCTCGGCAATAATCCTTCGATTAGATTTTATTAAATTTTTTCCACCCATTTTTAACTCCGTAAAATTTATTTTGATAAAAATATCCGCTCAGATTGTGAAAACTATAATTTATTTGAGTTTGGAGTTTGGAGTGTGGAGTGTGGAGTTTTCAGTTTTGTGCGGCGAACTGTGTTCGCTATAACGCTGCAATATATCAAAATCAATTCAACAATCAAAACTACCCAAACAACACGCACTATTTCAATTAACTAAACACTCCACACTCCAAATTCCACACTAAATTTCAGTTTATCTTATCAAAAGAATACTTCAAACACAAAAAGGCAGTACAAACTGCCCTTTTGACTAATCCAGAATTATTCCTCGCCGTTCCAGCAATAGGTGCAGAGCCTGCATTTTTCTATACCGCAGGAATCAAGCATATCGTCAAGACGGTTAAAGCGGAGTGATGTAAATTTAAGCTCCTTACAAATCTCGTCAACCATTCTTTCATACTTTTCCGAATCGGGATCGGTATATTCCTTTAAGACTTCATCGGTAACATTACCGTTTTCAAGTCTTTCGATAACTCTTCTTGTTATAAGGTCCATTTCAGAAGACGAGCGTGAGAAATTAAGATACTTACAGCCGTAAACAAGAGGAGGACACGCAGGTCTTATATGAACCTCCTTCGCGCCGCTTTCAAAAAGATACTCTGTTGTTTCCCTGAGCTGAGTACCACGCACGATTGAATCGTCAATCAGAAGCAGGCTTTTATCTCTTATTAAATCCTCAACGGCAAGCAGCTTCATTTTAGCAATAAGGTTGCGCTGGCTCTGGATTGTCGGCATAAACGACCTCGGCCATGTGGGAGTATATTTAATAAACGGCCTTGAGAACGGAATTCCCGAGGCATTTGCATAGCCTACTGCGTGGGCAATACCCGAGTCAGGCACGCCTGCAACAACATCAGGCTTTACATTATCTCTTTCAGCCATTTTTGCGCCGCAAAGATAACGCATCTGCTCAACGCTCATACCCTCATATGAGCTTGCGGGATAGCCGTAATACACCCAGAGGAAGGTGCAAATCTTCATATCCTTGCCGGGCTGCTTAAGTGTGACGCAGTTTTTATCTGTTATTACTGCAATTTCGCCTGGACCAAGCTCCTTGTAGTTGCTGTAGCCGAGGTTTTTGTAAGAAAAGCTTTCAAAAGCCGCACAAAAAGCGTCTTCCTTTTTGCCTATGGCAATAGGAGTTCTGCCGTACTTATCTCTTGCGCAATAAATGCCGTTTTTGTTCATAAGCAAAAGCGAGAGCGAGCCGTCTATTTTTTCAAGGGCATAATTAATGCCGTCAACAAGATTTTCCTTTTGATTGATTAATGTTGCAACAAGCTCAGTCGGGTTAATATCCCCGCCGCTCATTTCAAGAAAATGTGAATTGCCTGCCGTAAAAACCTCTTTGACAAGCTCGTCCGTATTGTTAATCTTACTTACGGTTGTAATGGCATATGTGCCGTGATGCGAACGCACCATAAGCGGCTGCGGCTCATAGTCGGAAATACAGCCGATGCCGAGTCTGCCCTTCATATTCTGCATATCCTTATCAAACTTTGTTCTGAAAGGGGCATTTTCAATATTATGAATTGACCTGTCAAAGCCTTTTTCATCGTCATAAACTACCATACCGCCTCTTCTTGTACCGAGGTGAGAGTGATAGTCAATACCGAAATACAAATCAAAAACGCAGTCTTCCTTTGCTGCTACTCCCATATATCCGCCCATAATCTTCTCCTTTTTAATTCTTTCTGCAAAATACAATCCGTACTAAATCCGTACTACAGTCAATATTTATTATATTATTATTTCTTTCTGTTGTCTATACAAAAATAAAATTATTTTTATGCTTATATTGTTTTAAATATATACTCAACAGGCAAAATTTCATATTTTTTTCGCTCAGGCAATTTACACAGAATGAAAAATGTGTTATAATACAGTTAATTCATATAAAAACGGTAAATATTGAATAACAAAGGCGTTAATGTATCTGATGAGGGTGAACGAGTACAGACTGTGCAAAGCAGGAAGGAAAAATGCGTAGAATTGCGGCTTACACATTCTCAGATAAGACAACGCTTTTTTCTTTTACCTAAGGAAACACTGAATAAATCGTTTGTGCAGATTGCGCCGTCAGATTTTTTGGGCAAGCTGGCGGAAAATATGCAAGCAAGATGTGCAAACAAATTTCAGAGTGATTTATTCAGTGTTTCCTAAATTGTTGATATTAAATTTTATATTCACATAAGGCTCTTGTAAAGCTCTGTGATTTCCTCTACGCTGGTATCTCTCGGGTTGCCGGGACGGCAGGCGTCATCATAGGCTGACTGAGCGAGGAACGGTATATCCTCGGGCTTTACGATTTCCTTGAGGTCGGCAGGAATACCCACATCCTGCGAGAGCTTTCTTACTGCGTCAACAGCAGCCTTGCGGTACTCGTCAACGCTCATATTCTCCGTTCCCTCAACGCCCATTGCGGCGGCGATATATTTATACTTATCCCCTGTTGCGGGTGCGTTGTATTCCATAACGGTCGGCAGAATAATTGCATTCGCTACACCGTGAGGTGTGTCATACAATGCGCCGAGCGGGTGAGCCATTGAGTGAACTATACCGAGTCCGACATTTGAAAAGCCCATTCCGGCTACATACTGACCGAGTGCCATTCCCTCTCTGCCCTCGGGTGTATTATCTACTGCGCCACGCAGGGATTGTGAAATTATTTCAATGGCTTTCAGGTGGAACATATCGGAAAGTGCCCACGCACCCTTTGTTATGTAACCCTCAATAGCGTGAGTAAGAGCGTCCATACCCGTAGCGGCTGTAAGTCCCTTAGGCATAGTTGACATCATATCGGGGTCAACAACGGCAACAACGGGAATATCGTTAACATCTACGCACACCATTTTTCTGTTCTTTTCAGCGTCTGTGATTACATAATTGATAGTAACCTCGGCGGCTGTACCAGCTGTGGTGGGAACTGCAATTATCGGCACTGACTTGTTCTTTGTGGGAGCAACGCCCTCGAGTGAACGGACATCTGCAAATTCGGGGTTTTTGATGATAATTCCCACTGCCTTTGCAGTATCCATTGAAGAGCCGCCGCCGATTGCAATAATGCAGTCAGCTCCGCTTTCCCTGAACACCTCAACGCCGTGCTGAACATTCTCTATTGTCGGGTTCGGCTTGATGTCTGAGTACAGGGTGTATTCAATACCTGCACCGTCAAGCACATCGGTCACCTTTTTAGTTACTCCGAATTTTACAAGGTCGGGGTCAGATGCGACAAAAGCCTTTTTAAAGCCTCTTCCCTTGATTTCCTCGGGAATTGAGTTAATTGCTCCTGCTCCGTGGTAGGAGGTTTCATTTAATACAAATCTATTCATAGCAATCATCCTTTGCAAAAAAATTTACAAATCTATTGTATAACATATTTACTAAAAAATCAATATTGTTATACAAATTTTGTAATTTTTGTATCAAGAATTTTCTTGGCTTGTACTTTGCAAAAATAGTGCTATAATAAATACATAACATAGTGAAACACTGATTAAATCGTTTGTGCATATTGCGCCAGCAGATTTTTTGTCAGATTGCACAAACAAACCGCAGTAATACTGTCGTATTACGAGGATTTTTTGGGCAAGCTGGCGGAAAATATGCAAGCAAGATGTGCAAACAGCTTTTAGCATGATTTATTCAGTGTTTCCATAGCTTCAAGGAGTTGAAATATATGTCAGTTGATGTTTATTCTCAGGCAAAGCAGGCTTGTGAGGAGCTTTGCGATATTGCAAAGCTTAAAGAGGGCAGTATTGTAGTTGTGGGCTGTTCTTCAAGCGAGGTTGCAGGAGGAACTATCGGCAAAAACTCAAATCTTGAGGTTGCCGAGCAGATTTTTAAAGGAATTTACGAAGTACTCAGCAAAAGGAAAATCTACCTTGCCGCCCAGTGCTGTGAGCATCTCAACCGTGCAATCATTGTTGAGCGTGAGGCTGTTCCCTTTGCCGAAATCGTGAATGTTGTTCCTCAGCCAAAGGCAGGCGGCTCTTTTGCCACAACCGCATACAATACATTTAAAAATCCCGTTGCTCTTGAGGAAATCAGGGCGGACGCAGGACTTGATATTGGCGGTACATTAATCGGTATGCACCTTAGAAGAGTTGCCGTTCCCGTAAGGCTCAGCCTTGACCGTATAGGCAACGCTGTTTTACTCGCCGCAAGGACAAGACCAAAATTTATCGGCGGCTGCAGAGCAATGTACGACGATAATATGTAATGTTGAAAAGATAAAAAAATAAGCACGATGCGTTTTTTGCACCGTGCTTTTGTTTACCACTCAGTAACCTCTTTGATGTAAATCTTATCCTTGTATCTTCCGTTTTTATTGGCTTTTGCAAGTCTGATTCTATCAAGCTCGCCGTCAGTCACACCCTTTGCATTGGCAATGGCATAAACAACCTCAAGAATATCGGCAAGCACCTCGACATCCTTATCAATCTGATACTCTGTGCATTCCTCAGAGAGCTTTAACTCAAGCATTTCAAGGTATCTCTCGTCAGAAAGAATCTCGGTTTCGCACATCTGTCCGTTTTCTTCAATAATCTGTGGAATTTTATCTCTGACAAGCTTATTATACTTCTTTATCATATACCACACCTCTTATCCGTTCAAAATCTGAATTATGTGTAAACATTATACACAAAAGCGATTAAAAAGTCAATAAAAGGAGTATTTTGCAATACCCCAACATTTTTATTATAGCACAACCCGAATTTTTCTTCAATAGATTTTACAAAAATAAAATTATAAATATTTTTAATATTTATATTGACAAGCCTTGATTTATTCTGTATAATATAGACAAAGAAAAGGAACAAAAGGAGGTTTCTAATATGAAAGTAAAAGTCCATTACATAAGACATATCAGAGATTTCATGCGGAGCCTTCCCCCAAACAAGCGATAACCTGATACATTAGAAAAGGTTATAATATCTCGTTTGTTTGTCGGACAGCTGATAATTTCAATGTTATTAAACATATTCCTTCATTACATCAGACAAGGTTTCCGATTACTTCCGATTTAACAGCTACATTCAAAGCATACGAATACAAAAAGAACTTCATATTTTTATATATAGTCTGAGAAAGCAGTTGTTAAATTATTATTCGTAAAAATGAGTCTTAGAGTAATCACAATTCTAAGGTAATCAGGTTTATCCGAAATTATGATTACAACTTAATATTATAAATATTTAAAATCTTGTTAATGGTGGTCATACCAATGTACAGATAAAATTCATTCAAAAAAGAATTAAAGAATGGAGATAATACCGATGTACAAGGAAGTTTATATTTAGGTACAATATTGTATAGGAGATAATTCCAATGTAAACTTTACTGATTTTTAAATATCAATTAATTGGAGATGAGTCCGAAATTTAGTTTATAAAAGCTGATAACAAATAACAGTTATTAAGCAATAATGATAATAAATTCAGATTTCAACACAAGCAATACCTACCGACAGAGAATACTCTGTCGGTAGTTTTTTGTTAATTTTTCATTGACATTCAGCCAATCGGAACGGTACTGCAAAATACGACGGTCGGAAAAACAGTAATCTCTGACCGTCGTATTTGCCGAAATAAATGCTTATGCGGTTTTACCCGTATAGAGCTGATAGTACTTGCCCTTTTGCTCAATAAGCTGTTCGTGAGTACCCTTTTCAATAATTCTGCCGTGTTCAAGAACTATAATGCAGTCTGAATTTCTTACGGTTGAAAGTCTGTGGGCGATAACAAATGTTGTTCTGCCCTTCATCAGCTTATCCATACCGTCCTGAACTATTTTTTCCGTACGGGTATCAATAGAGCTTGTTGCCTCGTCAAGAATAAGCGCAGGCGGATTTGCGACTGCGGCTCTTGCGATTGCAAGCATCTGCCGCTGTCCCTGACTCAGGTTTCCGCCGTCGCCTGTAAGTACGGTGTCATAGCCGTGCGGCAGTTTTCGGATAAAGCTGTCTGCATTTGCAAGCTTTGCCGCTGCAATAACCTCTTCATCAGTGGCGTCAAGTCTGCCATAACGGATATTTTCCATAACCGTATCGGTGAAAAGATGAGTTTCCTGCAAAACAATACCAAGCGAGCGTCTTAAATCCGACTTCTTTATCTTATTGATATTTATGCCGTCATAACGGATTTTACCGTCCTGAATGTCATAAAATCTGTTTATGAGGTTAGTAATTGTAGTCTTGCCCGCACCGGTTGAACCTACAAATGCAATTTTCTGACCGGGCTTTGCGTACAAATCAATGTTGTGGAGTACCATTTTATCATCGGTATAGCCAAAATCAACATCATCCATCACAAGGTCGCCCCTGAGCTGTGTGTACTCTGTTGTGCCGTCCTCGCTGTGAGTATGCTTCCACGCCCACATACCTGTTCTTTCCTCTGTGGGTTCAAGCCTGCCGCCAACAACCTTTGCATTTACAAGGCTTACATAACCGTTGTCCTCCTCCGGCTTTTCGTCAAGCAGGTTGAAAATTCTTTCTGCGCCGGCAAGAGCCATAATTATACTGTTAAGCTGCATACTTATCTGATTGATTGGCTGACTGAAGTTTTTATTGAAGGTCATAAATGCAACAAGTCCGCCGAGCGTGAGTCCTGCAAAATTATTGAAGGCAAGCACTGCGCCGACTATCGCACACAGTACATAGCTTATATTGCCAAGCTGAGCGTTAATCGGCATAAGGATATTTGCAAATTTGTTTGCGTTATATGCACTGTCAAAAAGCTTGTCGTTAAGCTCGTTGAATTCCTCAACAGCCTTGCCCTCGTGATTAAACACCTTTACAACCTTCTGACCGTTCACCATTTCTTCAATATATCCGTTTACCTTACCAAGGTCCTGCTGCTGTGCTGTAAAGTATTTGCCACTCTTACTGCCGATTTTGCCCGATACAAAAAACATTACAACAACCATAACCAGTGTCAGAAGGGTGAGCGGAATACTGATTGAAATCATACTTGCAAGCACGGATACTATAGTAATTGCACTTGAGAAAAGCTGTATCATACTCTGGCTTATCATCTGGCGGAGAGTATCAATATCGTTTGTATAAACAGACATAATATCGCCGTGAGAATGTGTATCGA
Source organism: Ruminococcus sp. (assembly GCA_051880895.1). Classification (GTDB taxonomy): domain Bacteria; phylum Bacillota; class Clostridia; order Oscillospirales; family Acutalibacteraceae; genus Ruminococcoides. The sequence goes on along the minus strand of JBJEOV010000087.1, from coordinate 77,246 downwards.
AGAATTTGATTGGCAAGCTCTCCATATGCGAGAAAACATCAATTCTCAGACTGCGCATTGTACCCTGAGTAACATAGACCATCAACTTTGAATACAGAAATGTTGATGCGGCACCCAGCAGATAAAAGCCTGCAACCCGTGCCATTGCATACAGCAAGGGAGTAAAGTCGGGTGAGCTTGTATTCATAAGAGGAGTGATGTAGTCATCAATAAGCTTCTGAATGAATAATGTTCCCTGTACATTTGCAAGAACGCTTACAATAATGCATACAAATACAATTATCATATGAACTTTATATTTTTTAAAGACATAGCCAAGGATTCTTCCGAGAATTTTACCCGGCTTATCTACCTTTTTACTTTCGCCCGTCGGCCGTTTTTTACCCATTGGCGGATGCATTACATCTCCCCCCTTGCATCAAAATCACCGTTGCCCTTTGTCTGAGCGTCATAAATCTCGGTGTAAATTTCATTTTTATTAATAAGCTCATCGTGCGAGCCGATACCGCTGATTTTACCGTTATCCATAACAATAATTTTGTCGGCGTGCTGAACGCTTGAGATTCTCTGGGAAATAATAAGCTTTGTAGTATTCGGTATTTCCTCTGCAAAAGCCTTTCTTATCTTAGCGTCTGTTGCAGTATCTACTGCGCTTGTTGAGTCGTCAAGAATAAGAATTTTAGGCTTTTTGAGCAACGCTCTTGCTATGCATATACGCTGTTTCTGTCCGCCCGATACATTTGTACCGCCACGCTCGATGAATGTGTTGTACTTATCGGGGAATGTCTGAATAAAATCATCTGCGCACGCAAGCTTACAGGCGTTTATACATTCCTCTTCCGTTGCGTTTTCATTGCCCCAGCGGAGATTCTGCAAAATTGTACCGCTGAAAAGTACATTTGACTGAAGAACAACGGATACCTCGTCACGGAGCTTTTCGAGGTCATAGTCCTTGACATTAATGCCGCCGACAAGCACCTCGCCGCCCGTAACATCGTAGAGTCTGCCGATAAGATTTACAAGGCTTGTTTTTGAACTGCCCGTACCGCCGATAATTCCGACTGTTTCTCCCGAATTTATCTTTATGTTGATGTTATCAAGCACAGGCTCTTCACCTGTTTCGTTGTAGCTGAAGTAAACATTCTTAAACTCAATACTTCCGTCAGGCACATTTTCAACCGGATTTTCGCCGTTTGTAAGACTGCTTTTTTCGTTCAGCACACCTGCTACTCGCCTTGCACTTGCCGAGCTCATTGTAATCATTACAAACACCATTGCAACCATCATAAGCGACATAAGAATATTTATACAGTATGTAAGCATACTTGTCAGCTCGCCAGTTGTAAGAGTTGAACCGACTATCATATTTGCTCCGAACCAGCTTATTGCAATAATACAGCCGTAAACGGTAAGCTGCATTATCGGCATAACGGATACCATACAGTTTTCAGCTTTTACAAAAAGCTTGTAAAGGCTGTTTGCCGCCTTTGAAAATTTAACGGTTTCGTGGTCCTCACGCACAAATGCCTTTACTACCCTGATACCCGAAACATTTTCCTGAACGCTTGCGTTGAGGTCGTCATACTTTTTGAATACCTGCATAAAGTACTTCATTGTAAATTTCATAAGAAAAGCCATTACTATTGCGAGGAAAACAATGGCAACCAGGTAAACGCTTGCAAGTCCGGCATTTATCATAAACGCCATTACCATTGCGCAGATAAGGCTTGCCGGCGCTCTCATACACATTCGCAGTATCATCTGATATGCATTCTGTAAATTTGTTACATCGGTTGTAAGTCTGGTTACAAGACCTGCCGTTGAATACTTGTCAATGTTTGCAAATGAAAATGTCTGAATATTGGCAAACATTGAACGGCGAAGATTCCTTGCAAAGCCGGCAGACGCCTTTGCACCGTATGTGCCGCCCAGCACACCGAAAATCAGTCCGCCGATTGCGCAAAGCACCATTTCTCCGCCGACAAAGAGAATATGGTTCATATCGCCCTTGTTGATGCCGTCATCGATGATTGAAGCCATAAGAAGCGGTATCAGCGTTTCAAAAATAACCTCAAGTATCATAAACACAGGTGTAAGCAGCGATTCCATAACGAAGCCCTTAACCTGTTTAGCTAAGGTTTTTATCATACTCTTTCTCCTTTACTGTAGGAAACACTGATTAAATCGTTTGTGCATATTGCGTAGTCAGATTTTTCGTCAGGTTGCACAAATAAACCGCAGTAATGCTGACGCATTGCGAGGATTTTTTGGGCAAGCTGGCGGAAAATATGCAAGCAAGATGTGCAAACAGCTTTCAGCGTGATTTATTCAGTGTTTCCTGTAATATTATCCTGAAATGCCTGCCCTGAGCTTTCTTATCAGAAACAAAAAGGTCTGCTTTTCTTCAGGAGTAAAAACACTGTCAAATTCCTGCTCGTTAGATTTAATTGCCTGATCCATAGAGTTTTTTATGCTTATCCCCTTTTCGGTAAGCACAATTTTTTTGAGTCTTGCGTCATTTTCAACCGACACCCTTTTTATATACCCCTTCTTCTCCATTAACTGAAGAATATTTGTTACAGATGAGCGTGAAATTGAAAACTCCCTTTCGAGATTTTTCTGAAAAATATCCTTGTCCTGATTATTATACAGATATGCTATTATCCAGCCGTGCATAATGGTTACCTTATCCACGCCGTTTTTTACCGCACTTTCAAGCATTTTTCTGTGAATAATATGATTTACCGCTTTAATTTCGTGGCCGATTGCATCGCAGATATGAAAATCATCGCTATTAACCGCACCGACTTCCTCTGCCTCCTCAAAAAAATCACACACCCAAAATCACCTCCGATTCTGCATAAGCTATAAGTTTTATATCAAACTGTTATATATAGAATTGTTCGATACTAAACTTTTACAGTATTATAGGCTTTTTGTTTTAATTTGTCAAGAACTTATTTAAGGAAACACTGAATAAATCACACTGAAAGTTGTTTGCACATCTTGCTTGCATATTTTCCGCCAGCTTGCCCAAAAAATCCTCGTAATGCGTCAGCATTACTGCGGTTTGTTTGTGCAATCTGACAAAAAAATCTGCTGGCGCAATATGCACAAACGATTTAATCAGTGTTTCCTTAATTATTATGTATGACAGCTTTATGCTGTCAGTTTTTGTTGTAGAGAGGTAGCGTCATTTATATTCACTCTGCCGTCGCCGTTCAAATCGCCTGCAAAGGCAAAAAATTTTTTCTCCTCTGCATTTTCGGTTTTAATCAACTCTGCCGTTATCGACTGCATACTTTTCACATCTTTTAAATCAATTCTGCCGTCAGCATTCACATCTCCCTGCTTAAGCATAAAACCGGTGCCGACAATTATAAAATCAACGCAGCTGTCATCAAGCATTTTTTCCACAACCGATTTTTTAGCCTTAAAGGTATATGCGCCGACTGTAGAAAAGCTGAGCTTACTCTGACTGATTTCACCCTGATACTTTTTAAAAAACTCTCCTGACCTGCTGTTTGCTATCCCCTTTTCTGAAAGATAACCGTCAAGACTGCTGATTATCTGTGTTGAATACTCAGGATCTGAGGTTATTTTTGCGGTATCAATATTATTTGCAAAGTAAAACACAGATAAATAAAACATAATCCTCGGACTGTTCAGATCAAGTCCGCAGTAAGCTATTGCGTCAACCACAGCTTCATCGCTGTAATTTTCCAGCGAAATCCTTGAACAGCCGTTCATCAACGAAAAATATTCGTCAACCTTTTGGAGTGAAAAATCATTTTTTGAAGTTGCCGACGCACAAACCGTGCCAAAAATTATCAATACAGCGGAAAGCACTGTGCAAATTATTTTTTTCAACATAAAAGCACCTCCAAAGTTAGTATAACTCTGAAAAGGTGCTTTAAAACCTTGATATTTACTTTTTTATTTTTAGCTTTCGTTTTATAGCAGCAACAAGCCTTTTAACGGAAAAATTCTTAATTGTATCGTGATAAACATAATTTATTTCTGCACATATCATCAACAGCAGCATCAGGAAATACAACAGAAACATCACAATAGCAAGACCGGTGATTACACCGTAAACAGAAAAGCCGTTAAAGCTTTTTACATAAATTGAAATGCCCAATGCAACCGCAAACCACGAAATTGTGCATAATATTGCTCCCGGCAGCTGGTACTTAAAATTGTATTCCTTTTTCTGCTCCTTTGATATACAGGGTAGGTTTCTGTAAATTGACGCAAAGGTAAAGGTAAGAATTAAGAACACAAGCAGGTATCTTAATCTGAAAATCGCAGTAATAATATCGGGCAGACTGCTGACATAGGGCTGTATCCAATCGTCAAGATAAGAGCCAAGCGAAACAATAACCAGCGATACAGACATAAGCACAAAGAAAATGACAGTATAAACCATTGCACGAATTCGCAAAACTATCCACATTCGGTTTTCATATGCGTCATAAACTCTGTTAAGACCGTTTGTAATTGCGTGTATGCCCTGAGAGGCAGACCATAAGGTGACAATAATTGAAATAAATGAAATTCCAAGGGTATTCTGATAGGTTTCTGTCAGAAAATCCTTTATCTGCATAAGAAAATCATCAGCAAACACACTCTGGAGAGCCTGCTCGATAAAAACTGTTGATATATGCAGATTCTGAAGTATTGACAGGCAGAACGCTATCAGAGGAACAGAGGAAAGAACTATAAAAAACGCAGACTGTCCGGCTATGGCGAATATATTATCGTGAATACATTTGCTTATTATCGGATCATATCTTTTCATTATTTTATCATAAAAAGCAAAAGCCTTTTTTACTGCTTTCATAGCAAATCTCCTGTTTTATGTGTCGATTACAATGTATCTATATGACGCATTCACAAGAATTAAGGGAACACTGATTAAATCGTTTGTGCATATTGCGCCGTCAGATTTTTTGTCAGGTTGCACAAACAAACCGCAGTAATGCTGTCGCATTATTTTCGAGATTTTTTGGGCAAGCTGGCGGAAAATATGCAAGCAAGATATGCAAACAGCTTTCAGCGTGATTTATTCAGTGTTGCCCAAGGTATTTATATGACGCATTCACAAGAATTAAACATATATTCAAAAATTATCTTGCCATAATCACATCGTCTGTTTTAAGCTTTACCACACTGTTCAGCTTTTCATCATCTCTGAGCGGAACCTCTATAAGCATAAGGCAAACACTGCCTGTCTTTTTACCGTCCTTATCCTTTACATACTGAACACAAGGCTTTTGTGCGCTCAAGGCGTAGCTCAGTCCTTTAAAGTATATTCTGTCTGACGGCGATTCAAGCTCCACAGGAACAAGATAAAGGCAGTTATTTTCAAAAAAGCTTTCGCTGTAGGTACGGCTGAAATTGAGCAATTCGCCCATATTTGCAGAGCCTTTATATGAATCGCAAAAGCTGTTAAATTGATCCATACTGTAAATAACGCTGTTGCTGTTTGAACAAAATTCAGAAAAGCTCTTTGCATTAATCGGTTGCGTATAATAAAAATGTGTAATATCATTATTGCTTACATCGTTATAGTAACCGTCCGGCGAAAGATAAACATATCTTACAGTAAAAACCGAGTTGTTTATACTCAGAAAGCAAGCCGCTGCAAGCACCACAAGCGGAATTGCAGAAAACAGAACTCTTTGCCTGATTCTTGCTTTAACAAAAAGGAAAACATAGAGAATAAGCACAAAAGAAACACCTGCAATAACATACAGATAAAACGGCTGTTTATACATATACAGCATATACTCAGAAAAGCCGAACAATAACTCGGATATTATTATGACCGCCAGATCAATCGCCCTTAAATCAAGCGAAATTCTCCTGTAGCCGTATATTGCGCCTGCAATTACAAGCAAGGTAAGCACCTCGAGAATTACACCGAGCAGTCCTGCATATTCAAAGCTTTTGAGCATCAGCTGAACAGCGACAAAAAACATTGATTCAATTATCGCTAAAGTCAGAAGTACAAATGTCAGCACTGTAAGCCTGTGATTACTGCGTATGCGCTTTACCTGTTGTTGATACTGACGCATTTCCTTTCCCGAAAAAGGAAATCTCTCTGTAGTATCTCCATAAAAACCAAAATCTCTCATTTTTTCACCTTTCAAAACTCCATAAGATTATTATCGGCAAACAACACCTGTCAATGCTGTTCTCTCTATAAAATTATATACAATTTCACCCACAAATTCAAGTAATTTTGTAAATAAACATAAGTTTTTCTTATAGTTTGACAAAATCTCCGTATTATGATATTATAATATAAGAGCAGTTCGTAACCATCCTGCTCGGGCAATAACCAACAGGGGCTTGCCCAATCAAAACTAAGGAGGAAAGGCATAGGGCTTGCTATGCCCGTACACCCTTACGGGTGTTTTTTTATGCCGAAAATTATGGAAAGGTACAGTATCATTCACGAAAAAAACAGGCGTGAAATTGTACTTCTGCGTGGAAGCGGCTGTGTTTACAAAAAATGCACCTTCTGCGATTATTACAGTGACAGCTGTAATAATGAAGAGGAAAATTTCAGGCTGAACAGCAGGGTGCTTGAAAAAATTTCAGGCGTCTATCAAAACCTTGAGGTTATAAACTCGGGTTCGGTATTTGAGCTTGACAAAAATACCATCGGGCTTATAAAAGAGGTTTGCAGAAAAAAGAATATCCACACAATTCATTTTGAGTCGCACTATCTCTACAACAGCAGGATTGCTGATTTGCGTAAGGAATTTTCGGATTTTACGCTTAAAATGAAGCTCGGTCTTGAAACCTTTGATTATGATTTCAGAGAGAATGTACTGAAAAAAGGTATCAAAGAGAAAAATCCCGAGAAAATCTCAGAAAGCTTTGATGAGGCTAATTTCCTTTTCGGAATTAAAGGTCAGACTGTCGAATCAATAAAAAAAGATATTGAGCTTGGGCTTAAATATTTTGAACGAATCTGCATTAATATAATGTGCGAGAATTCCACCTCGGTCAAGCCCGATAAGGAGCTTATCAGTGCATTTATTAAGGAAATATATCCTATTTACAAGGATAATGACAGAGCAGATATTTTAATAAACAATACTGATTTCGGGGTGGGCGACTGATATGACAAACGAACTTATACTTATATGTTCCGTAGTATTTATCTACGGCTCGGCAATTACAGGCTATGCGCTTTTCGGCAAAACGGGGCTTTACTGTATATCTGTAATAGCGTCTATTCTTGCAAATATTGAAGTTACAATACTGATTAACGCATTCGGAATGGAGCAGACGCTCGGCAACATTCTGTTTGCAGTTACATTTTTAATAACCGATATTCTCTCGGAATGTGAGGGCAAAAAGGCAGCGCAGACCGCAGTATATGCAGGTATTTTTTCATCGGTCTTTTTCCTTGTGCTTTCTCAGAGCTGGATGCTTTACACTCCGAGTGAGGCAGATGTTATGATGCCGTCAATAAAGACTGTTTTCTCAAGCACTCCCCGAATGATTCTTGCATCTCTTGTTGTGTATGCAATAAGTCAGATGTTTGATGTATGGCTGTATCACAAGTGGTGGAGGCTTACCGAAAAAAAATCCGGCAGCAAACGCAGCTTTTTATGGCTGAGAAACAACGGTTCAACGCTCATAAGCCAGCTTCTGAACACAGCTCTTTTCACAGCCTTTGCCTTCTGGGGAACCTACGATATTCCGACTCTTATCTCGATTTTCCTGTCAAGCTATATTATTTATGTATTCACAAGTCTGCTTGACACCCCGTTTGTTTATCTGGCAAGGAAAATCCACGATAAAAAGCTGAAAACGGAAACAAAATAAGTGTAAAACTTCCTGACAGTTCTCTCGGAATTGTCAGGATTTTTATTGCAAAGATAACTATGTATGTGTTATAATTTGCCCGGTGATAAAATGTACTATACATATATACTCAGGTGCTGTGACAACACGCTTTACACAGGAATTGCCGCAGACATAAGCAAAAGAATGTCAGAGCATTTTTCTCAGAACGAAAAATGTGCAAAATATACCCGCACACATAAAGCCGAAAGGCTTGAGTCACTCTGGATAAGTGAAAACCGTGCCACAGCCTCAAGGCTTGAATACCATATAAAAAGGCTTTCCAAAAAGCAGAAGGAAGAAATTATTTCCTCAGGAAGTCTTGCAGTATTGCAGGATATAATTCCTGTTGAGAATTATACCTATTCTGATACAGAAATAAAAACAAAAACTGACTAAACAAAAAGTCCGATTTCACTGTCGGACTTTTTGTTTTTGACTATTTCTTTAACTAAGCTGAAATTATCAGCACAAAAGGGATAGCCATATTTATTTTGTTTTGATGAAGAAGCTGATTGTCAGCCTGCCGTCCGAGTATTCTGTGGTCGGCTTGATTTTGTGAAGTCTTAGGATTTGCTTTACAATGGCAAGACCTATGCCTGTGCCACGCACATCCTCGTCCTTTTCAAGGCGGTTATACGGTTTCCACATTCTTTTTAGTTCCTTTTTGGAAATTTCCTCACATTCATTTGAAATGCTGAAACAGTTGTTTACAAAAGATATTTCTATATCGGAATTTTTCCTTGCGTATTTTACGGCATTGTCCGTCAGATTTTCAAAAACAAGCTCCATAAGCTCTTTATCTGCGTTGATTTCCTTATCGTCAGCATTCACAATAATACTTTTGTCTGAGATATTGCCGTATTTTTCCGCAAGCTTTTCAAGCTCCTGCTTAATGCCGAATGGCTTTTTATTAAGCCTTGCCGAGCCTGCCTCAAGCCTTGAAAAGTCCAGCATCTTATGCACGAGAATGTCCATATCGCCTGCCTGCTGTTGAATAACATCTATGTAGTGCTGTTTGGTTATAAATCCCTCCTCTTCTCTGAGGTTTTCGGAAAAGCCGTTAATTACGCAAAGCGGAGTTTTGAGGTTGTGTGCGACCGCATTTGTCATTTCTATTCTGTGCTGTTCCCGTATTGCCCTGTTTCTTAAATTACGCCATACTATCAGTATCATAATAGTACCGGCTATAATGAAGAAAACAAGAATTATAATATTGCCGATTATCAGAGTAGGCATACAGGCATTGAGCGGTTCAAGCTTCTGATATATTGTAATATTACATATTTTATTGTTGTAATCATTCATATCGTCATACGATATTTCTTCGCCCTCTTCATAGACCGACAGAATATAGGCAGGATTTGTAGAGCTTACTTCTCTGTATATATAGTTAAAATTATCAAGGATTACAAGTGCTGAATAAAACCCGGGATCAAACGGATTTTCCTCATCGTACTTTTTCAATTCATTCTCCGTACCGCCGTTAAAGAAAAAGTCCTTGCTGATTTCATTCTTTCTCATTTCACCGACAGAGTAAATCAGTCCGCTGAAATAGGTTGTATTTTCATCATCATTGCTGTAATTCTTTTTATAGTTCTCCTCGTCTTCTTTCTGCATTCTTTTGATTTCATCAATTTTATCAGAAGAAAGCTCAAAAAATTCAATATGCTCGTCCTCTACATACCAGCTGTGTTTATCGTTTGTGCGCAGAATTTCCAGTCTTATCGGAATCATCTGTCCTGTGCTTATCGGCAGATAATAATCAGACGCATATTGATTGACCGACAGAATATAGTAATTGCCGTTTTCGTCAGGCTCTTTGCTGAGGTAATCGCTGATTTTGTTATACTGCTCATCTGTCATTGACTCTCGCAGTGTAAAATAATCAAGATATAAATCACTGTAACCTGTGAAATCATCTGTTTCTATCCTGCATTTATTTGCAGTATCTACCGAAATATTATAGTAGTCGTTCTCCAATGAAATATATACATCCCGCATTTCCTCTTCATTAAGCTTTGTGGTTATAAATGCGCTGATTGCATTCGGCTGGGTTATATCAATATTACTTGTGCTTGAAAAGAGATTTGTAGCCCTTAACTCAGCCTGATACAATTCTATTGACTTTGTAGAATCGTATATCAGATATGTAAATGCGCTCATTGCAAGCAGGCAAATGAAAAGAACTATTGATATTATGCTTGCAAGAATTTTACGGTTTTCCTTTTTCAGCTTTTTATTCATAATCATTCCTCAATCCTGTAGCCTCTGCCGATTACGGTTTTTATAAGCTTTGAGTTGTCCTTTAAGGCTTTACGCAGATTTTTAATGTGCGAGTCAAGCACCCGTATGTCAACATCACTGTCATAGCCCCAGAGGTTTTCAATAAGCTTTGTTCGGGAGATTACAATATTTTTATTCTCTAAAAGAAATTTAAGTATTTTGTATTCCTTTGCAGTAAGCTCCACCTCGTCGCCGTCCGAAATTACAATGCCGTTGTTCGGATTCAGGGTAAGAGTGCCTGCCGTAAGCACCGACGAGCGTACAAGTCCCTTTGAACGCTTTATAAGAGCCTTTACCTTTTCAAACAGCACAGGCAATGCAAAGGGCTTTATTATGTAATCGTCACAGCCGAGGGCGTAGCCGTTGAGCACATCCTCCTCGTTTATCCGTGCGGTAATGAACATAATCGGCACATCGCTGTACCGCCTGACCTCCTTGCATATGGAAAATCCGTCCATTTTAGGAAGATTTACATCAAGCAGGAGTAAATCATATGGATTTTCATACGCCATCTGCAATCCGATTTCTCCGTTGGGCGCAACTGAAACAGGAAATTTTCCGTCACCCTTGCGTGAAAAATACTCTACAACCATTTCTCTTATATTTTTGTCATCTTCAACAAGAAGTATTTTGTACATTGTAATCACCGTATATAAATTTAATCCTTTAATCTGTATTTTATGTGAAGAATAATTATATTTATAATTTTATCTCAAAAACACAGCATTTGCAATATTCGGTGTTTACATATATTCAACCTGCCAAAACCGATAATCTTATTGTATTATCGAGGCTTTTGTGTTAAAATAATAGCAGTTATTTATAGGAGCTGTGCTATGATTAATTTAGAAAAGCTTAACAGAAATGAAGCTGTGCGCTATCTCGGCGGAGCAGGTATTCAGCTCAATTACCGAATGGACGCACTTATGGATGAATGTGAAAGGGCGGTGCTTGAAAAAGCGTCACCTAAGTATCTATATATTGAAAAGGCGTTGCCCTGCGCTCAGCTTATGGGCGGAAAAGATATTGAAGCACACCTTGAAGGCTGTGAAAAGGCAATAATAATGTGCGCCACCATAGGCTCGGAAATTGACAAGCTTATAAGAGTATCGCAGATTTCAGATATGGCAAGTGCCGTGGTTATGGACAGCCTTTCAAGCGTAGCGGTTGAGCAGGTGTGCAATTCCTTTGACAGAATGATTGCCGAAAAATACAGCGGTTATTATATGACCTTCAGGTTCAGCCCCGGCTATGGAGATTATCCGATTGAAATGCAGAAAACTATTCTGCAAATGCTTGACGCACCAAAGAAAATAGGACTTTGCACAAACGAAAGCTTTCTGCTTACGCCTGCAAAGTCGGTGACTGCCGTAATGGGACTTTCCAAAAATCCTATAGCGAGAAAAAAGCGTGGCTGTGCCATCTGTAATATGAGAGAAACCTGTAATTTCAGGAGAAAGGGGCTTCATTGTGGGGGTTAGAGAATTATTAAAGGAAAAAGAATTTATTATACTTGACGGTGCGACAGGCACTATGATTCAGAAAAGCGGAGTCAGCTATGACGAGGTGCCTGAAACGCTTAATATCACGCATCCTGAGCTTATTGCGTCTTTTCATAAAGCGTATGTGGACGCCGGTGCGGATATTGTGTATGCCAATACCTTCGGCGCAAATGCGTACAAGCTTGAGGGCTGCGGCTACAGCGTGGAGGAAATTGTGGGCGCAGGCGTGAGCATTGCAAAAAATGCCGTAGGCGACAGAGCCTTTGTTGCGCTCGATATAGGACCAATCGGTCAGCTCCTTGAGCCGGCAGGCTCGCTTACATTTGAACGGGCTTATGAATACTACAAACAGCTTGTCCTTGCAGGCAGGGAGGCTGATGTTATAGTTTTTGAAACTATGACTGACCTTTACGAGCTGAAAGCCGCTGTGCTTGCCGCAAAGGAAAACAGCGACAAGCCGGTATTCACAACTATGACCTTTGAGCGCAATATGCGTACCTTTACAGGCACATTGCCGTCTGCCTTTGCTGTTACTATGGAGCATCTCGGCGTTGACGCACTCGGAGTGAACTGCTCGCTCGGTCCCGATGAGCTTGAGCCGATTGTAAGCGAAATTTCAAAATATACAAATCTTCCGCTTGTTATCAAGCCGAACGCAGGTCTGCCCGACCCTGACAGCAACGAGTATGATGTTTTGCCCGAGGATTTTGCAAAATCGTCGCTTTCTCTCTTAAAATACGGCGTTAAGGTGCTCGGCGGCTGCTGCGGTACCAATCCCGAGTACATCAAGGCTCTTAAGGTTGGTATTGCAGATAAAAAATATCAGCCTGCAAAGAGCAGCGTTGATACCGCTGTGTGCAGTGCGAGCGCAGTTGTTGAGATAAATCAGCCGAGAATTATCGGTGAAAGAATCAATCCTACAGGCAAAAAGCTCTTCAAGCAGGCTCTTGTTGACAATAACATTGACTATATTCTCACACAGGCTTTAAGTCAGACGGGCGCAGGTGCGGAAATTCTTGATGTAAATGTCGGTCACCCTGAAATTGACGAAAAGCTGATGATGGTGCGTGTGCTTAAGGCAATTCAGAGCGTTTGCGACGCACCCTTGCAGATTGACTCAACTAAGCCTGAGGTGCTTGAGGCAGGACTTCGTGCATATAACGGCAGACCTATAGTGAACTCCGTAAACGGTGAAGAAAAAAGCCTGAGTACGGTTTTACCGCTTGTAAAAAAATACGGTGCCTGCGTTGTCGGTCTTACCCTTGACGAAAACGGTATTCCAAAGACAGCGGAGGGACGATTTGAAATCGCAAAAAGAATTGTAGAGAGAGCAGAGGAATTCGGCATTGACAGAAAGGATGTTTTCATTGACTGCCTTACAATGACTGTTTCAGCCGAGCAGTCCGCCTGCCGTCAGACCTTGAACGCTCTGCACAGAGTAAAAGCAGAGCTTGGCTGTAAGACCTGCCTTGGCGTTTCAAATATCTCCTTCGGACTTCCTAACCGTGACCTTGTTACAAGAACATTTCTTACAATGGCTCTTGAAGAGGGACTTGACTTGCCGATAATAAATCCGAATATTGAGTCAATTACGGGCGCAGTCCGTGCCTACCGTGTGCTTGACGGAATTGATAAAAATTCAATGGACTTTATCGCCGCATACAATGACGCCGTAAAAGCTCCCGCTGTCGAAAATCCGTCAGCTGATATGGATATTATGACGGCTGTTTATAATGGCTTAAAAAAGGAAGGCGCTCTGCTTACCGAAAAGCTTCTTGCCGAAACGGGAGATGCAATGCAGATTGTAAACGAAATGCTCATTCCTGCGCTTGACAAGGTGGGCGACGGCTTTGAAAAAAACAAAATCTTCTTACCCCAGCTTATCCAGAGTGCAAACGCAGCACAGGCTTGCTTTGAGGTAATCAAAAAACATATTTCAAAAACAAGCGGAGAAACAGTTAGCAAGGGCAGGATAATACTTGCAACCGTTAAGGGCGATATTCACGATATCGGCAAAAATATAGTCAAGGTGCTGCTCGACAATTACGGCTATACCGTTGTCGATCTCGGCAAGGATGTTGACCCTCAGCTTGTTGTGGACACTGCCGTTGAGCAGAATATAAAAATGATTGGCCTGTCAGCTCTTATGACTACCACACTGAAAAGTATGGAGGAAACCATAAAGCTCATAAGAGAAACAAAGGAATTACAAAATCCCGACGGCAGCAGCAAGTGCGTTGTTTTTGTGGGCGGCGCTGTGCTTACGGAGGATTATGCAATGAAAATCGGCGCTGACTACTATTGCAGAGATGCAAAGGAAAGCGTAGATACAGCAAAAAAGGTTTTAGGCTAAAGCAAAAGGGCAGTTCCGCATCAGGAATTGCCCTTTGTGATGTTTATTACGCAGATTTCAGGCGGATTGTTAAATCTCGGAATCGGATGAGATACGCCGAGACCTCCTGAAATTATCATTGTGGTATTATTAAAATCAAATTCTCCTTTGTCATATTGAGGAAAAATACCCTGATTCGGCACAATCAGTCCGCCTATAAACGGAATCTGAACAAGTCCTCCGTGGGTGTGACCGCATAAAACAAGATTTACCGGTGTATCTGCAACCATATCTGTTATATATTCGGGCTGATGATGAAGAAGAACCGAGTAGTATTTTTTTGATTCTTCCTTAAAGCTCTCCCAGAAGTATCTGTCCCGGGTGTCATAGTCAGGGGCGTTAAATTCATAATAAGGGTAATCAGTCAGCCCGCCGATTAAGATTTTTTCTCCGCTTTTTGTGGTGAAAAATGTTGATTCATTATCGAGAAGCACAGCACCGCAGGAGGCTATGTCGGCATTCAAATCAAGCTTATCCGAAATAGCTCTTTCGTGATTTCCAAGGCAGCAGTAAACGGGAGCAACCTGCGAAAGCTTTGTCAATACATTTTTCATATTGTCATCGTTAATAAAACTCCGAGTTACCATATCTCCGCAGACTGCTATAAAATCGGGACTCTGCTTTTTTATGGCATCAACAAGCTCCTCGTTGTTCTGCCCGTATTCCTTGTTGTGTAAATCGGAAATCAGCACTATTTTTAAATTACTGCCGATACTATCGGATTTTATATTATATTCGGTAGTTTTAAAAAACAGGTTGCTGTGTATCAGCTCCGCAGCTACTAAGGCTGACAGCGCAGAAATAATTATTATGGGTATTTTATTTTTTGATTTTTTAGATTTTTTCATAAAATTGTCCTTTTTTCATAATAATATTATGTTGTCTATAAATTTATATTATATCTAAAATAAGTATTTGTCAAATATAGCGAAAAATAACATAAAAAACTGCCCGAATAATAAAAAACAAAATTGTTTCTCATTTGACAAAAATTGAATTTTGTTGTATAATATTGTGTAATAAATTTGTGTAATATCTTTAATTTTGGAACTCAACATTCATTTATTTTTATATAATCATATAAATTTGTAGGGGACAACTAAAATATGAGGAAAATAAATTATCGTAAAATTATTCTTGCGGCAGCAGATGTATTTATTATTGTAGTCAGCGGCATAGTGCTTAATTATATATTGTCACTTATATTCCCCGAGCTTTCCGAGGGAAGCAAGGGTCTGCTTTACACTATAATAATTAATCTCCCCCTTTGCATTCTTTTTTTGTACGGTGCGGGTGCATATAAAAGACTATGGAGATATTTTAATGTCAGGGACTATTTTGTCTGCGGTCTGGCTATGATGGCAGGCTTTTGCCTTAGCTTTATAATTATGACTGTTTTACAAATAAGCCCATCTGTTTTGTTTGTTGCGCTGTATGCAGTGCTTGCAACGGGTGGAGTGCTTTTGTTCAGATTATTGTTCAAGCGTACTTTTCTTAATCTTACGGAGGTCGGAAGAGCCGACAACTCCGAGCGTACACTTATTGTCGGCGCAGGCAACGCTGGCAGAATGATACTTACCGAGATTCAGAATGCAAGCTATGACGAAAACAGTCCTGCACGCAACCTTACGGCGGTAGGCTTTGTTGATGATGACGAAACAAAGCTTAACAGAAGTATTAACGGCGTGCCTGTTTTAGGCGTATGCAGAGAAATTCCTAAGATTTGCATTGATAACAGAATTACAAATATTATTGTAGCCGTGCCGTCCTGCGAAGAAGAGGAAAAGCGCAAAATCCTTGATTATTGCTCTGAAACAGAGTGTAAAATCAAGATAATTCCTTATCTGAGCGAGCTTTTGTTTGACGATAAGCACACACAGCTTATTTCTCAGGCAAAGGAAATAAAAATAGCCGATCTGCTCGGCAGAAAGCCGATTGAGTTTGATAAAAAAGAGATTAAGCAATTAGTTACGGGGAAAATCTGTATGGTCACCGGCGGCGGCGGTTCTATCGGAAGCGAGCTTGTCAGACAGATTGCAAAGTATTCACCCAAGCAGATAATCATCGTAGATATATATGAAAATAACGCCTACGATATTCAGCAGGAGCTTGTGCTTGAGTACGGCTCAGAGCTGAATCTTGTAACCCTGATTTCATCTGTCCGTGATTACGACAAGATGGAGCTGATATTTAAAACATACCGACCTCAGCTTGTATTTCACGCTGCCGCTCATAAGCATGTTCCCCTGATGGAAACCGTGCCCGAGGAGGCAGTTAAGAATAATATTTTCGGTACATTTAATGTTGCAGAGCTTGCGGAAAAATACGGTGCCGATAAATTTGTTATGATTTCAACTGATAAGGCTGTAAATCCCACAAATGTTATGGGCGCAACCAAGAGAGCCTGTGAAATGATTATTCAGCACAAGGCTCAGCACAGCACTCATACCGAATTTGTAACCACCCGTTTCGGCAATGTGCTTGGCTCAAACGGTTCGGTTATTCCGCTGTTCAAGCGACAGATTGAAAGCGGCTCGCCCGTAACCGTTACTCACCCCGACATAATAAGATATTTTATGACTATTCCCGAGGCTGTTTCGCTTGTGCTTGAGGCAGGCGCAATGGCTCACGGCGGCGAGATTTTTGTTCTTGATATGGGCGCTCCCGTAAAAATCACTACTCTTGCCGAAAATCTCATCCGAATGTATGGCAAGATTCCGTACAAGGATGTTCCGATTGTCTTTACCGGCTTAAGACCGGGCGAAAAGCTTTTTGAGGAGCTTCTGATGGACGAAGAAGGACTGAAATCCACTGCGAATGAAAAGATATTTATCGGTAATCAGATAAATATTAATTCAGATGAATTGCTTAAAAAGCTTGACGAGCTTAAGAAAGCGGCTGAACGCAACGACAGTGAAAAGACAGTCGAGCTTCTTGCAAATCTTGTACCTACTTTTAACCATAAGATTAACTGATAAAATCTGCATAAATAAAGGAGAGAAAGCATAATGTGTGGTATTGTTGGATATGTTGGACTCAAGGACTGCAGCGATGTGCTTGTAAGCGCACTCACAAAGCTTGAGTACAGAGGCTATGATTCAGCAGGCATAGCTGTTTTTGGAGAAAACGGAATTGAAACAGTAAAAACAAAGGGTAAGCTTAAAAATCTTGTTGATAAAATGGCTGAGGAGGGCAAGCCCGAGGGGCATGTCGGTATCGGTCATACAAGATGGGCAACTCACGGCGAGCCGTCAGATGTAAACTCACATCCGCACAGCGGCGCAAGAGTTACCATTGTTCATAACGGAATTATTGAAAATTACATTGAATTAAAGGAATTTCTTGTATCCAAGGGAAGAACCTTTCTGAGCGATACCGATACAGAGGTTGTCGCACAGCTGCTTGACTATAAGTACAACGGAAACCCTCTTGAAACCATAGACAGCGTAATGGCTGAGCTTAAAGGCTCTTTTGCACTCGGTATTATGTTCAAGGATTTTCCTGACAGAATTTTTGCAGTGAGAAGGGAAAGTCCGCTTATCGTAGGTGTGGCTGACGGCGAATGCTTTATTGCGTCTGATGTGCCTGCAATTCTTAAATATACAAAGAATTATTATCTTCTCGACCACGACGAAATCGCTACGCTCACTGCCGACGGCGTATCCTTTGTTGACGAACACCTCGATCCTATCGAAAAGGAACTTAAGGTTGCAGACTGGGATATGGAGGCTGCCGAAAAGGGCGGCTATCCTCACTTTATGATAAAAGAAATAAACGAACAGCCACAGGCTATCAGAACTACTGTTGCGCCGAGAGTAAGGGACGGTCTTCCCTGCCTTGAGGAATGCGGTATTACACTTGAAAAGCTTAAGGAATTCAAGTCTGTTTCTGTTGTTGCCTGCGGTACAGCAATGCACGCCGGTCTTGTCGGAAAATATATTATTGAAGGCATTGCAAGAGTGCCTGTTAATGTTGACATTGCCTCTGAATTCAGATACAGAAATCCGATAGTCGGCAAGGGCGACCTTGTAATTATTATTTCTCAGTCGGGCGAAACTGCCGACAGCCTTGCCGCTATGCGTCTTGCAAAGCAAAAGGGAGCTACAACGCTTGCTATTGTCAATGCAAAGGGCAGCTCTATTGCAAGAGAGGCTGATATGCTCATCTATACTCTTGCAGGTCCGGAAATTTCCGTTGCTTCCACAAAGGCTTATATAACACAGCTTTCCGTTATGTATCTGTTTGCATTTGAGCTTGCTCTTGCAAAGGAAACCGTAAGCGAGGCTGAGTGCAAAAGGCTTGTTGCGGCACTTCTTAAGATGCCTGACGCTGTTAAGTATGTTATTGAAACAACAGAAGAGCAGTGCAAATATGTGGCTACAAAGCTTATTACAACCGACAGCCTGCTTTATATCGGCAGAGGTCTTGACTATGCGCTTTCAATGGAAGGCTCGCTCAAGCTCAAGGAGGTATCTTACATTCACTCCGAAAGCTATGCGGCAGGCGAATTAAAGCACGGCACAATTTCTCTTATTGAGGACGGTATGCCTGTTATTTCTGTTGCTACACAGAGCGACCTTATTGCAAAGACTATCAGTAATATTGTTGAGGTCAAGTCAAGAGGGGCTATGAATATACTTGTATGCTCGGAGGCTTGCGCAAGAACTCTCGAGGACGGCATTGCAGATTATGTAATCAAGGTGCCTCAGACGGATGAGCTTCTTATGCCTATTTCTGCGGTAATACCGCTTCAGATACTCGCATATTACACAGCAGTAAATAAGGGCAACGACCCCGATAAGCCAAGAAACCTTGCAAAATCGGTTACTGTTGAGTAATACAGTAAAAATAAACAATAAATATTTCAAAAAAACAAGCGACAGCTTTATTACTGTTGCTTGTTTTTTGCTTACATATAAAAAATTTTGAATTATGAATTCTGAATTTCATTAAATTTCAAAGTCCCTGCCGTTCCGCCGCCTATTATCAGTATATCCGTACTCAGCCTTTCTGTTTTCATAGGTTTTTTCCCTTAATACCCAAAATTCTTTTGCAGATACTCCTCTGCTGACAATACGCAGTTTGCTCCGTCCGATACGGCGGTAACCACCTGTCTGAGCTTTTTGGTGCGTACATCGCCTGCAACAAATATACCCTGCGCCGAGGTTACTCCGTCCTCGTCTGCAATTATATAGCCGTTTTCATCAATATCAACCAAATCCCTGATAATTGCCGAATTAGGCACGCTGCCTACTGCAACGAAAACACCGTCAGCGTCAATTTCCTTGGACTCACAGTTTTGCAAAACTGTTATCTTCTCTACCTTATTTGTGCCGCCGATTTTCGTTATCTGCGAATCAAGGAGAATTTCAACATTCGCAATACTTTCTACCCGTTGCTGTAAGGTTTTGTTTGCTCTGAATTTATCTCTGCGGTGAATCAGATAAACCTTTTTGGCAAATTTTGAGAGCAAAACCGCATCTCCGAGCGCAGTATCTCCGCCGCCTGCTACGGCTGTGATTTTATCTCTGTAAAAAGCACCGTCACAAACCGCACAGTACGATACTCCTCTGCCCGAAAATTCCTTTTCGCCCTCAACGCCGAGCTTTCTGCGCTCTGTGCCGACGGCATAAATAATTGTGTGCGTATCCAAAGCACTGCCATTGTCAAGCAGAATACTGTAATCTGCATCTTTTTTGCTGATTTTTACGACCTCGCCCTCGAGGAACTCCGCCCCGAGGCTTTCTGCGTGGGTGCGGAATTTTTCGCCCAAGTCAAAGCCGTTTTCTCCGTAAAGTCCGGGATAATTGTCTACTCTCTCGCTTTCGGCAATCTGACCTGTGCCGAGATAGATTTTTTCAATAACTACAGCCCTCAGTCCTGCTCTCTGAGCGTAAATTGCCGAGGAAAGTCCTGCCGGACCGCTTCCGATAATAACAATGTCGTACATAATTATCCTCCTGAATCAGTAAATAATCAATTCTTCCTTTTCTGCCTGTGATGAGCTGATTTTAAACGAATTAAGTACAGGATTTTCCCTGTCCATCAGCGACAGAATCATATAGCTTGCCTTGCTGTCATAGGCAAGTCGCTTGTCCTCGTCAGACGGTCTTGACGGCGACTCGGGGTGAGAATGCCAGTTGCCGAGCGGCATCAAGCCGTTTTTGCGCATATCCTTTACAGCCGCAAGCTGTTCCCTTGGGTCAAGCGAAAAATGCTCGTTTGAGTGGTCTGTATTTGTAAGGAAATAAACCTTCTTAATCTCCTTGTTTTCGCCGTCAATATTGCCTGCAATCAGACCGCACGCCTCGTTGGGCAGCTCGCTTTCTGCGTGAGCAATAATTTTATTATAATCAGCTTTTGATAGTTTAATCATAAATGAACACCGTAAATCTTTACATCGGAGCGTTTAACGGTTTCTTTCAGAATATTACTTCTGTAGGATTTAATAATAAATTTACCCTGACCGTCAAATCTGAATGTAACAGACTTTGTGAACGGCTTGTCTGCTCCGTATTCGGTTATAATAAGGCTTGCGTCTGCCTTTCTGAGTGTGTCAAAGCTTGTCATAAAGCCTATGCCGTTTCCGCCGCTATCCTTGTGAGTAGTAACTCTTTCAATACCAAGCCTTTGCAGGGTGTCAGGCTCAAACTCAATTCCGTTATCCTGTACGGAGATTTCGTATATTCCGTCTGAATTTGATATTGAGGCAAGAATACTGCCGTTCTGCCTGCCGCAGGAATCCACTGCAATGATTGCGTCCTTGATGTGGTCGCAAAGCAGGGTTTCAAGCTCTGTCTGCGAGATAAAATGATTGATAATATAGCTGACATCGGCGTTTGCAATCAGGTCAAAGCTTATTTTGTGAGCAGTGGCTTTTATATACATATTCATAAGAGCGCCGTCAATAACAGAATTGCCTGTTTTGGCAAGTATTTTATTTTCGGCTTGCTCGTGCAGTACAAGCTCGTTTCTTTCCTTTGCAAGTGTTAATATCTCCTTGATTATTTGTTTTTGTCCTTCACTGTTATTGCAGTCTGAAAGCTCATTTAAGGAATATTGCAGGGAAGTCATAAGGTGATTGTCACGATGAACTATTTTTGACAGATAGGCGTTTGACTTTGTAAGCTCGTCAATGATATTGTCCTTTTCTGCTATTATAGAATTATAATGCTCGTCTGCCTTTTGCAAAAGTCGGCTTTTATAATGCCTTTTAATGCTGTTTTTTATCCATAGTACGGCTCCTATTGAGCAGATTACCATACCGATAGCAAGAATTGGATAAAATGAAATATATATCTCCTTTTCACCTGATACAATCATTACAACAATAACTATAAAGCCTGATAAAAGCAGTCCGATACCTAAATTGTTTGTATCATCAAAAAAACTCAAGCCGTTTTTTAACCGCTTTATCTTCATAATAAGAAAGGTAGCTGTCATATTAATTATAAGTACAATTATATCAGGGAAAATATCTTTAGGATTAAGAGCAAAAAAATATCCTATAATACTGCATAAAAAAATACATATAAACCTTATGCAATAGGATATCCCCAACATTATTACAGACATCGGAGCAGAGATTTTAATAGGCTTTTTTGTTAATAAGGTTATTGTAAGTATAAACAGGATATAGGATACCATTAATGCTAAACCGACGCTGAAAAATTTCAGCAAGGAAGAAACAAGAGCAACGCCGAAAAATGCAGTCAAAGACAAAATCAACTTTGCTTTGCTGCATTTTTGGTTTGTGACCTTCATAAAAATATATGCCGCCG
The DNA here is from genome assembly GCA_051880895.1 of Ruminococcus sp. Taxonomy (GTDB): domain Bacteria; phylum Bacillota; class Clostridia; order Oscillospirales; family Acutalibacteraceae; genus Ruminococcoides. The sequence goes on along the minus strand of JBJEOV010000087.1, from coordinate 55,419 downwards.
AATAAATAACAGGCAATTTTGATACGAAAGTCAGGGCTGTTTCGTGTATAAAGGTTGAAATATCGGTTGACATAATGCTTAACTCCGGAATTATTTTATATTAAACATTATATCATATCGGGTGAACAAAGTCACTATTGATTTGAGCATCATCCGAAAAAATTATGCCACCATTCCCAGAAATTTTCCCACATACTTTGGCACCTCCTTGTGTTTTTTTACAACACAAGTGTACTGCTTTTGCGGAAATATTCTGATTTGTTGCTGTAATTGCTTTATTTTATAATATGTTAAAAATTGTCACATCTCATTATATCAAGACTTTGAAAATGTTGCTTTTTGATGATTTTTTCTAAAAAAATCGGCTCACCGTAAAGGCAAGCCGATTTAGGAAACACTGAGTATTCAGGAAACAGCGAGTATTTATTCTATTGTTCCTCCACCTATAACAACATCTCCGTCATACAGTACTACTGCCTGTCCTTTGGAGATTGCTCTCTGCGGTTTGTCAAATACAATGTGAAGTCTGTTGTCGGAAAGCTGTTCAACAGTGGCGTCCTGCTCAGGCTGATTATATCTTACCCTTGCTTTTATATGCAAAGGACTGTCGAGCTTTTCGTATGCAATAAGGTTAATATCCTTTGCATAAAGCTCCTTAGAAAACAGTCCGTCATTTTCACAAAGTATTACCCTGTTGTTTTCAATATCCTTTTCCTTGACATACATAGGGTGAGGCAAAGCAAGACCGAGCCCCTTTCTCTGCCCTATTGTATATCTTATAATTCCCTTGTGCGTACCGAGAACCTTGCCGCTTTCATCAACAAAATCCCCGCAATCGTATTTTCTGCCGGTATATTGCTCAATAAACTGTGCATATTTGCCGTCAGGCACAAAGCATATATCCTGGCTGTCGTGCTTTTTGGCATTTATCAGATTATATTTTTCCGCAATTTCCCTTACCTGACTTTTTGTAAGCCTGCCAAGCGGCAGGAGAGTTCTTGAAAGCTGTCTTTGGGTAAGCGAATACAGTACATAGCTCTGATCCTTTGTTGCGTCGGGGGATTTTCTCAGCAGATATCTCTGCAAAGCCCTGTCATACTCTATAACCGAGTAATGTCCCGTTACAACATAGTCAAAATCAAGCTCGTCTGCCCTCTGCATCAGCTTTTCAAACTTGATGTATCTGTTGCAGTCAATGCAGGGATTGGGCGTACAGCCGTTTTCGTATGCAGAAATAAACCGGTTTATAACATTTTCCTTAAAGCTGTCCTTAAAATTATATACATAATAAGGTATGCCGATTTTTCTGCACACATTTCTTGCGTCGTCAATATCGTCAAGCGAACAGCAGGTTTTTTCTTTCTTTTCGCCGATATCCTCGTTGTCAAAAAGCTTGAGCGTTATGCCCGTAGCGTCATAGCCCTGCTCCTTAATCAGGCAAGCCGCCACAGAGCTGTCAACGCCTCCGCTCATTGCAATTAATGCCCTTTCGGTCATACCGTTCTCCTTAACCGCCAAGTCTTATCATCTCGTCAATACATTTTCTTGCGTCTGTAATGGTCTGCTCATCAAGGACAATTTCTTCGCCGCCCTCGCCGTTAAGGCAATCGAACACATCCATAAGAGTAGTAGCCTTCATATTCGGACAGATGAGCTTCTGCGTTAAAATATGGAATTTTTTATCGGGGCAATCATATTGCAGATGCTCAGCTATGCTGATTTCCGTGCCGATGATAAATTCCTTTTTATCGCTGTTTTTTGCATAATTCATAATTCCCGAGGTTGAACCTACATAATCGGCAAGCTCAACAACCGAAGGCTGACACTCCGGATGCACAAGTAACTGAGCATTAGGGAACTGAGCCTTGGCTTTCCTGACATCTTCGGCAGTTACGCAGGCGTGAATCGGACAACCGCCCTGCAAAAGCTTTATATTTTTATCGGGAAGCTGACGGCTTACATAATCGCCGAGATTGCAGTCGGGAATGAAAAGAATATTCTTTTCAGGCATATTGCCTACAATTTTAACAGCAGATGAGCTTGTAACACAAACATCACAAATAGTTTTTAATTCTGCGGTAGTATTTATGTATGCAACAACCGCATAATCAGGGTACATTTTTTTTACCGAAGAAATCATTTCCCTGTCCATCTGGTCAGCCATCTGACAGCCTGCTCCCGGCTGAGCAAGATAAACTGTTTTATCCGGAGAAAGGATTTTGCAGGTTTCAGCCATAAAGCGGACTCCGCACATCAGAATATTTTTGTTCTTAACCTTGCTTGCGTCAACGCTCAGCTTGTAGCTGTCGCCCGTAAAATCGGCAATTTCGCAGATTTCTCTTGCCTGATAGCTGTGAGCAAGAATACAGACATCCTTTTCTTTTTTTAACTCAAGAATTTTATTCTGAATTTCAGAAATATTCATAAATACATTTCCCTTCATTTTTTCATTTTAAGGATATTATACATTTTTTTGCCTACTATTGCAATAGGTCTTTTTATTTTATTAAAAGTATTTATGTTTTGTTTAAAAAAGAAATATAATTTATCAAAAATAACAAAAATATTTTAGATAATTGTCTTTACTTTATTTTATTATTGTGCTATAATACTTAATATCTAAAAGCTACGGAGCAATTCCGCAGATAATTTTGTATTATTAACAGGAGGTTAGTATAATGAAGAAGGTTGTATCCCTTGCATTGGCTCTTGTGCTGATGCTTGCAGCGGCAATTCCGGTATTCGCTGCACCAAGTCCTACAGGTACATATGTTTATGTGGTAGTTGTAACCCCTACCCCCGGCGGTGACGGTGATTACGAATTTACAACAGATATTGACGAAAACGGTAACCAGCATGTTCATATTACTCCAAAGCCAAATCCGGGTTATACATTTGACCATTGGGTAATTGAAGGTCCTTACAGAACCGATCAGCCGCTTACAGATAAGGATGTTGATATTATCATCACAGGTGATATTAAGGTAACACCTTACTACACAAAGGACGGTCAAACACCGACACAGTCTGTAACAACTGATAATTCAGGTAAATCACCGCAGACAGGTCCTTCAAACGCAACACCGTATGTAATGATTGGCTTAGCACTTTTAGCTGTTGCTGTCAGCGTAACCATTGTTAAGTCAAAGAAATCAAACTAATTCAGCTTTTAAAACAGCTTTCGTTTTTCCGAAAGCTGTTTTTTAATGCATAATATGGTAATTTATTCCTAAATATTGACTTTAATACAAATATTTGATAGAATTAAGCAGTGCATTCAGTTATGAAAAAAAATCGAAATAAAGTTTTAATACCGATTCTTGTAATTACAATTATTCTGATTATCATATGTATAATTTATGTAATGTATCAGATGAATTCCCAGCAGAAAGCCCGCAACGAGTACAGCAGCCTTGCAAGCTCGGTTGCCCCGAGCATTTCTCAGGAAATCACCTCGCCGTCTATTGATGAAAATCTCGTGGATAATCCTATAGATTTTGAATCCTTGCAGGCGCAGAACGATGAGATTTACTCCTGGCTTTATATTCCCGATACCAACATAAATTATCCTGTATGCAGAAGTAATACTAACGATAATTTTTACCTTGACCACGATATTTACGGTAATTACAGCTTTGCAGGCTCTATTTACTCGCAATACTGCAATTCAATTTATATGCACGACAGGGTGACTGTGCTTTACGGTCACAATATGGCGGACGGAAGTATGTTTGCAGATTTATATAAATTTACCGATACCGACTTTTTTGACGACCATGAGTATTTTTATATTTACCGTCCTAAGCACAAGCTTACCTACCGTATAGCGTCGGTTTATTCGTATGACGACCGACATATTATGAATTCTTTTGATTTTGACGAAGACAAGGTATTTGAAGAATACCTTGATTACATTCAGAATCCAAGATCATTCACAAAGGTTGTAAGAGATATTCCGGAACTGACAACTGACGACAGAATTGTTACGCTCAGCACCTGCCTGAATTCAGGTGACGGAAGACTTCTTTTACAGGGGGTGTTAATAAAGGATGAACTCACAAAATAATAACAGCGGAAGTAATCAGGAGAATAATATCGCAGATAATTCCGAAAAACACGAGGATATTTACAGCTATTCGAGCAAGCTTCCGCCTCAGACAGAAGAAAATATTGCAAGCAACGGAGAAAAAGGTAAAGTTTCCTATGCTAAACGAAGTATAAATGATGATATTGGCGATTATAAATTTGTGCAGTTGCACCGCAGTCGTCACCACCATCACCATCATAACTCGGACTTTGATGATGATACTCCGCTTGTTCAAAGCTCAAGATCCGCAAAGGGCAGCAGTCACAAAAAGAAAAAAAGCAGTACAGGCAAAGAAAGATATCTTCAGGAATATGACGAGCTTGTAAAAAGTAATCACCCTGCAAAAGGCTCTAAAGAACAGAAAAAAGCCATTAAAGAAAAGCACAAAAGCAGAAAGAAAAAGAAAAGAAGATTTAAAAAATGGCAAAGAATAATACTTACCGTTATAAGCTCTTTGCTTGCCTTTATGCTTGTTGTAAGCGGATTGCTTGCGTGGTTCATTTACAGAGGCTCTCAGGAAATGCTGAATAATACAAACATAATCTCCGCACCGGAAAATGTTATCGTGCAAAACGGCGGACAGTTTGTTGTATATAACGGAGTCACCTATGAATACAACAAAAATATGACAAGCATTCTCTGTATCGGTGTTGATAAAGAAAGCTTTGAAAGCGTAAGCGATATTAAAGGAGAAAACGGACAGGCTGATGTTATTATTCTTGTTGCAATGGACACATCGACAGGTGAAACAAAGCTTATCAATGTATCGAGAGATACTATGACAGATGTTGCAGTTTACTCTGCGAGCGGTTATTATGTAGAAACCGTTAAGGAACAGATTTGTCTTTCCTACGCTTACGGCGACGGCAAGGAATCAAGCTGTGTAAACACTGTTACAGCCGTTCAAAGACTTTTCTACAATATACCGATAAATTCATACTTTGCGCTTGACCTTGAGGGTATATCCGCTCTCAATGACGCTGTAGGCGGAGTTGATGTGGTATCTCCCGAAACAATAGGCAGCTTCACACAGGGCGAAAGCTATCACCTTACGGGAAAAGACGCCGAAAGCTTTGTTCGTTCAAGAGATATGGAAAGTATAGAAGCAAACAGCAAGCGAATGCAAAGACAACAGGTTTACTTAAATTCATTTATGAACACTGTTCTTACACAGACAAAAAAGGATTTAACCACTCCGTTAAGCCTTTTCAACGCCTCTTCCCCCTACTCCTGCACAAACCTTAACCCCTCTAAAATCTGTTACCTGTCGCAGAATATGCTCACTCACAACGGTATGAATATGACAATGGTATCTGTACCCGGCGAGCTTAAGCAGGGAAAGGTTTACACAGAGTTTTATGTGAACGAGGATGAGTTTTACAAGCTTATTCTTGACACCTACTACAAGCCATATAATGAATAAAAATTACTCCCTGTTCAGATTTGAGCAGGGAGCTTTTTATGTATGAATATTTATTTTTAGGGAAACACTGATTAAATCGTTTGTGCATATTGCGCCGTCAGATTTTTGGTCAGGTTGCACAAACAAACCGCAGTAATGCTGACGCATTGTTTTTGAGATTTTTTGGGCAAGCTGGCGGAAAATATGCAAGCAAGATGTGCAAACAGCTTTCAGCGTGATTTATTCAGTGTTTCCTTAGGTTTCGTTTGGAATGTTGCTTGTGCAGTGGGGGCATTTTACAGCCTTGATTGAAATCTCGCTCTGACAGAACGGGCAGATTTTGGTATCAGGCTCTTTCGGTTCTTCCTTTTCTTCCGGCTTTTTGCCTATGGACATAATCTTATTTACCAGTTTTACAATAAGGAAAATAACAAAAGCCATAATAATGAAGTTGATAACCGCAGTCAGAAACTTACCGTAGCCGATTGATACATCGCCTATCGTGAGCGCATATTGGTCAAAATTCATTCCGCCGAACAGACCGAGAATAGGTGAAATAATATCCGATGTAAGCGATGTGACAATAGCCTGAAATGCTGCGCCGATGATAACGCCGACTGCAAGGTCAAGCACATTGCCTCTCATAATAAAGGTTTTAAACTCGCCAAAAAACTTTTTCATTTCCTGAACTCCTTTGCTGAAATATTTTATGCAGCTCATTCAAACTGCCGATTTATAAAACACTCAAGTATAAACATTTCCCCACTTCAGGAGTGGGGATTTTGCTTTTATTTCTTAAATTATAAAACAGCCTTATGGAACTTTTTCTTACCCTTTTTAATTACAACATAACCCTTTTCAAAAGCCGACTTGGGTACAACTGCGTAAACATCGGTTACCTTTTCATCATCAACGGCAACGCCGCCCTGCTGAATAAGCCTTCTTCCCTCACCCTTTGACGGAATAAGTCCGCACTTTGTAAGAAGATCAAGAATTGCAATACCGCCGTCTGTAAAATCATTGTCGGTAAGCTCTGTTGAAGGCATATTATCTGTATTTGCACCGCTGCCGAACAATGCTCTTGCAGCCTCCTGCGCCTTGTCTGCCTCTTCCTTGCCGTGAATAAGGCTTGTTACCTCATAAGCAAGAATTTCCTTAGCCTTGTTAAGCTCGCTGCCCTCAAGCTTTGCAAGCTCGTCAATCTCCTCAAGCGGAAGAAAGGTAAGCATTTTTAGGCACTTGATTACATCCTCGTCAGCAACATTTCTCCAGTACTGATAGAAATCATACGGACTTGTCTTTTCGGCAGAAAGCCATACTGCGCCCGACTGTGTTTTGCCCATCTTCTTGCCCTCGGAATTTAGGAGAAGATTGATTGTCATAGCGTAAGCGTCCTTGCCGAGCTTTCTTCTGATAAGCTCTGTGCCGCCGAGCATATTGCTCCACTGGTCGTCGCCGCCGAACTGCATATTACAGCCGTATTTCTTATAGAGAGCATAGAAATCGTAGCTCTGCATAATCATATAGTTAAACTCAAGAAAGCTGAGTCCCTTTTCCATTCTCTGCTTGTAGCATTCTGCTCTGAGCATATTATTAACCGAGAAACAAGCACCCACCTCACGCAGAACATCAACATAGTTGAGGTCGAGCAGCCAGTCGGCATTGTTCACCAAAAGAGCCTTGCCGTCCGAAAAATCAATAAAACGCTCCATCTGCTTTTTAAAGCATTCAACATTATGCTGAATTGTTTCTGTTGTCATCATCTGGCGCATATCGGTTCTGCCCGACGGGTCGCCGATCATAGCAGTACCGCCGCCGATAAGTGCAATCGGCTTATTGCCTGCCATCTGCAAACGCTTCATAAGGCAAAGAGCCATAAAGTGACCTACATGCAGGCTGTCGGCTGTAGGGTCAAAGCCGATGTAGAATACAGCCTTACCGTTGTTGACAAGCTCCTTAATTTCTTCTTCGTCTGTAACCTGAGCAATAAGACCTCTGGCTACCAATTCCTCATAAACTCCCATTTTATTATAAAATCCTTTCTGATTTTTGTTTTCTATTTGATAATTATAAAACATAATTCCCGATAGGTCAATACCTAAAAGCCCGTTTGTACCTCAATACTACTACCGTCTGTTGTAATTACAACATCACCGACATTTCCGGTTATATACAGCCTTGATAATCCGGAAATTCTGTATTCGGTTTTGTAGTCGGGCAAATACAAATCATCTGTACCTGCACTTATTACAGAAATATTCGGCGAAACCCTTTTCAAAAACTCCTCAGAGCTTGAGTATGCGCTGCCGTGATGTGCAATTTTCAGCACATCAGCCGAAATATCCTCGCCGCTCCGCACAAGCTCTTCTTCAACTTCATTGCTTATGTCACCCGTAAATAGGAATGATTTTTCCATATAGCCAAGTTTTATAACAAGCGAGCTGTCGTTTGAATTATCATAATCGTGCTTTGGGGAAATCACTTTGAATTTTAAATCTCCGTAACTCAATACATCGCCCGAATTTACAAATTCCTTATCAATATTATTTTCTGATATAGAATTATCAAGCTGTGCAAAACTGCGTTCTGAGCCGATAAGGCTTGCAGGGGTGTTATAGCAATATATTTTTTCAACGACAAATTCCTTTATTATGCTTTTCGCTCCGCCGATGTGGTCTGAATCGGGATGTGAAAGAAATATTGCGTCAAGGCTTTTGCAGTTGTAGCGTTTCAGAAAATTAATTACTTTATCCGAAGAAATTTCAGTACCGCAGTCTATCAGAATGTCGGTATCGGCAAGATGAATATACGCACAATCGGCGTCACCAACCGAGATAAAGCTTACCGATAATTTATTCCGAGTATCTGCTTTTAATGCAAATAAAGAATAAATCCTATCCCAATCTGCAAGGAAAGAAATGGTGATAAAAAGCACTGCAAATATGATTAAAATAATTTTTCGGTAAATTTTACTTCTTTTTTCTTCTGTATTTTGCATACCTGTCCTTATTCTGCCTGCCGTTCCTGTTGCGAGCCGTGTTTTTGCCTGAGGTATTCTTCTGACCGCTTATCGGCTGAACAAGACATTTTGAGTCATAGCCGATTAAATCCTTTCTGCCTGCTTTTATCAGAGCTTTGATAACCGTTTGCTTGTTTTCGGGAATAAAATACTGCAAAAGCGCCCTCTGCATTGCCTTTTCTTCCTCGGTTTTCGGCACATAAACCTCTTTCATAGTGTAAGGGTCTATGCCGGTGTAGAACATACAGGTTGAAATCGTGCCCGGCGTGGGATAAAAATCCTGCACCTGCTTTGGGTGTATGTTCTCACGCTTGCAGAAGAGGGCAAGCTCGACTGCGTCCTTTAAGGTTGAGCCGGGGTGCGAGCTCATAAGATACGGCACAATGTACTGATCCTTGTTGAGCTGTCCTGTCAGCTTATAAAACTTATTGCAGAATTTTTTGTAGGTTTCAATATGCGGCTTGCCCATTTTGTCAAGCACCGCCGCCGAGCAATGCTCCGGGGCAACCCTCAGCTGACCGCTGATGTGGTGCTTTACAAGCTCCTCAAAAAACTCGTCGCTTTCGTCCTCCATAAGATAATCAAAACGGATACCGCTGCGAATGAACACCTTTTTTATTCCGTCAAGATTTCTCAGCTCTCTGAGAATATCAAGATACTCCGTATGCGACACCTGCATATTAGGGCAGGGTGTGGGCGCAAGGCACTTTCTGCTCTTGCAAAGTCCAGCCTTTTTCTGCTTTTCGCAGGACGGAAGTCTGAAGTTCGCCGTAGGACCGCCTACATCGCTTATATATCCCTTAAATCTTTTATCCTTTAAGAAAGACTTTGCCTCGTCAATCACACTCTGCTTACTTCTTACTGTAACCGCTCTGCCCTGATGGAATGCAAGCGAGCAGAAATTACAGGCGCCGAAACAGCCACGGTTATGAGTTATTGAAAACAATACCTCCTGAATACCCGGCACACCGCCGAGCTTTTCATAGCAGGGCGGATACCATCTTTCATACGGAAGTGAGTAAACATAATCAAGCTGTTTTGTATCAAGCGGCTGCATCGGCGGATTCTGAATCAATATATAGTTTCCGTGCCGCTGAATAAGAGTTTTTCCTCTTACTGCGTCAGCCTCCTCAAGCTCCTTGCGGGCGGCTATTGCGTAATCACGCTTGCTTTCACACACTCTCTCGTAGCTTGGCAGCTCAACGACTGTTCTCGGCACATAGTCGCTTGTTTTTACCGCATAGCAAATACCACGGATATCATACAGAGCCTCAACAGGATAGCCCTCTGAAAGCCTTTTAGCCATTTCAATAGTCTGCAATTCACCCATTCCGTATGAAATAATATCCGCCTTACTGTCAAACAGCACCGAAGGCATAACGGTATTTTTCCAGTAATCATAGTGGGCAAATCTTCTCAGGGAAGCCTCAAGACCGCCGATAATAATTACAGAGTCGGGAAAAAGCCTGCGGATTATATTTGAATAGACGGTGACGGCTCTGTCAGGCCGTTTGCCCGATTTGCCGCCTGCCGTGTAAGCGTCATCGCTGCGCTTGCGCTTAGCAACTGTGTAGTGGGCAACCATACTGTCAATATTTCCGGCCGTAACGAAAAAACCCAGCCTTGGCTTGCCGAACTGCAAAAAGTCGTCGTCATTTTTCCAGTCAGGCTGAGAAAGGACTGCGACACGGTAGCCGCAGTCCTCAAGCACTCTTGTAATTATGGCAGCACCAAAGGACGGATGGTCAACATAGCTGTCGCCCATCACATACACAAAATCAACCTCGTTCCAGCCACGAGCCTTGACCTCTTTAATATTCATCGGTAAAAATGCCATAATATCACCTTTAATTATTTTCGTCACTGCCCATAATGTTTCGGCGTTCGAGCCACTCATTATAGGTCATAAGTACATCTCTCGGCTTTGAACCCTGATGAGGTCCGACAATTCCCATCTGCTCCATATCGTCAATCATTCTGCCGGCTCTTGCATAGCCAACCTTGAGTCTGCGCTGAATGAGAGAGGTAGAAGCCTGTCCTGCCTCAATTACGCATTTGATAGCCTCTTCCATCTTGGAGTCGATGTCAATATCATCATTGCCGCCTCTGTCATCGTTCTTTTTGCCCTGAGCGATTTCCTCTGCGGCAATCCTCTTGATTTTTTCTTCAATTTCCGCATTATACTGAGCAGAAAATGATTTTTTGATATAGTTAGTTACATTTTCGATTTCTTCATCGGATGCATAACAGCCCTGCACACGCACAGGCTTTGGCGCACCGACAGGCGAAAACAGCATATCGCCTCTGCCGATTAGCTTTTCAGCGCCGCCAAGGTCAAGAATGGTTCTTGAGTCCATATTTGAGCTTACCTTGAGCGCAATTCGGCTCGGAATGTTTGCTTTGATAAGACCTGTAATTACATTAACGGTCGGTCGCTGGGTAGCAATAAGCAGGTGCATACCTGCGGCACGGGCCATCTGAGCAAGACGGCAGATTGACTCCTCAACCTCGCTCGGCGCCGCCATCATAAGGTCGGCAAGCTCATCAATGGAAATTACAATCTGCGGCATTTTTTCCTTTGCCACGGGAAGTCCGTTTCGCTCAAGCACGGGCTGCACAAGCTCGCCCTCCTCGTTTTCCTCGGGAGGATTCTGCTCTATATACCTTAAATTATCTTCAATAAGCTCGTTGTAGGCATCTATATTCTTGCAGTCATATTCAGAAAAAATCTTATATCTCTGCAGCATTTCAGACACCGCCCAGCTCAGTGCGCCTGCCGCCTTCTTAGCGTCTGAAACAACGGGAATAAGCAGATGCGGAATACCCTTGTACTTTGAAAATTCAACCATTTTAGGGTCAATAAGCAGTAGCTTTACCTCGTCGGGAGTAGCCTTATAAAGGATACTCATAAGAATTGAGTTCACGCATACGGATTTACCTGAGCCTGTAGTACCTGCAATAAGCAGATGCGGCATTTTGGCAAGATCCGTCACAACAATAGCACCCGAAATATCCTTGCCGAGAACGCAGGTAAGCTTGCTTTTGCCGTTGCGGAACTCGTCGGAATCAATAAGCTCACGCATTGTTACCATACTTACAACCTTATTCGGAACTTCGATGCCGACCGCCGCCTTGCCCGGAATTGGAGCCTCGATTCTTACTCCGTTCGCCGCAAGGTTAAGCGCAATATCGTCCGAAAGATTTGTAATTTTACTTATTTTCACTCCCGGCGCAGGAGCTAACTCATATCGAGTAACCGACGGACCACGGCAGATATTGACAATGGAAGCCTTTACATTAAAACTGTCAAGTGTTTCTATAAGCTTTGTTGCGTTGTTCTGCATCTCCGCCATAGCGTTTTTATCGTTTTTATTATCTGCAAGGGTAAGGAGCTGAATCGGCGGAAAACTGTAGCTGTGCTCAGGCTTTTCCTCGTCCTCCTTAATATCTACAGGCGAGTAGCCTGCGTTCTCAAGCTCCTCCTCAAACCTTGAAAGCTCTTCCTCACTCGGCTCGTTCGGATACTGAAATACATTTTCTTTATCACTTTTACTTGCCTTGCTTTTATTCTTCTCATCATACGATTTACTTGCTCTGCTGATAATATTCATCAGATCATCTGAAACAGCCTGATTGTCCTCTTCCTGCAAATCATGCACAGACTGCTCCTCGTTCTGACTGTTATCAGCCTCGGCTGTATAGTCGCATTCAACCTCAAGCTTGCTGTTGAGTCTGGTTTTATTATCCTTGCGAGCGTTTTCGTCAAGAGGTATGTCAATTCCGTTCCCCTTACCCCTGCGCTTTTTCTTCTGAACGGTTACTACGGTCTTATCGTTCTCGCCGCCTGCTATAAACAGCTCACGCTTTTGCTCCTGTTCTGCCTCTTCAGCCTCACGCTCAGCAATATACTCCCGTCTTGCCTTTGCTCTTTCTTCGCTCTTCTGCTTTACATATGTAACGCCCTGCCCCACCTTTGACGCCGCTTTTGCAATGTCTTTCAGTGAAAGGTTGGTAATTCCGAAAATAAATGCAAGCAAGAAGAGAATACAAATCAGAACTGTCGGAACACTTCCTATTAATATAACCATAGGATAACCGAGCAAGCCGCCTATAAAGCCTGCTCCAAAGGGAAAGTATGACTCGCTGCTGTAAATATCAAGATAAAGCTTGCCTGCGCAGGCAAGATAGCCCTTCTCAATATGCGGACTGCCCGTGGCTACAAAAATCATTGCTCCAAGCAGCAGAACAATCATAACACTGAGTAAAATTTTGCTTTTAAAATGACGGATTTGTTTTTCCTTGTATGTAATGACAGCCATATACATAAAGAAAACCGGCACAAGCAGCGCAGCAAAGCCGAACACTCCGAACAAAGCCGAGCGCAGTGTATTCCAGAGATTTACGCTCTGCACAAATATCAGAAAGACGAAAAACACCGACAGCGAGCCGAAAATAATCACCCTTATTTTCGGCGACAGCATTGGCTCAGGCTCTTGAACCGGCTGTTTTTTCTTTGCATTTTTTGCTTTTGAGGAGGTTGATTTATTTGTAGTTTTCTTTTTTGTTGTATTTTTAGGGGTTGCCAATTTATACTACCTCCGCTGAGAGCATCATTGAATCATTGCACCGGTAAAGACATTAGCTCCTGTGCCGAGTTCAATACAGGAAATCACAAGGAAAATCAAGCCTACAAGTGCTGTATATATAACGAAAATTATCATTTTGTCGGTCTTTAAGAACCATTTAAAAATAAGGATTGCAAGGTAGCCCACAATAGCCGATACAACCATACCAACAATTATAACAATTGGATCGATTGCTATACCCTCGGGACTTTTTACAGCGTCAATTCCCTCAAGCAGAGCCGCTGCAAGAATTGACGGAATACCAAGCACGAATGTGTAGTCAAGAGCCTTCTGCTTGTTAATACCTCTCATCTCACCTACTGCAAGGGTTGAGCCTGAACGGGAAATACCGGGGAAAATTGCAGCCACAACCTGCATAAGTCCTACGCAGACAGCGTCAACAACATTATAGCTCTCTCTGCCTGCCGATTTTTCGCTGTGCTTGACTGTCTTTAAATGCTTAAAGCCTGCACCCGGATTAACGTTTCTCTTATTGAAGATAATTCCCACCGTAAGGAGAATACTTGTAACAAGAAGTGAAATTGCAACAACTATCAGATATTTCTCGCCGGTAAGCACATCTGCAAGATCCTTGATTTTCATATCTGTTCCGGGGATTGGAACAAAGAGCAAAAACAGCGGAATAAGTCCGATTATGAGCATCATAATAAGATTTCTTTCGTAATTCATTTCCTTCCACTTGAATTTGCCTGTAAATACATCCTTAACAAGCAAAACAAATTCCTTGATAAGGCTCCATATCAGCTTGTGATAAAAGGCAACTACCGCAACAAGCGTTCCTACATGGAGCATTACATTGAAGAAAAGATTGTTTTCGGTAGCTCCGAGAATATGCTGTGTGATTGAAAGATGTCCGCTGCTCGATACAGGTAAGAACTCGGTGAGTCCCTGCACGATGCCCTGAATAATTGCGTCAATAATTGACATAGTATGTACTCCTTTATCCATAAAATATGTAAGGGCGACCTTGACCGCCCGAATAACCGCAACAGTAATTTATATGCGTATGCGGATACCTTGTAGAATAAGATTATTTTCCTCTTTTTTTACGGTTCTTGTTACGCTTAATCATAGTGTAAAGACAGTCTATTGCGTCAGAAACCGTACCGACCTCATCAATAAGTCCCTCGCTGACTGCCTCTTCTCCCTCTAAAATCGTTCCTATGTCCATAACAAGCTCGCCGGTATTCAGCACAAGCTGGTTATAGCGTTCCTTTGAAATATCAGAATTTTCCGCAACAAAGGTGGTAATTCTGTCCTGCATACGCTGAAAATACTCAAAGGTCTGCGGAACGCCGAGGGTAAGTCCGGTTGTCCTGACAGGGTGAACCGTCATAGACGCACTCGGAGCAATAAAGCTCTTGTCAGCCGCCACCGCAAGCGGTATGCCTATTGAATGACCGCCGCCAAGCACAATAGATACCGTCGGCTTTTTCATTCCCGATATAACCTCGGCAATAGCAAGCCCTGCCTCAACATCTCCGCCTACTGTGTTCAGCAGAATAAGTAAGCCGTCAATCCTTTCGTCCTCTTCAATAGAAACGAGCAGAGGAATAACATGCTCATACTTAGTTGTCTTGTTCTGCTGAGGAAGGATGTAATGCCCCTCAATCTGCCCGATAATGGTAAGGCAGTGAATTATACTGTCCTTGTGAGCAGTAATTACCGAGCCTGTTTCCTCAACCTGGTCGGTATGCTGTTCATCAATAGGACTGTCCTTTTCAATCGACTTTTTTTCGGGCTGTTCATTCGGATTTTTTACAGTATTACATTCCTTGGCTTTTACAGACTTTTTAGCCGTTGTATTCTTTTCTTTTGCTTTCTGTGCCATATCAATGCACCTCCGAAAAATATTTTTCCCAAAAGTGCATTAATAATGTATTCTGTAATTAAATATTATAGCATTTAAAGCAATATAATTCAATCTTTTTGCTCTTTTTTCTTAAAAACAATAATGATATTAAAGAATTATAGTAGTATAAAAGTAATAATGTTTTTTGGAGTGAATATAAATTGGCATCAAACATAGTGATGGCAATAGTAATTATAATACTTATTGCCTTATCCTCGTTTTTTTCAGCAACCGAAACTGCACTTTCCTTTGTCAATAAAATCAGAATCCAGAAGAAATCTGATGACGGTGACAAAACAGCCTCTACCGCACTTTTTGTTATAGAAAATTTTGACAAGGCTCTGACAACAATTCTTATCTGCAACAATGTTGTAAATCTGAGCTGTTCGTCACTTGCAACCGTTTTGTGCATAAATCTTTTCGGCGACTACGGCTCAGCCATTGCAACGGGCGCAATCACCCTGCTTGTACTCACCTTTGGCGAGGTACTGCCGAAATGTCTTGCAAAGGAAAACTGCGACAGCTTTACATTAAAAACATCAGGACTGATTAAATTTCTGATGTTCATACTGACTCCCTTTGTTTTTGTACTTGTAAAATTCAAAAGTCTTGTGCTTAAGCTCTCGGGCGGTGCAGAGGATTCACCGAGCGTTACCGAAAACGAGCTTAAATACATTGTTGAAAGCATTGAAGAAGAGGGTGTGCTGGAGGAAAGCGAAAGCGAAATGGTGCGCCTTGCGCTTGACTTTGACGAAAAGACCGCCGAAGAGGTCATCACGCCACGAGTTGATGTAACATTTATCAGCGTTGACGATTCGCCAGAAAAAATCAAGAATATAATTCTTGAGAACAGATATTCAAGAATCCCCGTATATAAGGACACGGTTGACAATATTGTGGGCGTACTGCACACCAGAGATTATCTGGAAAAGCTCGCTGACGGCATTGCTCCCGATGTTCGTGAAATTATGCAGTCGCCTTACTTTGTATTCAGAACACAGCCTCTTTCCAAAATTCTCAACACCTTCAAGAGAACCAAGGTTCACCTTGCAATCGTTACAGACGAATACGGCGGCACTCTCGGTATTCTCACAATGGAGGATCTGCTCGAGGAAATCGTGGGCGACATCTGGGACGAGGACGAGGAGATTGAGCATAACTATTACAAAATCGGCAAGAATGAATTTCTTGTCAACGGCGACCTTGAGCTTGACGATATGCTTGCACTCTTCGACCTTGACGAGGACTACATTGACAGTGACAGCATAACCGTAGGCGGATACATACTTGAAAATGCCGGCACAATTCCGAACAAGCGTGAAAGCGTTGAGGCAGGCGGATTCCGCTTTACGATAATGGAGGTTGCCAACCAGAGAATCATCAGGGTTGTTGTAAAAAGACTTGTTGATGAAAACGAAAGCGAAGAAAAATCAGCGGATGAAAAGGAAAAAGAAGAATAATACACGCAAGAATACAGAGCCAAGCTACATCTGCCTTGGCTCTTTTCGGATTTAATACGGAGAATGACTATGAGTAATACAAAAGAAAACATAAAAAGGGGCAGCTGCCCTGTATATAAAAAATGCGGCGGCTGTCAGCTGCAAAACCTCACCTACCCCGAGCAGCTTAAATTCAAGCAGAAAAAGGTTGAAAAACTGCTGTCAGGCTTTTGCAGAGTTGAAAAAATCATCGGAATGGATAATCCGTATCACTATCGCAACAAGGTGCAGGCGGCTTTCAGAACAGACAGCAAGGGCAGAATAATCTCAGGTGTGTATCAGTCCGGCACACATCATATCGTCGGCATTGACGAGTGTATGACTGAGGATGTAACGGCGGACAAAATAATCGTAGCTGTACGCAAAATGCTGAAATCTTTTAAGCTCACAACCTATGACGAGGACAGGCAGAAGGGATTTTTAAGGCATATTCTTGTAAAAAGAGGCTTTGCGACAAATGAGGTTATGCTCGTTCTTGTTACCGGTACGCCTGTTTTTCCGTCAAAAAATAATTTTGTAAAGGCAATCACAAAGCAGTTTCCGGAGATTAAAACGGTTGTGCAGAATATAAACCCCTACAGAACTAACCTTGTGCTCGGCGATGTGCAGAAGGTGCTGTACGGCAAGGGATATATTGAGGACATACTGTGCGGCTGTAGGTTCAGAATTTCGCCAAAGAGCTTTTATCAGATAAACCCCATTCAGACCGAGGTGCTTTATAACAAGGCTGTTGAATTTGCAAATCTCAAGGGCAGCGAAACCGTACTTGACGCCTACTGCGGAATCGGCACAATCGGAATAGTATCCGCCAAAAACGGCGCAGGCTCGGTTATCGGAGTCGAGCTGAACAAGGACGCCGTAAAGGACGCTGTGCAGAACGCAAGGGCGAACAGCTTAAAAAACATCAGGTTCTATCAGGGCGACGCAGGTGAATTTATGCAGACGGTCGCTGAGGAAAAAGAAAAGCCCGATGTAGTATTTATGGATCCGCCGAGAGCCGGCAGTGACGAAAAATTCCTCTCCTCCCTGATAAAAATGAATCCGAAAACAGTTGTCTATATCTCCTGCAACCCCGAAACCCTCGCAAGAGATTTAGCGTATATAGAACAAAACAGCACCTACAAAATCACCAAAATCCAACCCGTAGATATGTTCCCACATACTGCGCACATCGAAACCGTCTGTCAGATTAACCGCAAATAAATCTGAAAATAATATTCAAGGAGAATAGTATGGGAATATATAAATCTGAAATGGGTAAAGAAAAGTCTTTACAACTGTATGATAAACAAATAAAAAAGCTTGATTCGGAGTATAGCGATATTTATGTTGATACTTCCAGCGATACAATGGAAACTATAAAAGACAGCTTTGACAATGTTAAGACAAAAGTGGGAATGCCCACAAATGTCAGCAGAAAGCTGATGCAGCAGTTCAAAGCTCCTGCGCTTGTTATTGCATCCGAAAAGGATTTGCTTTTTCCTGCAAGAAAAGTTCTTCCGAGAGCAAAGCAGATTATTCAGAATTGCGAAGTCCGTGAGCTTAAGGGCAGCGGTCATATGCATATTCTGCCGCAGGCTGAAAAAGAACTTATAATTGATTTTCTGAATTCATAAATTTGTTCGGAATTACCTTTATTCTGATGATAATATGGGGATAAAAATGATTGACAAAAATAACGAACGATTAGCCTACATTGATGCAGCGAGAGGATTTGCCATAATTCTGATGCTGATAGGCCACGCAAATGCGCCTGAGCCGCTTGTAAAAGCAATATTCGGCTTTCATATGCCGTTTTTCTTTATACTGTCAGGATTTCTTTACAACAAAAATAAATGGTCGGAGCTTGGATTTAAAAAATTGCTTACAGCAAAGCTGAGGGCTTACCTGCTGCCGTATTTTATACTGGCATTTTTAAATCTGCTGATAAACATACCTTTAGAGCAGTTCAGGGGAATGAGCGGTCAAAAATTAATTGACTCAGCTATTAATCATTTGCAATGGATATTTTATTCCTGGGGTGCGATTGACAAAATGCCTAACTGTACTCCGTTATGGTTTTTGCCTTGTATGTTTTTAAGCTGTCTTTGCTTTTATTTTCTTCAAAAAATAAAACGCACATTGGTTCAGGTAATATTGTGCATTTCAGCGGTATCAGCAGACTATATTTTGTATTTAACCGTACATATTCAGCTCCCCTGGCATATAAATATTGCCCTGCTCGGTATGGCTTTTATGTTTATAGGTCTGAAATTCAAGGAAGCAGGAACACTGAAAAATATCACTCACGGAATCTCTTTCGTTGTTGCTATGATAGCTTTAGGCGCTTTCTGTATAATCACCAATCCGAGAGTTGATCTGTGCAACAATACCCTTAACAATGCCTTTCTTACATTTATCGGTTCAGTCACAATTTCATTCGCAGTATTGTATGTTTGCTATAAATATGCCTATAATTTTGCTTTTTTGTCATTTTTAGGTAAAAATACAATAATAATTATGGCGTTTAATTATGCTGTAAACAGTTATTCCAACCTCATCTGGAGCAGTATCCCCGGTCTGAAAAGCATAAGCTACAGCTGGTGGATAATGACAATCGTTGACATAATAGTCTGTTCCCTCATAATTTTGCTGTGGAACAAGCTAAAGCATAAATTTCCGAGGTTAAAGTTCTTGCACATATAGTTGTGTTTTACGGTATCTGTTTCAGTTTGCTTAAGGGAGCGTCAGGTTGTATAATTTACACAAAATTTTTAAATATATATTGAAAATCGTCACATATGCTGATATAATTTAAGTGCAAAATGTCGATTCAGCCTTTGGCTTTATCATAAATTTTTAATTAAGGAGATTGCTGTTTGACAAAGATTAGCACATTAAGCGTGATTGTAGCATAACCGGGAGGTTTGCTGCTTTGCCAAGAAACCTCCCAAAAGGTTTTTGATTTTACTTTTTGGAGGATTATGCTCTATGAACAGAGAAAACAAAAAAAATCATACAAAAAAGGTTATTATATATCACACGCTTGTAACGAGAGCTTCACCTGCAAGGTATGTGGAAAGCTTGTTGTGCCTGACGGTGCAGGAAGCGACCACCGCAACCACTGCCCCTACTGCCTTTCAAGTCAGCATCTTGATATTGAACCTGGCGACCGTGAGGCAGACTGCGGAGGCGTAATGGAACCCGTTGCGGTATGGGTACGCAAAAACGGCGAATGGGCAATTATTCATCGCTGTAGAATCTGCGGTACGCTAAGCTCCAACAGAATTGCCGCTGACGATAACCCGATGAAGCTTATGTCTATTGCAATGAAGCCCGTTTCATCTCCCCCGTTCCCTCTTGATAAAATTGAGGAAATGACAAAGCTTATGGGCGGTGACGGAGAATTAAAATGGAAATAACCTTATAGCTGCCAAAAAAACGCAGTAACAAAAAGACTCCTTTCCGCTCGGTAAGGAGTCTGATGTCATTTATACATAATTTTATACTTTATAGCAACAATAACCAAAGGAGGTTTTTATATGTGTACTGCCGCAACCTACAAAACCAAAGATTTTTATTTTGGGCGAACGCTTGATTACGAATTTTCGTACGGAGATGAAATAACCGTCACACCGAGGAACTATGTATTCAATTTTCGCTATATGGGCGCCTGCAATTCTCACTATGCCATAATCGGAATGGCGCACATTGCCGAAAATTATCCGCTTTACTATGACGCAATAAACGAAAAAGGACTTGGAATGGCTGGACTGAATTTCGTAGGAAATGCCGTTTACTCTGAAGAAGACAGCAGCAAAAAGAATGTAGCTCAGTACGAATTCATCTCCTATATTCTGAGCCGCTGTTCTGATGTTTCAGAGGCAAAACAAATGCTTTCCGAAATTAATCTTACAGGCGCACCGTTCAACGAAAAACTGCCTGCCGCACAGCTGCACTGGATAATTGCTGACGAAAACAGTGCGATAACCGTCGAGTCAGTTGCCGACGGACTTCACATTTACGATAATCCCCTCGGCGTACTGACGAATAATCCGCCGTTTGAAACACAGATGTTTTTACTCAACAATTATATGTCGCTCTCAGAAAAGCAACCGCAAAACACCTTTGCAGACGGGCTTACCCTCAACGCATACAGTCGTGGAATGGGTGCGTTAGGACTTCCGGGTGATTTATCGTCTGCATCACGCTTTGCAAGAGTTGCATTCACAAAAGCACATTCAATTTCCGGCGATACGGAAAACGAAAGCGTAAGTCAGTTTTTCCACATTCTCGGCTCTGTTGACCAGCAGAGAGGCTGTTGCGAGGTAGCAGACGGAAAATACGAAATTACAATCTACACCTCCTGCTGTAACGCAACAAAGGGTATTTACTACTACACAAGCTACGAAAACCATCAGATTTTCGCTGTTGATATGCACAGAGAAAATCTTGACCGCTCCGAGCTGATACGCTATCCGTTAATCACAGAACAGCAGATTAATTTTCAGAACTAAACAAAACACAGACCGCACATTTTCGCTGTAGGTCTGTGTTTTTTGTTTTGATATTTTTGTAAGCTAAACCGGAATTTAATGTGGAATTAGGAATGTGGAGTGATGAGTGAGGAGTGTTTAGTGTTTTAAACTAACCGCTACCCACTACCCACTGACCACTAAATTACAATTTACCATGTGCCTACATCATAGCCTTTTTCTGTCTTTGTAGATTTAGCGTAATAACGGGTGTCTATTGAGCCTGTGTTAATATCTACAGTCTGCGAAGAGCCGTTTGTAAAGACTACACAATCGCAGGAGGAGGGAACATCAAATGTATAAACTGCCTGACCGTAGTCATTGTTTTCTGCAAAATTCATTATTTCTCCCGGCCAGCTTACTGTGCCCTTACCGCCGTCCGGCCAGTAGTAGCAGTAAATAGTACCGCTCCAGTTAAGCGAGTTGGTAAAAGTAACTGTATATGTACCGCTTGGATTTGTCGGCTCTGTTACGGGAGCTGTTGTAATCGGCTGTGTGGTTGCAGGCTGTGTAGTTGCAGGCTGTGTTGCAGGCGATGTTGTCTGAGCCTGAGTTGTAGGCTCGGTAATCGGCTGGTCGCCGAAATTCTTATAATCACCTACAATACTGTTTTCCACAAAATTATCAACCAGATACATCTGAATTAATGTAGCGTCAATGACATCAATTATCGAGTCATCATTCGAATCGGCAGCTACAAGCTGTTTGTCTGTAAATGTCATCTGCTCACAGATAAACATCTGTAAAAGAGATACATCATTGATAGAAATTCTGCCGTCCAGATCAATGTCGCCTATCCAGACCTTTTCAGCCGGAGATGTAGTCGGTTCTGTTGCAGGAGAGGTGGTCGGCTGTGTAACAGGAGCTGTTGTAGGCTCAGTAGTCGGCGATGTTACAGGCTCGCCTGAGTTGTAGAGATATACAACATTGATAACACCTGCTGTGTAATTGCCTGTTGCATTTACGGGAGTGACTGCATTTTTGCCCGATATTGCCGAGGTTGTGTATGTATCGCTTGCCGTAACCTTTGTTTTCTCGCTTACAACATCGGCAGAAATCTTTTTACCTGTCGCAATATCAATATGGCTTGTGATTACTGTGCTGTTAAATGTGATAGCACCGTTATTAACCCATACTTCACCGGACGCAGGATATCCGCTTGCACCCTGTCCCGGCTCCTGAGCTGAGTTTGAGGTTGGGTGGAACATTACATAGCAGGCAGCCGCAGATACTGTGCACTTGTACCAGCCGTCGCCCTCGCTTGTCATTAATGTTGCAGTATTCCATTCGCCGTTAGGATTTTTGCCGTCATCCGTGTATGCATAGCAACGAACATCAGACCAGCCGGACGGCTTTTTGTAGTGTACTATTGTGCTTGTTGAATCAAGATTTTTATATCTGAAATTGATGGTTGTATCTGTACCCGAGAAAGTACCGCTTGTGTTTGCAGGGAAATTATCGGTATCAAGCTGATAGCCCTGAATAGTTGCAGGACTTACGGAGTACTCATCTCCGCTCCTCATCTTGTTCTTAACGGATTCCTTAACCTTTGTGCCGTTGGCATTTACATAATTAACCGTGAGGTAGCCTGAGGATACACCTGTTGATTTGTATGTGAATGTAACCGTATAGGTCTTGCCGCTTTCAACAGTACCCGAGGTTGTACCTGTTGTATTAACAAGACTGTAATCATAAAGAAGTGTGGTGTCGGGCAAAGCTCTGTAGGTTGAGCCTGTTTTATAGGTTGCAGATGTACTCTTTAATACATTGCCGTTTTCATCAATATGGTTTACATTGAGAGTGCCGTATGTCGGCTCTGCATTCTTAAGGTTATTAAAGGTTGATGACTGCACAAGTACGCAGGCACTTCTTGCAGGTACTGAATAAGAACTGCCCGATACTGTGCCGAGACTTTCAAGACCTGCCTTTGTACCGTTTGCAACAACAGTCCAGCCGCTGCCGTCAAGATTGATTGAGTAAGCCTGTGTGCCGCTGTTTACAAGTACGCAGACCTTGCCCCACTCACCCGAGGTATTGTTTGAATATGTGTAGGCAACAACATATCCGTGGCTCGACTGGAAGGACGGTGTTGAAAAGCTGCCGCCCTTGAGCGGAGAATAGTTTTCCCTTATCTTAAGGAGTCCCTTGTAGTAATCGGCTGTTTCCGAATATGTTTTTAATCGTGTCCAATCAATAGCGTTGATTGAATCCGAGGATTTATAGCTGTTGTGGTCGCCCTGCTTTGTACGGCAGAATTCCGAGCCTGCCGTCATAAACACGATGCCCTGAGAGGTCATAAGGAGTCCCATTGTTGCTTTCATCTGACCTGTAAGTGACGAGGATGTGGAATTCCAGCTCTGGCTTCCGTTGCTGAGCACCATTTTATCCCACATTATAAGGTTATCGTGAGCGTCTGCATAGGCAATAGTCTGTGACGGAGCCTTTGCGCCGAAGCACTGACCCTTTACACCGTTTACAACCGTGTAGGTTTTATCATTATTACCCTGAATAAAGCCCGTTGACGCATCATTTGTGCCGCCCTTGATAGCGTCACGGTAGGAGTCGCAGAACATACCTACTCTTGCGTCAAGCTGAGAAGCCTTGCTCTGAGAACAGCCGTCGCCGATTGCAACCGTACCGCCTGTCCACGGCTCGCCGTACATAAGAATCTTCTTGCCCGAGCCGTCTGAATAAAGATTATCAAGGCTTGAACGGATCTGATTCATTGTTGTGATATCGTGGATTCCCATAAGGTCAAAGCGGAAACCGTCAATGTGATACTCGCTTGCCCAGTAGAGAATTGAATCGATCATATACTTTCTGTACATAAGCTTGTCAGATGCAGTTTCGTTGCCGCAGCCCGAGCCGTTTGAATATGCGCCTGAGCTTGTTTTTCTGTAATAATAGTTCGGAACTGTATCTGTAAAGCAAGAGCCTTCGGTAACATATGTATGGTTATAAACAACATCCATTACAACAGAAATTCCTCTGTCGTGGAGTGCCTGAATCATCTGCTTGAACTCTGTAATTCTTACATTACCGTCATACGGATTTGTGGAATATGAACCCTCGGGAACATTGTAGTTCACAGGGTCGTAGCCCCAGTTTCTGTTCGAAGAAGAGCCTGTGACGGTTTCATCAACAGAGCCGAAGTCATATACAGGCATAAGCTGAACGCAGTTGATGCCTGACTTTACAAGATAGTCAGCGCAGGTTGAAACAGCGTCTGCGCTTGTGTCTGAGTTGATTTTTGTTCCGCCCTCGGTAAAGGCAAGATACTTGCCCTTGTTGTCATCGCTTACGCCCGAGGTGTCGGAAATTGAGAAGTCACGGACATGAACCTCCCACACAACTGCCTCCTGAGCGTTATCAAAAAGAATATGATTGTCGTTTTCCCAGCCCTCGGGGTCTGTTGAATCGAGGTCAACAACCATTGAGCGGTTGCCGTTTACACCGGTTGCCTTTGAATAAACATCCTGAGTTTCGTTAGTTGTACCGTTTACGGTAACAAGGTAGGTATAGTAGGTGTTCTTGAGGTCACCGTTTACAGTAACCGACCACACGCCTGTTGAGCTGTTCTTTGTAAGATCGTAAGTACCGAGAACAGCCGCACCCGACTCGGAATCCGAGCCTGTTGCATAGCGTTTGAGCTTTACGGCTGTTGCATCAGGCGACCATACCTTAAACTCAGTTGAGCTTTTAGTATAGTTTGCGCCGAAATTCTGTTCGTTGTAAGCATTGCCGGCGTAATTTTCAAGATAGCTTGCGTTGTAGTAATTGCCGGCTGACACAGCCTCGGTATCAGTAGTTACTGCTGTCGCAGCAAATGATGTCATACCAAAGAGCATTGTCGCACTGAGCAATACAGCGAGTTGCTTTTTAAAAATCATATTATCTCTCCTTTGCTATATTTTGTTATATTATTGTTTTTATTTTATCAAACTTTACAAGAAAAATATTTCCAAAAAAGAAAAATCACAAGCAAATTAAAACTAAAGTTTCAATTTGCTTATTGTGCATTATTTACAAAGTTGTATTAATGCAGAAAAAGTCAGTCAAAATCTGTCTTTTTCCGACAAAATCAGCTGCCTGCCGACTCATAATTCTTAATGCCGATATTCCATATAACAATGCTGATTGTCATTACAATAATTGATACAACAACCGTTAATCCGATATTAATAAGCGGATTTTCTCCACGCATAAAGTACATTGCAGGAAAATAGGAGGTAAAGGCAAATGGTATTATATATGTAATAAGATTGCGGATAAAGCCGTTGTAAATATCAACGGGATACTTTACAAAATCGTTCATCATATAAAACATATAAGTAATATTTCCGCTGCGCTTTGTCCAGAATGAAATTGCCGCAGTGCCTATCTTTATGCCGGTATAAATAAAAGAGGCAAAGAATATTGCAACTAATGTAAGGAAAACTTTAATAAAGCTCCACTCAACGGCAATGTTCGGCAAAGCAGTGATTATAAGCGCAATGCCGACAATTAATTCTCCGAATGCATCAACCTGGAATTTTTCAGCCATTACATGAAACAACGGGTTTATCGGTCGGGTAAGGTACTTGTCAAAATCGCCCTTCCTGACAAGCCAGTGTCCCATAGCCCAGAGGTTGTCAAAGAGCATATGGTCAATTCCCTTTGGAATCAGCGAAAAGCCGTAAATAAACAGCACCTCATAAAAGCTCCAGCCCTTGAGGGTGGGAATCTGACTGAAAATAATATTCAGAAAAAGAATATTAAACACCTGCGTAATCAGAAAGCCGATTACGCCCGTGAGAAAATCGCCCTTGTATTCCATCATTCTTTTTAATTCCTGAACAATAAAAATACGGTGTATTTTCATAGCTCGTCTTAATTCTTTCATCAAATCAACCTCCCTGTACGCAGAGGTGCTTTACCGCAGCCTTCCATATAAGCTTTGAAATGCCCCAGAAAGCCACACACCAAAAACCCTGCAAGCCGACATAGAACAAAATATCCCATCCGCTGTACATTCCCATATATATCATAACGGGAGTATATGAGAGCGAGGCAAACGGAAGTATTGAGAGAATGTTTCCGAAAACCTCGGGGAAAAACGCAAGCGGAATTGTTGCGCCCGACAAAAAGCCGACAATACAGTTTTTCAGCAGATTTGAGCCCCAGAGGTTTTTAAACACAAACGCAGTAAAGCCGAAGCTGATATTAAAGAAAAAGTTGATAAGATACGCAAATACGCAGCACAAAAGATAAAGCAGAAACTTTGTAATATCAAACTGCACAGTACCCGTAAGGAAAAAACGGTAAATCTCAACGCCAGCAACAAGGGGAACAAAAATTATGCCGATTTCCATAAGCTTGTTGCCAAGCTCCTGAAACAGAAATGTTGAGTTGTAGCTTATCGGCTTTATCATACGCATAGCAATAGTACCGTCCTTAATCTCCTGACCAATGTCATAGGTACCTCCGCTGCCGATTATCTGACCGGTAAGAAAGGTAAGGAAAATATAAACTATCATATCTCCCTTATCAAAGCCCATAAAAGGCTCTCCCCCGTTTGAAATAAAAATTGCCTCCCAGACAAAGAAGGATACAAAACAGCCGATTACATCGCCGAGTATGTAAAACAGCCAGTTTGCCCGGTAGGTTGACGCCTCCTGAAGACCTGCGTTGACAAACGGCAGATACATTCTGAGCTTTTTAAGCATCAACCTCCACCTCCTTTTTGTAAAGGCGGCGGATAATCTCCTCAATATCTGCGTCCTTAACGCTGATATCCTTTACATTTACCTTTGAAAGCGTGTACGAAAGCATATCGCTGACCGGCACGATTGAGGAATTGAATCTTATCTTATAGGACGCACCGTCGTTTTCTGCAATAAGGTCGTCGCCCGTCAGTTTAAGATTCCTTGCATAGTCAAGTGTGAGAAGTGCGTCCGGATTTTCACAGACAAATGCAAGCTCACGCATCTGACCGAACTTTTCCTTTAATTCGGTTATTTTGCCGTCAAACACCTTGCTGCCCTTGTCTATCATAACAATACGCTTAGCAAGCAGCTCGATATCCTCAAGATCGTGAGTTGTAAGAATTACGGTTGTATGCTCCTCCGCATTGATTTTTTCAATCGCCTTGCGAATATTGTCCTTTACCACAACATCAAGACCGATAGTAGGCTCATCGAGGAAAAGCACCTTAGGATTGTGCAGGAGCGACGCCGCAATATCGGCTCTCATTCTCTGACCGAGCGACAGGGTGCGGACAGGACTCTTGATAAAATCCTGTAAATCAAGCACTTCATTGAAAAAGTCCATACGCTTTTTAAAGGATGCGTCATCAACCTCGTAAATCTCTTTTAATACGGTGTAGGTTTCAGTGAGCGGCAAATCCCACCAGAGCTGGGTACGCTGACCGAAAACAACGCCGATTTCTTTAACATATTTTTTTCTGTTGTCCTGCGGGTTCTGCCCGTTTATTACGCAGGTACCCGAGGTCGGAGTAAGAATACCCGTAAGCATTTTGATTACAGTTGATTTTCCTGCTCCGTTAGGACCGATAAAACCAAGTATCTCGCCCTTTTCCGCTGTAAACGATATATCCTTTACAGCCTCCACGATTTCTGATTTTGGTTTGAAAAAGGATTTTATACTTCCTTTGATTCCCGGATCCTTAATTGTTTTCTTAAATTCCTTGCGAAGATTTTTTACAGTAATCATATCTTCCAAAGCTGTCATCCTCATTTCAGATTAACAAACCCTTATGAACAGACACGATATTCAGCAACAGGTCAAGGAAGCCTGAGTTGCTTTTATAAGGATTCAAAATCAGTAATAAGCTGCAAAATCAGCCGAAAACGCCGATTTAACGGAAATCGGTATTTTCTTGTTCTATCCGCAGGAACAAATTATCGCAAATAAACACGGCTCGGCGATAACCTGTACAGAACTGTTTTTATTATATAATATTATTTTCACAAAGTCAACACATTTCAAACATTTGTTCCTTAGTTTTGTGAAAATTTACAAATTTGTTTACCTTCTTAAACAAAACGCCCTGCAAATATATTTTATTTAGCTATACATATATACTTTATTGTTTATTTCTGTTACTGAAATATGGCAAAAAATTTACAATAAATATACATAAAAAACAAAATAGTATTTTGTTTAAATATACAAAGATAACTTGGGTTTGATATTTTTGTGCTTATTCCTCTTGACTTTTTTTCAAAAATCCTGTATTATCTTGCTAAAGGTGATATGTAGTCACAAGGAAGGTCACTCTTATGTTGCAATTCAGAATTAATATTTCTTTAAACAACAATAAATCTTCATACGGAATCAATGTAACTGACGGTGAACAGACAGTGCGTCAGTATGCAGACATAACCGACAATTTCGGTGAACTTAATAAGCTTTGCGAGCTTTGTAATTCCCTCGATATTGACAAATGTCACATTGATGACATCATTGAAGATTTTTTAACTGATTTTAAAACATATTAATATAGCTATTTTTTTATAAATGTGCTATACTGATATCATAAACAATTAGGGTGATATCAGTGATATGCAATTTATGTCCGAGAAAATGCAACGCACAAAGAAGTGAAAAAAGCGGCGGCGGCTTTTGCCGTATGGGTACAACTCCCGTAGTAGCGAGAGTTGCGCCTCATTTTGGCGAAGAGCCCTGCATCAGCGGAGCAAACGGCAGCGGTACAATTTTTTTCAGCGGCTGTACACTCGGCTGCGTTTACTGCCAGAATTACGAGATTTCCTCGCTGCACAAGGGCAAAGAGCTTACCCCCCGTGAGCTTGCCGACTGCTACAGAAGGCTTGAGGAGCAGGGTGTTCACAACATTAATCTTGTTACAGCCGACCATTTTGCGCCTGCGGTAGTAAAGAGCTTTGAAATATACAAGCCGAAAATCCCGATTGTGTATAATTGCAGCGGTTACACAAGCCCGAAAACCCTCAATATGCTTGACGGAATAGTGGATATTTACCTGCCCGATTTCAAGTATGCAAGCAACGAGCTTGCGCTGAAATACTCGCTTGCGCCAAACTATGTGGAAACAGCAACGGTTGCAATAAAGGAAATGCTGTTTCAGGTTGGTTATCCGCAGTTTGACGACCGTCAGATGATGCAAAAGGGAATAATCGTAAGGCATTTAATCCTCCCCTCTCACACGAAAAACAGTATGGAGGTACTTGATATTCTCAGGAAAAACTACGGCAATCAGATTCTTGTCAGCCTTATGGGGCAGTACATACCTATGGGCAACGCAGATAAATACGAAAAAATCAACCGAAAAATCACAAAGCGTGAATATCAGAAGGTCAAAGACTACTATATGATGCTCGGCTTTGACGGCTACACTCAAGAGCTTGACTCTGCCGACCGCAAATATGTCCCGGACTGGGATTTTTAGTTTATTTTTTAACAAGCGATGGCTTATGCTGTCGCTTGTTTGTATAATATTAGCAAATGAACACAACATACCGTTTAAACAATTAAGGAAACACTGATTAAATCGTTTGTGCATATTGCACCGTCCGGTTTTTAGCAAAACAGTGGAAAATATGCAAGCAAGATGTGCAAACAGCTTTTAGCGTGATTTATTCAGTGTTTCCTTAATTCTATTGCTTGCTTTTTTATATTTATTTACAATTTAGTTTTTATTGCACTATAGAGATGATGATGTTATAATTAGATAAAATTAAACGAATAAGGAACATATTTATGGACGATTTACTCGCTTTGATATTAAATCTTTTATCATTGTGTCTTATGGTTGTATGCACGGTCATATTTTTGCAGAATTCATACAACAGAAAAATGTCGCAGTGCTTTGCAGGCTGTCAGATTTTAATTATTAACTGGATAGTATGTCATATTCTTGATATTTTTTCTAATTCTCTGCCGGCTAAATTATTATTCGGAAATATTGGTTACCTGTCCGTCTGCTCAATAGGAGCAATGTTCTTTCTGTTTGCACTGTATTACACAAAAGCGGATATTGCTGAAAGCAATATTTTTAAAGCAATACTTTTTGTACCGTCAACCGTGCTGTATTTTTTTGAATTGACAGACCCGATTTTTCATTTATATTTCAAAAGCTACCTGAGCTATGAAGTTTTGGGCGGATATGGATTTTACATAACGGCAGTGTATAATTATGCCTTGCTTTTCACTGCTGTCTTTCTGATGACAGTCAGAAACATAAAATCATTTAAAGAGAAATTTATACAGATTATTTTAATTTCACTTTCGGCTGTTATTCCTCTGGTATTTAATCTACTGTCACTGATAGATATTTTCTCGCTGAATTATGATTTTACTCCCGTATCATTTTCTGTAACATCATTGCTGATTTTTTTGGCAATATATAAATACGAATTTATTACAATACCTCCGCTAATAGTAAAGCACCTGATGAGTTCTGTTAACGAGGGAATACTTGTTACAAATAAAAAATGCAAGGTTATATACATTAACGAAACCTTAAAAAAGACCTTCGGCTTTGACGATAGCCTTATACAAAAGAACATAAAAACTGCATTTGAATATTTTTGCGAGAAAGCAAGCGACCACTGTTATGCTCTGAATGAAATGTTTTTTACAGACAACAGCAATTCTGCAACGCTTGAATTATCGGATAACAGATTTTTTGAGGTCAGCAAAATGCCTGTAAGCAACGGCAAAAGAATTATATCATATATATTTATTTTTTATAATGTCACAGAATATGTTAATTTCAACAAAGAACTTTCTGCAAAAAACCTGAAGCTTAGTGAGGCAAATAATCGGCTTGAAAAAATTAATGTGATTGAAAAAAGCCTTGCCGTTGAAAGAGAACGCACAAGAATTGCACAGGAACTGCACGATTCCATTGGACACAGGCTTGTATCCATCATGACCTTGCTCAAGCTATCGCAAATTAATACCGAAAGTTCGCAAGAGAATATCGCAAAAGCTTTGAACTCTGCCGAATTATTACTGGGTGATGTCAGAAACTGCGTTGCAGGTATCAGAACATTCTCGGAAATCAACATTGTTAAAAGAATAAATGATTTGATCGAAGAAAAGAAAGCAATGTGTGAGTGCATTGAGCTTACTGTTATCGGGGAAGCCACAGACCGCCATAGCTTTGCAGGCGATATAATATTCAGCATTGTGCGAGAAGCTGTCACCAATTCAATAAGGCATGGCAAGGCAAACAGAATTGATGTAATATTGAAATTTTCAGATGAAAGCATCAGGATTTACATAATCGACAACGGCATTGGCTGCGACAAAATAGTCGCAGATTACGGACTTAACGGAATGAAAGCAAAGGTAAATTCAACAGGCGGTATTATTGAATTTACCTCATTTTCGGGCGGCGGTTTTTCCGTTAAAGCATATATGCCCGTGGAGGTGAAAGAGGTTGATCAGGGTTTTGATTGCCGATGACGATGATATTTTCAGAAACGGTCTAAAGGTAATTATTGAACAGGACAGCGACATAAAGGTATGCGGTCTGGCAGACAACGGAAACACAGCATATAATTTATGCAAAACAGAAAACCCAGACATTGTGCTTATGGATATGCAAATGCCCGACTGCGACGGCGGAAACGCTACGCTGAAAATAAAGCAGGATTTTCCGGGCATCAAGGTGCTTGTTCTCACCACCTTTGACGATAAAGCCACCGTAAGCAAGGCTTTGTCAAGCGGTGCTGACGGCTATGTGCTGAAGGATGTTGACGAAAACAAAATCGTCAACGCCATAAAAAGCACGATGATGGATATAAATGTTTTCGGAAAAACGATTTTTGAAAGTATTAAAGGAAAGCTTGTAAACAGCCGGTCCGATGCTATCAGACTTACCGGCAGAGAAACCGAGCTTTTGGTTAATATAGCCAAAGGAATGAGCAACAAGGAAATTTCAAAAACCATGTTTATCTCTGAGGGAACGGTACGAAATAATATTTCTGCGTTGCTGTTAAAATTGAACCTGAGGGACAGAACTCAGCTTGCAATTTATGCAGTAAAAAACGATTATATTTAAAAATATACAACAACATTAACGGCTCATTTTCAATTTGCGAAAATGAGCCGTTTTGGTTTAAAATCAGTGACAAATGTCATCTATCAATATATTTCTATCTGTGCTATATTTATCACAGAACAATAATAATTGTAGGTGATGTTATGACTAAAGCAAAAAAATACAAACTGCTGATATTACTGATTGTTATAGTATTTGTAATGATTTATATAACCCAAGGATTTTCCGGTGTGCATTGGTGGTTTGGCTTTACATACGAAACCAATAAATATTATAATAATAACTCAGCTACCATAGTAAAAGTAAATTTTCCGTCAAAAAAAGTGGTTATACCGTCAACTATTTGTTTTCATAAGGTATGGGCTTTAGGCGGATATGTTACAGGACGCAATTTGTGGGGAGTTGAAAGAACAGGGATGTTTGAGGATAATGATATAGTTGAGGAAGTTATTATATCAGAGGGAATTGAATCTATTGGCGACAGATGTTTTAATAATGCTGTTACTTTAAAAAGCGTGGAACTGCCGAGCACAATAAAAGAATTATCCTTTACAAATTGCAAAAATCTTAAAAATGTAAAATTCAACGGGGAGGTTAATAGAATTGAAAGTCTGTCTTTTTATGGCTGTTCTTCATTAGAAACGCTTATAATCCCGGACAGTATTTCTGATGACGGTATCTTACAAAGTGCTTTTTTAAACTGCAATGCATTAAACAGCATAAACATACCGGATGCTGTTACAATCATTTATGAATGGACATTCAGTAATTGCACATCGTTAAATCAGCTAACCTTGTCCGAAAACATTACAAGCATAAAACGAGGTGCTTTTGAAAATTGCACCTCCTTAGAAAAAATAAATATTTATGAAAAATGTACCGAAATAGCAGATAATGCTTTTGACGGCTGTGACAAGCTCACAATATACGGAATAAAAGGCTCATACGCTGAACAATATGCAAATGAACACAACATACCGTTTAATCAATTAGCGTAAATAATATACGGAGGAAAATATGAAAAGAATAGTTATAGCTTTAGTTTTTGTGCTAACCGTAACGGGTGGAATTATTGGTTACGCATCTTTATCTGTTTTATCTGAAAATCAAAAAAATACCAACACACAACCTGCAAGTACAAAAAATACAAGTATAAGCGCAGAAACCAAACCTGATGAATTAACTCAAGAAATCTATAAATCTAACGGATTCAGTTCTGAGGACAGGCGAACAGAAACTTTTTTAGATACAAATAATTACTCAAGTAATACAAACAAAGAATACATATATGACAGAATGTTAAACTCAATCGATTATTTCGACACATTACAGGCAACCTATAATTTCGTTTCCGCACAAGGTAATTCCCAATATGCAACATATTGCATTCAGCAAGGAAATAATCCAAAGTCAAAAGAAATTATATATAACGAAAACGGCGATTGGACATCGTTTATGTATTTTGACGGCACATCGGTAAATAATGTAAGTAATTATGATGACGGTTTAACAGATAACGAAAATAGTATTTTAAACGAAAATGCTGCAGCTTTTGCTGATAAAATAATTGCAGAGAGAAACACACTTACAATAAATAATATATTGGCATTAAACAAAAACGCTTATTGTCAGAAATATTTTGCAGATATTGAATCTGACAGAAAACTTGATTTTGTGTCATTAGTTGATTCAAAGAAAAGAATAAAATACATTGAAAAAGATCAACAAGACTGTTATTTTTACAGACATAATATACCGCAACTTAGTATATCAGTTAAACAGTATTTTTCACAGGATTTCGCATTCGGTCTTTTATCGGATTTCAACAACTGGAATATTGACAAAACCGAAAATGCTTTCGGCAGAAAGTGCTTTGTAATTACCGGTAAAATCGGCGGAGATTACGCTGAAAAAATAAATACACATAAATTTGAAATGTGGGTAGATATGGAAAACGGTATCCTGATTACTCTGAAAGGCTATGATATAAACGAATGTCCTTCTATTTCTCTTACTACCTTTGAATATAAAATAAATGAAAGCATAAATCAATATGTATTTGAGGGTTAAAGGTAAACAAAATGAATAATAAGGCTAACAAAGACAACAAATTCAAGTTGATTGTATGTATTATACTTTCACTCTCGGTTTTTACTGCACATCTCCCCTTTGATACGGGCGGAGGATTGTTTCTGATTATGACTTTAATACAAATCATTTTTCCGATAATTTTCGCTTTCATAATCAGAGAATTTAAAAACTTCTGCATTTGTACAGGCATTCTGGCTGTTTCAAATATAGTAAGCAGTGTATATACATGGATATGGGTGCAGGCAGAAATTGAGGAAATACACGCACTGAAAATTAATAACTTTGCTCCCGTATTTGCTATTGCATTATTCGGATTATTTGCTTATATTTCCATCGGAGTAACAATATTTGTATGTTCGGAATGTGCTGTATCTCTTTTTATAAGAAATAAAGAGTATAAAAAGCTTAAAATAAACAGACAACAAAACAAATCCTAAAGGAGCAGGCAGACAGCAGAATAAAGCGGTTTGCCTGTTATTTTTTTACCGCTGTATTATTTGGTTTTTCCGGAAATAAATATTAATTATTTTCGTAAATTATTTTCATAAATTTTTAAATAATGCTTGACAAATCAATCCTCATTTGATATAATCAATATCGCTGATTGAGATTACAGCATTATGGCGACATAGCCAAGTGGTAAGGCACGAGTCTGCAAAACTCCGATTCCCCAGTTCAAATCTGGGTGTCGCCTCCAATTTTTGTAAAAGCACTTCGCAAGAGGTGCTTTTACAGATAAATATTATAGCTTACGGGAGCATAGCTCAGCTGGGAGAGCATCTGCCTTACAAGCAGAGGGTCATAGGTTCGAGCCCTATTGTTCCCACCAAAAGGGTAAAAGTCAGTAGCCTTTGCCCTTTTTATTATGCGGATGTAGCTCATCTGGTAGAGCGCCACCTTGCCAAGGTGGAGGTAGCGGGTTCGAGCCCCGTCATCCGCTCCAGTAAAAGACCTTTTGTCATCTGACAAGAGGTCTTTTTGTATAAAGTGTTTCTTTGTATAAAGCGTTCCCTGATATATTTTGCTCCTGCGTAAATAAAGCACAGCCTGAGAAATTTCAAGCTGTGCTTTCTGCTGTTTTGTATTAAGGAAACACTGATTAAATCGTTTGTACATATTGCGCAGACAGATTTTTTGTCAGGTTGCACAAATAAACCGCAGTAATGCTGACGCATTACGAGGATTTTTTGGGTAAGCTGACGGAAAATATGCAAGCAAGATGTGCAAACAGCTTTCAGCGTGATTTATTCAGTGTTTCCTAAATTATTTCCGCATTTTCAGCAATGCAAATCTGCAGATATGTTACATCGTTTACCATAACCAGACCGTCACCGTCTATATCAGCCGATAATGATTTTAAATCAGAGAACTTGTATCCGCCAGCAATAAACATCTGCAAAATCGTAACATCATTTACATCTGTCTTTCCGTCGCTGTTGTAGTCGCCGAACACAGCCTTTGTGGTGTCAAGCTCATAGCTGCCTGTGGCGTCGTCTTCACTCTCAAATACGACATAGTATGTGCCGCCTTTTGTAACCGAAGTCACAAATGTATGATTTTGCTCCTTGCCGATATTCTGACTGCCGATAACCTCGCCGATTTCATTCAGCAGATACACATTAACGCTATCCATATGCGAGGTTGCCTCAACGGCAAACATTGCCCTTTTGTCAAAATGATATTTAAAAGTATCAACCTTATCGGTTTCAGTCAGAAGTCCTTTGTATATTGTTTCGGTTTCTGCTTCATTTGCTGTTTCGAGCGTGTTGTTTGAGCCGCCCTCTGATTCGGGGAAGGTTTCGTAAAACGGGGTAAATGTAAAGTCAAGGCTGAACTTTCCGGTTACATTTTCAAAGGATGAGATTTTTATTGTATATGAACCGGCGGAAATATAGAATTTTCCGTTAAATTCTCCGTTGTGACAGCTTTCTTCCACATACTTATTACCGGTAGCGTCAAAAAACTGTAATCCGTATTTTTCCAATTCTCCGGTAACCGAAAACTCAAAATCGCCTGAGATGCTCACATTGAATTTATAATCAGTTGACTGTTCCTCACCTTTGATTTCTCCGTCATAATGCTGACTGACAGAACCCTCAACAGCCGACGCAGACATTACAGTTGCAAAAGCCGTAAGAACCGAAAGCACACAAGCGAGTGCGATGCTGATAGTTTTCTTTTTCATAATTTTCTCCTGATTATGCTTTATCTATATTTTGTTTTATCTGTTCAAAGGTGACGCCGTATTTTCTGGCAATATCCCTTGCATAGCTGCTGCCCTGCGGCGGCGATATATAAACCCTGAACGAGCGCTCCCCACGGTCAACTCCAGTAACAAGGCTTTGCACAATACTTGTTCCCTCTGTTTGTGAATTCATCTCATCAAGATTTTTTGCAAGGTCGTGCATATGCGTGTTGAACACAGACCTCACACCGAGGTAACGCATTGCCCTCACAACATCCTTTGCTATAAACAAGCCCTCCGACACATTTGTGGTAGCGAGGCTTTCGTTAAGCAAAAGCAGGCTTTTATCGGTTGCAATATCAAAAATTTCAGCAAGCCTTTTGCTTTCCTCTCCGAGTCTGCCTAAATCAACGGTATCGTTCTCGTCAGCAGGAAAATGCGTGAATATATTGTCGCACGGACTGAGGCTGAATTCACTGCACGGAGCATAAATGCCGTTCTGGGCAAGCAGCACGGCAAGACCGACAGCCTGAGTAAAGGTTGTCTTTCCTCCCCTGTTCGGGCCTGTCAGAATATAGATTCTGCCCGATTTATCGTCAAAATCAATATCATTTGCCACAATATTAAATTCCTCGCCGTTCACCCTCTTTATAGCGAGCTTAAGGTTATAAATGCCCCTTGCGGAAATCTCTCTGATTTCAGAAGGAAGAATCTGCGGCTTGCACATCTCAAGTCCCTTTGCCCTGATTTTATCCACAAGCTCCGCCCATCTTATGTAAAACACAATTTCGGGCATAAGTGCAGAAAGGGTGTAACCGCTGATATTCACATATTTTGTAAGCATACTCTGAATGTCACGCACAGTTTTTCTCATAATATCGGTTACAGCCTTTTTCAGACTGTCAGACAGAGCATCCGCACCTGTCAGACTGCTTGTTGTTACATGAGGATTGCCGTTTGTCGGCACAGCGTCAAGCGTTCCGATTCCGATATCGTTTTCCTTGAATTTCGGGCTTGAGGGATGAAATTTCATTAAATCGGAAATATCCGTGCCGAAATGTATTTCATCGCCGCTGCTTGTAAATTTCATAAAATGCTGCATAAGTCCCGACGAGGTAAAAGCCTTGTCGTTAAGCGAAAGAATACCGGCGTTCTTCGGTCTTAACAAATCATCAAGATTTACGCCGATAGTAACGCTCTTTACCCTCTGCACCTTTGCAAAGGTTTCAACAATATCGGCTTTAAGCTGAGGAAAACCGCTGTTATCGTAAATTTCGGTTACTTCTTTTTTAAGGCTTAGCAAGCCCTCCGATTTTATATCAAGGCTCTCAAGACATTCCTTTATTTTTGTAATGCAGTTTACATAGCCGTCAATCTCACGCAAACGGTTTACTAACTTCCACAAGGAGGACGCCTCGGTATCCTTCTGAAAGCGTGAAATATCACGCAAATCGCCAAGCTCCTCCAGCAGCTCGGAAAGCGACGCCCGTAGCTGAGGAAATCTGAGAAAATCGTCAAACACATCTCCCCTGTATTTTACGGTTTCTGCGTCATCTGTTATTTCGGTCATAATTTTCATTATAACATTCTGCTCATACTCGCTTTTGGTAAGAGCCTTGCAGATAAAATCAAGTGAAAGGTCGTTTATGCTTTCTTTTGTCAGGGTTTTGAACACCGCTTTTGAATTCTGCGGATTCATCAAGCTTATTTCAGCCATAAACTCTGACCTCCTTTTATAAATTATTATCTAAACTTTAAAATTTTATATATAATTATTGTATAACTCTCACTATATTTAAAATATCACTTTTCAGGGTAAATGTCAAAGACTTTTTCCGTATATTTGTAAAAATCCTAAATATAAAATGTATTCCAGGTGTAATATTGCATAATTATCTGTTTTATTTTTTGCTGTGCTTGCACTATCACACTCAATTTGCTATAATTAAACACATAATGGTATTAAGGAGCTTTTATAATGAAAGGTATTCGATTTTTTGCGGCGCTTTACGCTGCAAAGCTTGCTACTGTGGCGCTTTCGGTAATGCACCGCAATGGTACGCATATGCCCGGCGTGCTTGCAATGAAAATATGCCCTGATTTTCTCGGCAGAATGGACAAGCCGAAAACAATTATCGGAATAACAGGCACCAACGGCAAAACCACTACCGCAAATATGATTAACGATATCCTTGCAGACAACGGATATTCACCTGTCAACAACCGTGCAGGAAGTAACATCCTCGGCGGCGTGGCTACTACCCTGATTTCAGCGGTTAATTTAAGAGGAAAAACCGTAAAGGACCTTGCCGTGCTTGAGCTTGACGAGCGCAGCTCAAGACTTATATATCCGTATGTTCACCCCACATATTTACTCTGCACAAACCTTTTCAGAGATTCCTACAAGCGTAACGCTCACTCTGAGTTTATATTTGATATTCTCGACAAGCACATTCCAAAGCAGACAAAGCTTGTGCTGAACGCAGACGACCTTGTAAGCGCAAGACTTGCAAAGGACAATGACAGGGTTTATTTCGGCATTGAAAAGCAAAACAATGAGGTGCTGAATGAAAACACCATCATCATTGACGCACCTCTTTGCCCTGAATGCGGCAGCAGACTTGAATATGATTTCCGCCGTTACCATCACATCGGCTCGGCTCACTGCACAAGGTGCGACTTCCGCTCTCCGAAGGCTGATTATGATGTTACAAGGGTGAACGAAGGCACAGGCAGAATCACAATGTCACTTAAGGGCAAAGCCGCCGACTTCAAAATGGTTGGCTCTTCCGTTACCGATACCTACAACCTTGCAGGCGCAATCGCAGTGCTTTCTGAATTCGGTCTGACAGCCGAACAGCTTAAAAAATCGGTTGAAAAGCTGGAAATAGTAAAAAGCCGTTATGATGAAGAAAAAATCGGCGACAAGCAGGTTATTATGAGCGTTGCAAAGGGACAGAATCCCGTTGCCTGCTCGAGAGTATTCTCCTCAATCAAAAGCCACAGCGGCAAAAAGGCGGTTGTGCTTATGCTCGACGACCTCGGTGACGCTGAGGAAACAAGCGAAAACACAGCCTGGATATATGATACCGACTTTGAATTTCTCAACGACGATTCAATCGTGCAGGTAATATGCAGCGGTGTGCGCCATACGGACTACAGGATAAGACTTCTGCTTGCAGGCGTGGCTGAGGATAAAATCACCTGCGTACAAAAGGAATCGGACGCAGCAGCGGCGGTTGACCTTGATAAGGCAGATACAATTTTCTTCCTTTATGATGTTTACACAACCTCATATGCAACGATTTCCAAAAACACAATCAGCAACCGAATGGCTGAAAGGAGTGAGCGGTAATGAAAATTGAAATACTATTCCCCGAAATCTGCAACCTTTTCGGCGATACGGGAAATATGAAATATCTTAAAGAATGCCTGCCGGACGCTGAGTTTGTTTCAACCTCATTCGGTGAAAAGCCCTTATTTGCAGAGGAAAAACCTGCTCTTATCTACCTTGCTCCGTCAAACGAAAAAAATCAGGAGCTTATCATCAAGGCACTTCTCCCCTACCGCAACAGAATTAAGGAGCTTATTGATAACGGCACCCCGATGCTTTTTACAGGCAATTCGGGCGAGGTTCTTTTCAAGGAAATTGAGGACTATGACGGCAGAAAAATTCCTGCGCTCGACCTCCTTCCTTTCACTGCAAAGCGTATGCAGTACACAAGATTCAACGGTCTTAACCACGGCACAATGGCAGACGGTACAGAAATTCTCGGTTTCAGAAGTCAGTTCACCTATTGGTACGGCGACAACTCCGATTGCTATTTTACGAAGTGCATAAAGGGCATAGGCATTAACAAGGAGTCCGACAAGGAGGGCATTATGGTTAATAACGCAGTCATAACCGCCCAGCTCGGTCCTGTACTTGTGAATAACCCTGCGTTTACAAAAAGGCTTTTAAAGCTGATGGGTGCAGAAAATGCGACTCTCGCCTTTGAGGAGGATGTAAAAAAAGCCTTTGAAATCCGCAAAGCAGAGTTTGAAAATCCA
The DNA here is from genome assembly GCA_051880895.1 of Ruminococcus sp. GTDB lineage: Bacteria > Bacillota > Clostridia > Oscillospirales > Acutalibacteraceae > Ruminococcoides. The sequence continues at coordinate 15,027 of JBJEOV010000087.1, read as the reverse complement.
AAGACTAAGTTTATTCTATAATATTTATATAAATTTCAAAAGCCTGTTGACCGAAATATTATCAACAGGCTTGTTTTATTTACAGCAATATATTTTTCGGGGAATTTTCCCTTTGGTAGAATAAACATTTATTCCGCTTTTGATTTGTGCGGAAATTGTATCAACAACCTCTTGAGTAATAACCTCGCCCTTGGCAACAATGGGAATCCCCGGCGGATATGCCCACACATATTCAAGCGAAATCATACCTACACTGTCTTTAAGAGGCTCAAATTCTCCGCTTTTTCTGCTGCAATCGCACGGCATAAGTGCAATAACCGGCTTTGAAATCATCTGCTTTGCATAGTTTAATTCATTGCAGGAACATTCCTTGTCAATAATCTGCAAGGCATTAAACAATCTCAGAAATCCCTCGTCCGAATCGCAGACGGTTGAAATAAGCAGGACATAATCGGTGCACACCATTTCAGGTTCAATTTTAAATTCATTTCTGAGCCTTTCGGCAAGCTCTGCGCCGCTGATATCAAGACCTTTTACGGATACGGTAATTTTTGAAATATCAAAATCAAAAAAGCTGTGATTTTTTACATCGTCATTACCACGGCATAAAACTCTGATGTTTTTTAAATTCCTGCATTTTTCAGAAAAAGAATTTATTTTTTTGACATAATCAGCAAATGCCTTTGAATTTTTGCAGAATTCAAGGCATTTTTCTATTGCCGACATAAAGACATACGACGGACTGCTTGTTTCAAAAATCGCAAGATTTTCAGCAAGCGGTTCAATCAGATTTTCATTTGAAGTAAGCAACAGTGCTGTCTGAGTGAGTGACGGCAGGGTTTTGTGCAGACTTACAACTGCCGCATCTGCTCCGCTCTGCACCGCCTCGGTCGGGAAGCTGTCCGAAAAAGGAAAATGTGCGCCGTGCGCCTCATCTGCAAGCACTGATACATTATGTAAATGAGCAATTCTGCAAATCTCTTTTATATCCGATACCACGCCCTCATAGGTCGGCGAGGTGATGATTAATAGCTTTGCGTCAGGATTGTTTTTTATTGCCGTTTCAACCTGATAAGGAGTAACCGAGCAGTTTATGCCGAATTTTTCGTCAATCTCAGGCACTATGTACTCAGGCTGTAATCCGCAAAGCTCAATAGCGTTATAAACAGACTTGTGGCTGTTTCGGGCGACAAGCACCTTATCTCCCCTGTCTGTCATTGCACGGACAGCAGACAGAAGCCCTCCCGTTGCGCCGTTTACAAGCAGAAAAGCCTTTTTCACATTATACAGCCTTTCGGCAAGGCTCTGCACCCCGAGAATACAACCCTCGGCATTATGCAGATTATCAAAGCCGTCTATTTCAGTGAGGTCGATTTCATAGGGCATAATTGTGTCGCAAAGCTGAGGATTTCTCTTATGCCCCGGCATATGGAACGGATAAACTCCGCTTTTTGAGTATTCCTTTAATTTATCGTAAAGCATTATCAGTCCGTGCCAAACTCTCTTAATTCAAGTCCCTTGTTATGCTCAAGCGCCCAGTCTATGCTCCAGTAGCTTGTGAACAGAAGAAGATGATTTCCCTTTAAGTCCTGAATACGCTTTGTATCGGAGGCAAGGTCAAGAGTCTTTGGATCTATGTCATCATTTACTATCCACCTTATATACTCATACGGCAGATTTTCCATTATAATGTCAACATTATATTCATTTTCAAGGCGGTATTTGAGCACATCAAACTGCAAAACACCTACAACGCCGACAATAACCTCTTCCATACCTGCGTCAAGCTCCTGAAAAATCTGAATTGCACCCTCCTGCGCAATCTGACTCGTACCCTTAATGAACTGCTTACGCTTCATTGTATCCTTCTGACGGACAAGCGCAAAATGCTCAGGCGCAAAGGTAGGGATGCCCTTGAACTGAATTTTCTTTCCCGGCGAGCAGATAGTATCACCGATTGAGAAAATGCCCGGATCAAATACACCGATAATATCGCCTGCGTAAGCCTCATCAACAATTTCACGCTCCTGAGCCATAATCTGCTGCGGTTGAGAAAGGCGCATTTTTTTGTTGCCCTGTAGGTGGTAAACCTCCATATTTTTCTCAAACTTACCGCTGCAAATTCGCATAAATGCAACTCTGTCACGGTGAGCCTTGTTCATATTTGCCTGAATTTTAAACACAAAGGCAGAAAAATAATCGGACATCGGCTCTACAACATCATGAACGGTTTCTCTTGCAAGAGGTGAGGTTGTAATTTTTAAAAACTGCTCAAGGAACGGCTCAACACCAAAGTTTGTAAGAGCCGAGCCGAAGAATACCGGAGTAAGCTCGCCCCGTCTTACAGCCTCAAGGTCGAAATCGTCGCCTGCACCGTCAAGCAGTTCAATGTCATCAAACAAATCCTGACGGTGATACATACCGATTATATCGTCAATATTCGGGTCATCAAGAGAAATTTCCTTTTTCTCAACCTCTTTCTGACCGTTGTTTGCGGTAAAAGCAAGAATTTTCTTGGAATTTCTGTCATATACGCCCTTAAATTCCTTGCCCGAGCCGATAGGCCAGTTTACGGGGCAGGTATTAATACCGAGTACATTTTCTATGTCCTCAAGCAAATCGAACGGATTTTTTGCGTCCCTGTCCATCTTATTTATGAATGTAATAATCGGAATGTGGCGCATTACGCAGACCTTAAAGAGCTTTATTGTCTGCCGCTCAACACCCTTTGAGCCGTCAATTACCATTACTGCGGAGTCAGCCGCCATAAGCGTACGGTAGGTATCCTCAGAGAAGTCCTGATGTCCCGGTGTGTCAAGAATATTTATGCAGTAGCCGTTATATTTGAACTGCAAAACAGACGAGGTAACCGAAATACCACGCTGCTTTTCAATTTCCATCCAGTCTGATACTGCGTGTTTAGCAGTGCGCTTGCCCTTTACCGAGCCTGCAAGGTTGATTGCTCCTCCGTATAAAAGGAGCTTTTCTGTAAGTGTTGTTTTACCTGCGTCAGGGTGCGAAATAATCGCAAAGGTTCTGCGCTTGCTGATTTCTTCCTTTAATGAACTCATCTTTTACAATCCTTTCGGAATCTTTTTTACATATTTTTTTACATACTTATTTACAATACTATATTTTACTATTTTAAATACATATATGTCAATAAAAATTAAAAAATATTCAAAATATTCAAAATAAATTCCTACAAAAGCTTGACAAATTTGTAATTTTATTGTAATATATATGTGATAGAAATAAATTACTATTTCTAATTAAGTTATTTCCTATTTTTCATATACCTTCCAAATCGGGGCAGGAGTTCTAACTTCTGCCTCAAATTCTTTTTACGGTGATTATTATGAGTAAATCTATCGGACTTTATCTGCACATTCCCTTTTGCAAAAGCAAATGTCCTTACTGCGACTTTTACAGCACAAGAGCAGGCGAAAGCGAGTACAGCGATTATGTAATTGATTTAAAAGAAAAAATACAATATTGGAGCAGCCGGTTTGACGGCACTGTCAAAACCGTTTATATCGGCGGCGGCACTCCGAGCGTTCTCGGCTCAGAACGGCTTTGCGATATTCTTAATTCCGTAAAGGAAAATTTTAATCTTGAAAGCAACGCAGAAATTACCGTAGAGGTAAACCCTGACAGCGGAAAAGCTCTTGATTTTTCAGCCTTGAAAAACGCAGGCTTTAACCGCATTTCAATAGGTATGCAGAGTGCCGTATCCGCTGAATTGAAAAAGCTCGGCAGGATTCATACGGCAAAGGACGCAAAAACTACGGTTTTGCTGGCAAAATCGGTGGGAATCAATAATATTTCTCTTGACCTTATGACGGGTATCCCTCTGCAAACCAGGGAAACGCTCCGACAGTCTGTTGATTTTTGCGCAGAATGCTCGGTTACTCATATTTCCTCTTACATTTTAAAAATTGAAGAAAATACAAAATTTGCTCAAATAGAAAGCAAACTGAATTTACCCAACGATGACGAGCAAGCCGAGCTTTATTTATACACTGTTGAATTACTCGAAAAATACGGCTATCATCAGTATGAGATTTCAAACTTTGCAAAAGACGGTTTTGAAAGCCGCCACAATTCAGGCTACTGGGAATGCGGCGAATACATCGGCATAGGTCCGTCTGCCCATTCATTTTTTAACGGAAAAAGATTTTTCTATGGCAGAAATATAGATGATTTCAAAGCAAACAAGCTTATCCCCGACGGTGACGGCGGTACAGCCGAGGAATACATTATGCTCTCGCTCAGACTGAAAAAAGGTCTTAGCTCTGAAAAGTTCAAAAACAGATACGGCTATCCCCTGCCCGATTCCTTCGCCCGTAAGGCGCAGTTATACATTAACAGCGGATTTATGGAGAAAAAGGGTAATTCATATTCATTCACCCCAAAGGGATTTTTAGTATCAAACACAATTATTTCTGATTTGATATAGAATAATTATTCTAAGAATTTTCTGCTCTTTACGCCGTTTTCTGCACAAAACCAAAAACAGCCGCATTTCTGCGGCTGCCTTCAGTTTTTATGAAGCTTTGAATTTATCGTGAAAACACGGTGTTATCATTTTGCTCGGATTATTATCCGACCTTGGCGTCTGATGTATCACCAAAGAAATTGAATCTGAAAAGCTTGCTTTCATCGTTCTTATTATCACAGATGATGCTTGCCTCAGCAATTTTGCCGCCCTCAATGAGCTTTGTTAAGCCAACGAGCTGGCAAAGCTTGCTCTTAAGGTTTAATCTGTCGCCTTCGCTTGTAACGAGATATACATTGCCCTCGCAGGTATCGAGCACGGCGAGGAATTTGCTTGCATCAATGTTGTGTAAATTAAGGATTGGTGTCATAAAAATATCCTCCCTTTAAAAATATTAATTTATTTTTTCGTGCGCCATTTACCATTTGGCAAAATCTAGACTTGTTTTCGACTTAATTAAATTTTACTCGAGTAATGTGACTGTTTAATCAGTCGGTAGTCAAGCGGACTATTTACTTGACAATTATTATTATACTCAATACTTCGTGAAAGTCAACACTTTTTAAAATAATCCTTTGTGCATTATGCTATTTAAATGTGTATAACTAATAATTATGACACCTATTTTTTGTTTATATTAAACAATACATAGAACATATGTTTTGATTTACTTTATTTTCTTTTTACATTTGGTAATCATTTTAACCATTATAAAATAACCTTTGAAAAAAATTATTTACTTATTTCACAAACTTTAATTTTTCGTGAATAGAATAATAAGTTAAAATTAGTTGACTTAAAACAAAAATAAGGCTATAATTACTCTGAAGCAGAGGTGAAAGCATTGATAAGGCTGTATTTAGCTGACATTTCAGCACTTTACGATCCGCTGTATGACAGCAGTAAAATTTCCTTATTATCCATTGAACGGCAAAATAAAATTCTGAAATACAAGCTTGCAGACGACCGTAAACGCTCGCTTGCCGCCGGTCTGATTATGGATAAAATTCTTATTGAGAATAATATTCCTGTAAACTCCATTTATTACGGCAGTAACGGCAAGCCGTATGCAGAGGGAATTTTCTTTAATGTTGCACATTCGGGCAATTATGCCTTTGGCGTAAGCTCCGACTGCGAAATCGGCTGTGATGTTGAAATCATAAAACAGGCTCATATTGACATTGCAAAAAGATTTTTTACAGAAAGCGAATATAATTATATTTGCAATTCAGAAAATAAAGATAATATTTTCTTTAAGCTGTGGACAATAAAGGAAAGCTATATTAAATTTACCGGCGAAGGCTTGCGCACACCTCTCAACAGCTTTGAAATACAAATAAGCGATGATAATATTTCTATTATAGAAAATAACAAAAAGAAATCCTGCTTTGTCACTCACTTTGAATTTAGCAATCATTCCTTTGCAATATGCAGTACAGAACAGCCGCCAAGAGAAATTGAATTTATTAATCTATAAAAACGCTCCGATTGTAAAAATACAGTCGGAGCGTTTTATTTGGTAGATTAATGATTAAATCTTGATAAAAATGCCTTTGTTCTCGGATTCTGCGGATTATTGATTACCTGCTCGGGCGTGCCCTGCTCTGCGATTACGCCGTCAGCCATAAAGATAATTTTATCTGCAACATCTCTGGCAAATTCAATCTCGTGAGTAACAACTATCATAGTGCTGTCAGAGGTTTTAAGACTTCTTATAACATTCAGCACCTCGCCCGTAAGCTCGGGGTCGAGTGCCGAGGTCGGCTCGTCAAAGCACAAAACATCGGGATTTAACGCAAGCGCCCTTGCAATGGCAACTCTCTGCTGCTGACCGCCGCTGAGATTGCAGGGATAGGCGTAGCTTTTTTCGGAAAGTCCCACCCTTTCCAGCAGGCTGAGTGCTGTTTCTCTGATAAGCTTCTGTGCGTCCTTGTAGTTTTTTGTGCCCATATAGTCGCCTGTCTGCTTTAGCTGTTCCTTTGCGGCAAGTCGGGGCGCAAGCATAATGTTGTCAATTACGCTGTACTGCGGAAACAGATTGAACGACTGGAACACAAGACCGAAGTGCAGTCTGTTCTTGCGAATCTGCGCCTCTGTAGCTTTACCCTGTGCGCCGCTGTCAAAAAGCACCTTGCCGCCGACAGAAATTTTGCCGTTCTGCGGAGTTTCAAGGAAATTAAGGCATCTCAGCAATGTTGTCTTGCCCGAGCCCGATGAGCCGATTATCGCAAGCACCTCGCCTTTCTCAAGAGAAAAGCTGATGTCCTTGAGGACGGGAGTTTTGCCGTAGCTTTTACGGATATTTTCAACGCTTAACAATGACATACTGCCCCTCCTTAACCCTTGTAATAATCGAGCTTTTTCTCAATAAACGAGAATAAAACCGTAAGTACGCCGCAGAAAACAAGGTAGAATACCGCCGAGTAGAACAACGGCCAGATAAGTCCCTGCATTGAGAAATCCTTAGCCATCATCAGAATTTCGGGGATTGCAATAACGCTTGAAAGCGAGGTATCCTTAACAAGTGTGATAATTTCGTTGCCGATTGGTGCGGTGATTTTCTTTACAACCTGCATAAGCACTATCTTAAAGAAAATCTGCGGCTTGGTCATACCGAGCACCTGTCCTGCCTCGTACTGTCCCTTTGGCACAGACTCAATACCGCCACGGTATATTTCGGAAAAATACGCCGAATAATTAATGATAAACGCAATTAAAGCCGCATTTATTCTTGAAAAATTGAATCCGCCGTTTGTCATTAGCGGCGGCACATAGAACACCACAAAAAGCTGGAGCATAAGCGGAGTACCTCTTATTATCCATACAAAGGTTCTTGTGAGCCACTTAATCGGCTTGAATTTTGACATTGAGCCCATTGAAACGATAAGTCCCAGGGGCATAGCCGCAAGAATTGTAACAATAAATATAAGACAGTTTTGTCCAAAGCCCTCAAGCAGGCTGTTTGTAACATTTAAAAACTGATTCATAATTATTTTGCCTTTACAAGGAGTAAATCCTTGAGATTATATTTTTCTGCAATCTGCTCAAGCGAGCCGTCATCTGCGCAAGCCTGAATAGCGTCATTGAGCTTTTCGAGAGTTTCTGTGCTGTTTTTGCGGATAGCTATACCGTACTGCTCGGGTGCGAAAGCCTTGTCGGAAACGACCTTGAGGTCGGAATAATCCGAACCCTCGGCAAGTGTGCCGATTGACATTACATAGTCGATAACTGCAACATCAGCCGTGCCTGACTTAACCTCAAGCAAAGCCTTTGCCTGTGAATCAACCGATACATACTCAGCGCTTGTAAAGAAATCGTCGCTCTGAGCAACCTCTTCGCCTGCCGACTTCTTCTCTGCTACAACAGTCTTGCCCTTGAGTGCGTCTGCCGATGTGAGCGTATCCGCAATGTCTGCCTTTGCAACCATAACCTGCTTGTTCTCCATATAAGGAGTAGAAATATCCATATTTTCCTTGCGCTCGTCTGTGATTGTAAGACCGTTCCAGATGCAGTCGATAGTTTTTGCGTTAAGCTCTACTTCCTTTGAATCCCAGTCAATCTTCTGGAACTTAGGAGTAACGCCCAGCTTTTCGCATACCTTTGTGGCAAACTCGGTTTCAAAGCCTGTAAGCTCACCGTTCTCGTCCATATAGTTCATCGGCTCAAAATATGTAATACCGATTATCATTTCGCCCTTGTTCTGAATGTATGACCAGTCCGAATCTGCACCCTGAGATGCTGTGCCTGACTGTGAATTTGAACCGCCGCAGCCTGTAAGAGCAGCTGCAGCCATTACGCCTGCAAGTAATAACGCTGAAATCTTTTTCATAATTGTTTTCCTCCATAACTACATATTAATCTTAGCAAAAAGCTACACTATATTATATCATTAACACATTATCAAAGTAAAGTGTTTTCGACAGATTTTTGCATAATAAAACTTATTTTTAAATTATTTATTATAAAAAATCCATATAATAACAAAAACGGCACTCATAGACAAGTGCCGTTTGATAGTTTATTTTTTCAGCCGAGCTTTGCAGCAAGGAGATTGCCCATATTATACATACCTGCGCCCTGAGCTGCAAGGTAAACAGCTGCATTTACTGCGCCGACTGCAAATACCTCTTTTGACTGAGCCTGATGTGAAATTGTAACAACCTCATCGTGACCTGCAAAAATAACCTCGTGCTCACCGACGATAGTGCCGCCTCTAACCGAGTGGATGCCGATTTCATTCTTGGCACGCTTTTTGCGGTAGGAATGGCGGTCATACACATACTGCGGTTCTTCTGCAAGTGTGTCGGAAATTCCGTCTGCAATCATAAGAGCCGTACCGCTCGGAGCGTCAATCTTCTGATTATGGTGCTTTTCTACTATTTCAATGTCAAAATCGGCAACGCCTAAAATCTTTGCAGCCTCTTTTGAAAGCTCAATAAGAAGATTTATACCGAGCGACATATTTCCCGAATAGAAAATTGCAACACTCTCAGACGCTTTTTTGATTTTTTCCACCTGCTCGGGCGAATAACCCGTTGTGCAGAGAACGCAGGGAACCCTGTTTTCAAGCGCATATTCAAGAATACCGTCAAGCGACGCAGGATTTGAAAAATCTATAATGACATCTGCCTTTTCGCCTGATGCCGAAAGGCTCTCAAATACCGGATAATCGTATGCAGAAACACCGTAGGGATCTGCACCGAAAATAATTTTACAGTCATTTCTTGACGCAACGGCTGAGGTTACAGCCTTACCCATTTTTCCGTTACAGCCGACAAGAGCTATATTTACCATTTTTAACTTCCCCTTTTGTACGAATTACTTTGCGTGCTTTCCTAAAAGATCGTACTTAGCAAGGCAGTCCTTCAAATCGTGATAGCCTGCTGCGCTCATCGGAACAAGCGGAAGTCTGCACTCGCCGCAGTCAAAGCCGAAGAGATTCATAGCTGTCTTAATCGGAATAGGATTTACATCGTTAAACATAATGTTCATAAGCTCAAGGTAATGGAAGTGGAGCTTCTGAGCCTCTGCAAAGTCATTTTCAAGACAGAACTGACAAATTCTGTGCATCTCGGCAGGGCAGATATTTGCAAATACCGAAATTACGCCGAGAGCGCCGAGTGACATAAACGGAACTGTCTGGTCGTCGTTGCCCGAATAAATGTCGAGGTTATCGCCGCAGAGTGAGCGAATAAGAGCAACCTGTGAAATATTGCCGCTTGCCTCCTTTGCGGCAGCAATATTAGGATGCTTGCAAAGCTCCTGATAAGTCTTTGGCTGAATGTTACAGCCTGTTCTTGACGGAACATTATAGAGAATAATCGGAAGGTCAACTGAGTCTGCAATTACATTGAAATGCTTTATAAGACCTGCCTGTGAAGTTTTATTGTAATATGGAGTTACACAAAGGAGTGCGTCTGCGCCTGTTTTCTGAGCAGACTTAGAAAGCATAACGGCTGTTGATGTATCGTTACTGCCTGTGCCTGCAATAACGGGAATTCTGCCGTTGATTTTTTCCGATACGAAAGAAAGCACTTTGCAGTGTTCTTCCTCCGAAAGAGTTGCCGCCTCGCCTGTTGTACCGCAGGCGATAATGGCGTCTGTACCTTTTTCAACATGGAATTCAAGCAGCTGCTCAAGCACATCATAATTTACACTGCCGTCAGAATTCATAGGTGTTACAAGAGCAACGCCCGAGCCTGTGAAAATGTGATTTCCCATAATTTACCTCCATTTAAGATTTTTATTTTAAGCTATAAAAGCTGTAATCAGTCCATATAGCCTTCTGCACAAAGAAGCTCTGCAAGCAATACTGCTCCGCCTGCTGCACCTCTTAATGTGTTATGTGACATACAAACAAACTTGTAATCGTACTGTGTGTCCTCTCTGAGTCTGCCGATTGAAACAGCCATACCGTTCTCAAGGTTTCTTTCGCTCTTTATCTGCGGGCGGTCAGGCTCTGTAAAGTAGTGTAAGAACTGCTTTGGTGCGCTCGGAAGCTCAAGCTCCTGAGCTCTGCCCTTGTAGGACTCCCAGATTTTGATAATCTCGTCAACCGACGGTTTCTTTACGCCGTCCTTGAACGACATAAATACTGCGGCTGTGTGACCGTCTGATACAGGCACACGGATACACTGAGATGTGATTGCGATATCGTCAGTCTTAACGATTTCGCCGTTTTCAATGTGCCCCCAGATTTTGAGCGGCTCCTGCTCTGACTTCTCTTCCTCGCCGCCGATGTAAGGAATAACATTATCAATCATCTCAGGCCATGTATTAAAGGTTTTGCCTGCGCCTGAAATTGCCTGATATGTGCAGGCAAGCACCTTATCTACGCCAAGCTCCTTGAGCGGATGGATAGCCGGAACATAGCTCTGGAGTGAGCAGTTGGACTTAACGGCAATAAAACCTCTCTTTGTGCCGAGTCTTTTTCTCTGATCCTCAATAACTCTGATGTGATCGGCATTGATTTCAGGAATAACCATAGGAACATCGGGAGTAAATCTGTGAGCTGAATTGTTTGAAACAATCGGACATTCAGCCTTTGCATATTTCTCCTCAAGAGCCTTGATTTCGTCCTTTTTCATATTAACAGCGCAGAAGCAGAAGTCAACCTGAGATGCAACCTCTTCAACATTTTCTGCGTCAACAATTACCATATCCTTATATTTTTCAGGAAGCTCCTTGGTCATATGCCATCTTCCCTCAACAACATCACCGTACTTTTTGCCGGCACTTCTTGCGCTTGCGGCAAGCACCTTTACATCAAACCACGGGTGATTTTCAAGAAGGAGAGCAAAACGCTGACCAACCATACCTGTTGCACCGATGATACCAACCTTAAATTTCTTCTGATTCACAACAATTCCTCCGAATGAAATATTTTTTAAAAAAGCAGTTGCCTTATTTGCTAAAATATTATATTATTAAGACAGTGTGTTCTGCAACGAAAGCTTTGTCGAACAAACTCACATACTGCTCATATTAAATTATAATATATCATTTAATATTTATAATGTCAATTATTTTTGCAATGGCAAACACAATTTTTTAAATTTTCTTACCTCTGAGCAGAGGTTTTTTCTTGAGAGGAACAAAAATGAAAACAAGTGATTTTTATTACGATTTACCAAAGGAGCTTATCGCTCAGACGCCTGTTGAGCCTCGTGACAGCTCAAGGCTGATGCTGGTTGACAGAAGTACCGGAGAAATCAGTCACAGGCATTTTTATGAAATAATAGACAGTCTTAACCCCGGCGACCTGCTTGTAGCCAACGATTCAAGGGTTCTGCCTGCAAGAATTTACGGTGTTAAGGACGAAACAGGCGCAAGAGTTGAATTTTTGCTGTTAAGGCAGATTACGGGCAACCGCTGGGAAACCCTCTGCAAGCCGGGCAAAAAAGCGAGAGAGGGAGCATCCTTTACATTCGGTGACGGACTTCTCAGAGCAACCGTAGCCGAGGTTAAGGACGACGGCAACAGAATTGTTGACTTTGAATGTGACGAAAACTTTTTTGCCACCCTCGACAAAATCGGTCAGATGCCTCTCCCCCCCTACATTACGGAGGAATTAAAGGATAAGGAGCGTTATCAGACGGTTTACAGCCACGAATTAGGCTCTGCCGCCGCTCCCACGGCAGGACTGCACTTTACAAAAGAGCTTATGCAGAGGATTAAGGACAAGGGAGTAAGCATTGCGTATGTCACCCTCCATGTCGGACTCGGCACATTCCGCCCCGTCAAGGTTGACGATGTAACAAATCACAAAATGCACAGCGAGCATTACGAAATACCCGAGGAAACCGCAAGGCTGATAAACAAAACCAAAAAGAACGGCGGCAGAGTTATTGCAGTAGGCACAACCTCCTGCCGTACGCTCGAAAGCGTTGCGTCATTCTACGGCGAGATTAAGCCCTGCGAGGGCTTTACCGATATTTTTATATATCCGGGGTACAAATTTAAGGTGCTTGACGGACTTATCACGAATTTTCATCTGCCCGAAAGCACGCTTATTATGCTTGTAAGCGCATTTGCAGGCTACGACAATGTAATGAACGCCTACAAAACTGCCGTTGAAGAAAAATACAGATTTTTCTCCTTCGGTGACGCAATGTTTATTTCTTAAAAGGAGAATTATATGTTTAAGCTGATTAAAACAGAGGGAAACGCCCGCCGAGGAGAGTTTGTAACTCCGCACGGCACAGTGCAGACTCCTGCTTTTATGAATGTAGCAACCTGCGGAGCAATCAAGGGAGCTGTATCGGCTCTTGACTTAAAGCAGATTAAATGTCAGGTTCAGCTTTGCAACACTTATCACCTGCATTTAAGACCGGGCGACGAAAAGGTTAAGCAGCTCGGAGGACTTCACAAATTCACACGCTGGGACGGTCCTATACTCACCGACAGCGGCGGATTTCAGGTGTTTTCCCTTGCAAAGCTGAGAAATATAAAGGAAGAGGGCGTTTACTTCAACTCCCACATTGACGGCAGAAAGATTTTTATGGGGCCTGAGGAAAGTATGCGTATTCAGTCAAACCTCGGCTCAACTATTGCAATGGCTTTTGATGAATGTGTGGAAAATCCTTCCCCTTATGATTACACCAAGCAGAGTGTAGAACGCACCACACGCTGGCTGAAAAGATGTATTGCAGAAATGAACCGTCTTAATTCGCTTGAGGACACAATCAACCGTGATCAGATGCTTTTCGGCATCAATCAGGGCGGTATTTACAAGGATTTGCGTGTAAATCATATGAAGGAAATTGCAGAGCTTGACCTGCCGGGCTACTCTATCGGCGGTCTTGCAGTAGGCGAGCCTGCCGAAACAATGTACGAAATAATCGAAGAGGTAGAGCCTTATGCGCCGAAGCACAAGCCGAGATACCTGATGGGCGTCGGCACTCCCGTAAATATTCTTGAGGGAATTGCAAGGGGAATTGACATTTTCGACTGCGTTATGCCGAGCCGTAACGCAAGGCACGGTCAGCTTTTCACCTGGGAGGGCGTGCGAAACCTTAACAATGCAAAGTACGAAACCGACGACCGTCCCGTTGACGAGCATTGCGACTGCCCTGTATGCCAAAATTTCTCAAGAGCATATATAAGGCATCTGCTCAAAAGCGGTGAAATGCTCGGTATGCGCCTTGCCGTTCTGCATAATCTGTATTTTTACAATAACCTGACTGAGGTTATCAGAGAACAGCTTGACAACGGTACTTTTACGCAATTTTATAACAAATACCGCAATATTTTAGGCGTAAGAATTTAATGCAAATATTTTTTAAAAAATTCTTGCAAGATTAATACAAAGCTGTTATAATCAATAGTATTGTATGAAAGGAATGACTGTTATGAATTTATTAAATCAGGTTGTACTTGCCGACGCTGCTCAGGCAGGCGGTGCTTTCGGCATATATGGTACGATTATTATCTGGGTTCTGGTTTTTGTTGCTCTTTATTTCTTTGTAATCCGTCCAAGCTCAAAGAAGAAAAAAGAAGAGGCTCAGATGAGAAACTCCCTTGAAATCGGCGACGAAATCACAACAATCGGCGGAATTATGGGCAGAGTTGTTGCAATCAAGGATGACGAGGACGCTATTGTCATTGAAACAGGCTCTGACAGAGTTAAAATGAAGTTTAAAAAGTGGTGCATCTCTACTGTAGATACAGTCAAGGAGGCTCCTGCTCAGGATAAGAAAGCCGAAAAAAGCGAAAACACCGATAAAACCGAGAAAAAAGGTCTTTTCGGCAAAAAGAAAAAGGACGAGGAAGACAAGTAATTACCGATTATTTGCCTTATCATTATTTTTGAATTAAATACCACTCCCCCGAATATATATGAGTATATAATATTTATATTATTCGGGGGAGTTTTTATGTCTGATAAAAAAAGACTTGCAAAAGCAATTTTTGTCGGTGTGCTTACATCTGCATTGTGTGAAATAATACTTATGTCATTATTCTCTGTGCTTATAATCACCTCGGGACTTCTGCCTGCCGATATTACCGACTACATAATGCTTGCCGCAACGGCTGCGTCGGTATTTTTCGGAGGATTTATCTGTGCAAAAATCAATAAATCCTCAGGACTTATATGCGGATTGCTGACTGCCGCCTCAGGCTTTGCAATAATTACGCTTATAGGACTACTGCAAAGCGAAGCAGTGCTTACGCCCCTCTCTCTGATTCGGCTCGGCGCAATGCTTTTCTGTGGCTGCGCAGGAGGAATCCTCGGAGTTAATCAGAAGGAAAAAGTCTTTATAAAATAATATGCTTAAAGTTTGAGTAAAACTATGGAAACACTGATTAAATCGTTTGTGCATATTGCGCCGTCAGATTTTTTGTCAGGTTGCACAAACAAACCGCAGTAATGCTGACGCATTATTTTTGAGGATTTTTTTGGCAAGCTGGCAGAAAATATGCAAGCAAGATGTGCAAACAGCTTTCAGCGTGATTTATTCAGTGTTTCCCTATAATTTAGGGAGCAAGTTGATATGAAAATTAAAGAAATCAAGGAGAATAAAAAACAA
>JBJEOV010000086.1:0-1813 GCA_051880895.1 Ruminococcus sp. | reverse complement strand
GTTACCCGACCGAAAGTTTTGTTTTTGCCGTTTTTAGTTGGTAAATTATAGTTTTACTCATAGTTAAAGAGATAGTCATATTTTTTAAAAATAAAGGAATGAAGAATTTTATGTCCGACACTATTGCTGCTATCAGCACTGCGCAGGGTGAGGGCGGAATTTCCGTTATCCGTATTTCGGGTGAGTCTGCTTTCACAATTTGTGACAGGATTTTCAGAGGAATAAACAATAAAAAGCTATCCGATATGAAGGGCTACACAGCCTCCTTCGGAAAAATTATAAGTGACGGTGAGGAGATTGACGAGGCTGTCGCACTTGTATTTCGTGCGCCTTTAAGCTATACAGGTGAAAATGTGGTTGAGCTTTCGTGCCACGGCGGTATCTATATTACAAAGCTGGTGCTGAGAGCCGTTCTTGACGCAGGCGCAATCCCTGCACAGGCAGGCGAATTTACAAAGAGAGCGTTTCTGAACGGAAAAATCGACCTTTCCGAAGCGGAGGCGGTTATTGATATAATTTCCGCAAAGTCACGCTCAGCCGCAAGAGCCGCACTCTGCGTAAAAGAGGGCGCAGTCAGAAATAAAATTGACGAGGTAAAAAATCTTCTGCTTTCAACGGCGGCGCATCTCTCGGCCTGGGCGGATTATCCCGAGGAGGACATCGCCGAGGTGACAGACGAACAGCTTTCTGACGCTTTCAATGCAAGCATTGCAGTGCTTGACGGATTGATTGCAAGCTATGACAGCGGTCAGGCGGTAAAGCAGGGAATAGACACTGTGATTGCCGGCAGACCGAATGTGGGCAAAAGTACGCTGATGAACCTGCTTTCGGGTTGTGAAAAAAGCATTGTAACCGATATTCCCGGCACAACGAGGGATATAATAGAGGACACGGTGATTGTGGGTGATGTTATTCTCAGGCTGAGCGACACCGCAGGACTGAGAAATACTGACGATAAGGTTGAGAAAATCGGCGTTGACCGTGCAAAGAAAAGGCTCAGACAATGCGGACTTCTGCTTGCGGTTTTCGACTACAACCGCAGTCTTGATGATGACGATATTGAGCTTATCAATTCGGCAGACGAAGTACCCTGCATTGCGATTATCAACAAGACGGATTTAGACAAACAGCTTGACACCGACTATATAGAAAGCAGAATTAAGAATGTGGTTTATCTTTCTGCAAAAAGCGGAGAGGGAAGAGCCGAGCTTGTAAAGGCGGTTGAGGAGATAGCCGGAATGGAGAATTTCAACCCGAGCGAGGGTGTTCTGTCCAACGAAAGACAAAGACAGGCGGTAGTAAATTCTCTTGAAAGTGTAAAGGACGCAAAAAATGCCCTTGAAATCGGACTTACCTATGATGCGGTAACTGTAAGCATTGAGGAGGCAATAACAAGTCTGCTTGAATTAACGGGCGAGAGAACGAGCGACGAGGTTGTGGACAGGGTTTTTCATAATTTCTGCGTAGGAAAGTAAAAATAATTATAATGAATAATGAATAATGAATGATGAATAATGAATAATTTTTTGGAAAAATACTTTGATTTAATATAAAATTATGTGTTATGCATTAATGAGTTAAACCGGAATTTATTTATATTGAAAAAAACAAAGCAATCCTGTATAAATTATGATATAGGACAAAACTATCGCTCAAGGGAACCCCTGATGTGGGTTCCCTACGGTAAAACAGTCCACCGGACTGTTTTACCTACCCTCCTGCATTTTAGGGAGCAGTTTTTTTGCGGGCTCTGCCCACACCCGCAAGCCTTTAAAAAGGCTTGACCTAAACTTTTGCCCCGGGCAGACAGTAA
>JBJEOV010000085.1:0-1829 GCA_051880895.1 Ruminococcus sp. | reverse complement strand
CTCTCGCTGTCGCCGATTACGGCAATGTTTTTAGCCATAAATTTCACGCAGCCTTTCTCTGATTGTATCCGTGTCGGTTTTGGTTCTTATGCCGCTAGCAATAATGTGGATAACCTTCTTTTCAGCCTCACAGCCAAGGTAATATCCGAGCAGCGGCTCTGCACCTTCACTTGCACGCTTGCAGCTTTCCTTTGCAGTTTTAATCAGCCTGTTGTCAACAAACCTTTCAAATGCAGACGGAGATTTTTTGTATTCGCTTATTGCCTCGGCACAGCCGTATTCCCTGTATTTTGAAAGCTCATCAACAAGTGAATCAATGCCCTTTAAGGCTGCTGAAATTACAGAGTTTTTTCTGAAATCGTCAACATCGCACAGGGCTTTTAGCAGATAATCCATACTTGTACCGGTGCGTGCGCTGCGAAGAGCAATTTTTATGTTACTGTAAAAAACATAGGTTTTAAAATAAGCTTTAAGAAATTGCGAACTGAAGCTTTCGGCAGATGAAATCATCTTTTCCATAAGAGCTTTGTCAACTACAGCGTCGCTCATTCGGGCGTCGCCTGTGTGGGCAAGCGTTGCGTAAGCCTCGTCAGCCGCTTTGGCAAGCCAGTCCGGAAGAAGTGAAAACTTCCTTTTTTCAACAGCCTTCTTAAGCGTTTCAACCTTTATTGTCAAGGGCGTCAGGATAAGGTCGCTGTAATCACGGTTAGCCATTGTACCTTTTAATACAACCTTGAGATTGTGAATGTCGTTCTGATAGAAAAACGGATTAAAAATCTCAAAATCGGGAGCAACACTCCTGAGGTAATCCCACATATTTTTTGTGTGGCTGTCAATAATTTCCTCAACCGTTTTGCCGTCGCCGTAGCCCTTGTCAGACAAAAGCCTTACAAGCTCGTTCTCATCCTTGCAGGAAAGCAGCCTGTCAATGTCGGTACTTGTAAAAAGCGAGGTTTCTTTTGCACGCACGGAGCCAATGGAAAATTCATATGATAAAGCCATTGAATTCCTCCTTACTGCGCAAAAAGCTCACGATTTATCAGGTCTTCGAGCTCACCGCTTTTTTCGCTGATTATTGCGGCAAAGTCCATATTTTCTTCAATATCGCCGCATTTTAGTATAAATCCGCCTGAAATATCAGCCGCAGTTCTGCTGACCTTTGCCTTTAGTCCGATTTGTGACAGCCTGCTTTCAAAGTCCTTGGGCAGGCGTGAAATATCCTTTGAATTAAGCATAATCTCGCCTGATTTTCCGTTCAGCTTTGAAGCAAGCTTGTAGATTATTTCAAAATATTGCTTATCGTCAAGGCTTAAAAGATACTCAAGAATTTTTGACAATGTAATATCAATTTCCTTGCGGCGTCTTTTGAGCAGTGCGTTTCTTAAAGCAAGCTCTGCACTGCTTTTTGAGGACGCATTAATCTGTTTTACCCTGACTTCGGCTTTTTTAGCAATTTCGAGGGCTGCCTGTTCAGCCTGCGCTTTGCCGTCTTTAAGAATCTGCGAGCAGGTTTCTTCGGCTTTTGCGTTTATTGCTTTTATGTTTTCGTCGCAGTCTGACTTTATGCGGTCAAGAATTTTGTCGCCGCCGTTCATACAGACCCCACCTTTCTGTGCAAAATTTTATCAGATGTTAAGTCCGGGAACGGAGATAACTACGAGAAGTGAAACGATGAAAGAAAGGAGTGCGTAGATTTCAACAAGAGTAACAGAAACCATTGCTTTTGAGAAGTTTCTGTCATCCTTTGCGCTCATTGCAATACCTGAAACGGCAGCCTTGCCCTGTGCAAAGCCTGAAACCATACCGCCGATACCGATTGCAAGAGAAGC
>JBJEOV010000084.1:0-1850 GCA_051880895.1 Ruminococcus sp. | reverse complement strand
AAGTACAGCATAAGTCCTGACCTCGCCATTGAGCTTTATGAGTACGATACAAAAAAGCTTGACGATACCGCCAAGGAAATCGTTGCACAGATAAAGGAAAGCAACGGCTTTACAATTATTGAGGGACATCCCGTAAACGGCGCATACCTTTCGGAAAACGGCAGGTATCTTATGATTTACAACGATAAAAGAATAGATAAGGAAAAGCCCGACAAAAATTCAAATGAATATAAGGCTCGTGAGAGCGCAGTTGAGGATTTTCTTGCATTCAAAAAGTAAATAAAGGCATAATTTAAGGAGATACCGGCTTTGGTATCTCCTTTTGCTGTTCAGTATTTTCTTAAAGCCTTTGTCCGCATTTAGGACAGAATTTCGTATCAGGCGGTAATTTCTCACCGCAGAAAGAGCAGATAATCTCCGAGGGCTGATTATCAGGCTGATTATTTTCGGACTTCTCTGCATTATTGAATACAGGCTGAGGAACAAAGTCCTGCGGCGGAGTCTGAGGTCTGTACTGATTACTCTGCGGAGAATTGCTGTTGCCCGAATACGGGTTTTCATAAATGTGCTGTTCCGTTGGGTTTGCAGACGGCTGCTGTCTGAAATCCTGCACAGGCGGAACAAACGGAGCTGCGCCGTTCTGATTAAAGGGCGGCTGCGGTGCGCCCTGCATAGCAGGCTGCGGCTGAGTGTAAAAGCGTGTAGCCTCATTGTCGGCAGGTGTAAGTACAAGGTCGGTTGTCGCTTTCTTTATATATCTGTGATACATAAACGCAACTATAACTACAAATACAACAGGCAATAAATTTACGGCCGTCTGAACAACATTAATCGTAAGTGTCACATTGATTAAGTCTGAAAGAGTAGAAATAAAGGTATTGTAATCAAGGTCTTCAAACGACGGCAGCTGAGTGCAAAGGTAGTACATAGCTTCTAATATTCCGTCAAGAAAATTAAACATCATAAAAAGAACAAGAGCTTTTACAGCAATATAGATAAGTCCGGCAACTACCGTAAAAATTGAGCCCTTTTTTGTAAGGAACACTGTTGTAAGCGAATACTTAACCCCTTTTGCAAATCTGCTGAATGCAAAATAAAAAAGAAAGTCAACCACAGAGTTAGCCAGAGTAATTCCTGCAAGTATCAGAGCGATCTTAAAAACATTCTCGGGCATCTGAGATGAAAAACAAAAAAGGCAGATTGTCAAAATCAAAAATACTGCAATGGCAATTCCCGATAAAACCGCATAAATAATCGAGCATACCTGAGTCAGAGTAACGCCTGCGTTAAGCTTTACATAAGGCTTGCGGCTCCGTGCCTTGAAAAACAGAATGAAGAAAGCAATAGCAAAGAGTATAGCCGCAATATCAAAGCTGACAGAAAGCTTGAATCCTGAATTTGTACCTGCATCCTCATAATAAGGCAAGGTAACTGCCAACGACACAAAAGGCAGAATAATTGCAAATATATTCGGCAGGCAATAGACGATTGCCGTAAGCAGTACAACAGGCTTTCTGAAAAAGCCCCTGACTATTTCGACATTATGCTGATACGGGTTGAAAGGTTGGTTCATAGTTATCCTCCTAAAATATGATAATTATATTCTATAATACAGAATAAATTTTTTCAATAGTATAAGTAAGCATAAAATAAATTTTGTCAGATAATACTATATATAGTGGTAATACGGAGCAGGGTATCGAATATAGTAGTATTATTATTAAAAAGAAAAATTTTTTAAAAAAACTGTAAAAAAAGGTTGACTTTTCGTAAATCGGTGGTATAATATATCTTGCGCTTGAGGAAAGCGGACTTAAAACAGAAAAAACCTGATGAGCTTTAAAAAACTT
>JBJEOV010000083.1:0-34230 GCA_051880895.1 Ruminococcus sp. | reverse complement strand
CCAAACGACCAAAGGTCAGTGACCTTTGGAAACCCTATACTTTTGTTTTTCTATCTTAGTTTGTTTTTATCAATACTTTTGATTATTGATATTGTGATAAATTATAGTTATCTGAAAATATAAACTAATAATTCCTGCTCAGTCAAAAATTTCACTAAAATTACTTTTTATCGCTAATACGAAGAAGTCTTGCGGCATAAAGTACACACATTACGCTTACTCCCGTATCTGCAATTACAGAAAGCCACATCGGCGCAATACCAAGCACTGCAAGTATGATTACGATTGCCTTTACGGAAAGAGCAAATACAATGTTTGTTTTGACGGTAGCAACTACCTTTTTTGCAATTCTGATGGCTGACGGCAGCTGCTTTAAGTTACCGCCTGCAAGCACTGCGTCTGCCGCCTCAATAGCAGCCTCACTGCCAAATCCCATTGCAAAGCCGCAGTCACTTGCTGTAAGTACGGGGGCGTCGTTAATTCCGTCACCGATAAAGCAGACTGAGCTGTGCGTTTTCTTAATATCGGCAAGTCTGTTGAGCTTATCTGACGGCATAAGCTCGGCTGAATAAGAATCAAGCTGTAATTCGTTTGCAATATTCTTTGCATTTTCCTCTTTATCGCCCGTAAGCATAACGCTGTCCTTTACTCCAAGCTCTCTCAGCTCTGCTATCACGCTTTTTGCCTCAGGTCTTAAGGTATCGCTTACAGAAATTGCTCCGATTAATTCGCCGTCATAAATAACATATACGGACGCAGATTTTTCTGCAAGCTCTCTCTGCTTTTCGGATAAAATCCTTACGCCACCGCAGATAAGCTTTTTACCCTTATATTCAGCGGTAACTCCGTGTCCTGCCTTTTCACTGTAGTCCGTCAGCTCAGGCAAATCCGTATCTTCTGCCTTAGCCTTAATTGCCATTGCAACAGGGTGAGAGGAATATCTTTCACACGCTGCCGCCAATCCTATTATATCCGATGACGAATAATCACCGTATGCAAATACCCTGTTTACCGTAAGCTCGCCTGTTGTGAGAGTTCCCGTCTTGTCAAATACAAATGCGTCAGCCCTTGCCAGAGCCTCAATATACTTACCACCCTTTATAAGAACGCTGATTTTTGACGACGCACCCAGTCCCGAATAATAGGAAAGCGGTACTGAAATAACAATAGCGCAGGGGCAGGAGGCAACAAGGCAAACCAACGCACGGTATATCCATACTTCAAAGCCGCCTAAGCCCAAAAGCGGAGGTACTACCGCAACAATGATTGAAATAAGAATTATAATCGGGGTGTAAACCGCAGCAAAACGGCTTATCAGCTTTTCGCTTTCTCCCTTTGCGGCGGCGGCATCCTCAACGAGCCTTATAATTCTTGCCGCCGTACTGTCGCCGAATTTCTTTGTTGTTTTTATTTCTATAAGAGAATTACCGTTAATCATACCGCTCATAACCTCACTGCCGACCTCAGCGTCAACGGGAACGCTCTCGCCTGTAAGGGCAGATGCGTCAAGAGTGGTATTTCCCTTTGATATAACACCGTCAAGCGGCACTCTTTCGTGTGGCTTGACTACAACGGTACTTCCGATTTTAACCTCCTCTGCCGCCTTTACAACCTCTTTTCCGTTTATAAGAACTGTTGCATTATCGGGGCGTATCTGCGCAAGCTTTGCAATATCGTTTCTTGATGCAGAAACAGCCTTTTCCTCAACAATTTCACCGACGGCAAACAGAATAGTTACCATAGCCGCCTCTACAAATTCGCCCAGAGCAAACGCCGCAATAACCGCAATGGTAAGCAATGTGGTTTCATCAATACGCAGCCTGAAAACCGACTTTATCCCCTTAAGAAATGTTCTCCACCCTGACAGAACAGTTGCAACAAGACTCAACGCAAGCAGTGCAATCCAGCCGACAGTTCCGAATGCAGAATCCGCAAACACCGTAAGCTCAAGTGCAAAGGCTGTCAGACCAAGCACAGCGGCAGTTATAATAGAAATAAGCTCATTTTTAATTCCGTGATTTTCATCGTCAGCGGCTGTCGATTTTTTGGAATCTGATTTCTTTTTATTGTTATCTATTACCTCTACCCCGTCTTCAATGCTGTCGCACACAGCCTGAATATCCTGTGCCGTAACATTTTTTGCACTGTCAAGCACAAGCTTTTTATTGGCAAAGTTAAAGCTGACATTTTCATATCCGTCAGTTTCGGCTAATTTTTTCTCAATCTTACCTGCGCAATTTGCACAGTTGAGATTATCAAGTGTAAAGCTGTATTTCATAATAACCTCCTATTCAAGAACATGGTCAAGTCCCATTTCAATGATTTTCTTTACATGGTCGTCATCAAGGGTGTAATAAATCTGTTTACCCTCTCTCCTCACTCTTACAAGCTTATTCTGCCGCAAAACCCTGAGCTGATGCGATATAGTGCTTTGCTCCATATTAAGCGCCTGTGCAATGCTGAGTACTGACATTTCATTGTCAGAGATTGCAAACATAATTCTGATTCTTGTTGAATCGCCAAACACCTTGAATAAATCCGCTAAATCAAAAAGCACTTCTAAGTCAGGAATTTCTTTGTTAGTATTATTTTCTGCCATAATCATCTCTCCGTTCTGATTTGTTCATATGTATATGTGTTCATATGTTAATGTGAGTATATCATATAATTTTTGCTTTGTCAATATATCATCTAAATAAAATATAAAAAATTAATTCCCTACCGCTTGAGGACTGTTATCTATAATAGAAAAGCACAAAAAATGTATTGCATTTTTTTAATTCTATTATATAAATATGACAGAAATATTATTTCAAATAAGAATAATTACGATTATGTAACCTCGTTTAGCCATAATAAGAATAATCTTAAATTCATAGATTTAAATTGAGTACATTTTAGCTAAAAATAGGTTACAATTTCAAATATGCGTTGACTTTACTACAATTTTGTAGTATCATTTTCTGTATAAGAAAGTTAGTGTTACCTTGTTGTAACGCTGTAAAATGTGTGTTTTAAGAAAATGTAATATATTTGTGGATATACTATTATCAGTTGGGTAGTGTGGCAGCTGCTCATTTTTCAGCAATTAATATTGCTGTTTTTTGGTATGCTCTTTTATTTAGGAAAACTCACATATTCGTTATTGTGAATCTTACAGTATATGGAATTGGAGTGTAACGGTTTGGAAAAGTTTGTAGTAAACGGCGGTAAACCGCTTTTCGGCGAAGTAAATATAAGCGGCGCAAAAAATGCCGCAGTAGCAATTATCCCTGCAGTAATTCTTTGTGACGAGCCTTGTCAGATTGAAAATATACCTAATATCAGCGATGTAACACTCATCAGCAGAATTCTTCAGCAAATGGGTGCACAGGTTAGAAGAATAAATAAATCATCACTTTATATAGATCCTACACATATTTCAACACATACTGCAACAACCGAGCTTGTCAGAGGAATGAGAGCGTCTTATTATCTTCTCGGTGCGCTCCTCGGCAGATGCGGTAAGGCGCAGGTTGCACTGCCCGGCGGCTGTAACTTCGGCGTCCGCCCCATTGACCAGCATTTAAAGGGCTTTGAGGCTATGGGTGCTGAAACAAAGCTTGTTGACGGTGCAATTATCGAGGCTAATACAGACAGCACTCTTCACGGCGAACATATTTATCTTGATGTGGTATCTGTCGGCGCAACAATGAACATTATGCTTGCGGCTTCAAAGGCTGAGGGTATGACTATCATTGAAAATGCGGCAAGAGAACCGCACATTGTTGACCTTGCAAACTTTCTTAACTCAATGGGTGCAGATGTCAGAGGTGCGGGCACAGATGTTATTAAAATCCGTGGTGTAAAATATCTTCACGGTATCACATATTCTATTATTCCCGACCAGATTGAGGCAGGCACATATATGTGTGCGGCAGCCGCTACAAGAGGTTGCATTACAGTTAATAATATCACTCCCAAGCATCTTGAGTCCATTACGGCAAAGCTGCGTGAAATGGGCGTAGTAATTACCGAATATGACGAGGCAATCAAGGTTGACGCTACAAAAAAGCCGTTAAAACGCTGTAACATCAAAACAATGCCTCATCCCGGCTTCCCTACCGACTGTCAGCCACAGTTTGCGGCACTGCTTGTAAGCGTTCCGGGTACAAGCATTATTAATGAAAATGTATGGGATAACCGTTATCAGTATGTCAGCGAGCTTATCAGAATGGGCGCACATATCTCTGTTGAGGGCAGACTTGCAATTATAGAGGGCGGTACACCGCTCACAGCCGCTCCCGTAAAGGCTACCGACCTCAGAGCAGGCGCAGCAATGATTATTGCGGCTCTTGAAATTAACGGAATTACAGAAATTTCAAGTATTCAGTACATTGAGCGTGGGTATGAAGATGTAATTGATAAATTCAGAGCATTGGGAGCCGATATCAAAAAGGTTTACTATGCAGGCGACAACGAGGAAGAGCTTCGTGCCTGATAAATTAAGAAATAATAAAAATTTAACCGCTTGAGAATGAAATCTCAGGCGGTTTTTATTATGATAATAGCTCTCCCTAAGGCTGAAAAAAGGCTCGGATTAACCGAACCTTTTTTAATTTACTGATTTGTGTGCGTATATTTTTCCTGAATTATATGCTTAACCGTATTAAAGCTTGTACTACAACCGCCGTATTTATTTGATGTACCTGTGTAATCATTGTAGTAGGTTCTCAGAAGTCCGTTAGCGTCGGTGTATCTTATATACGAGCGGGCGATTACATTGGAATTCTTAGCCGCTTCCGCCTTATCAGAGTCACTGTTTTCATAGCTGATAACTAAGGAGTATATTCTGTAATTGTCGCAGTTAAAGTGGTCACGAGGTACAACGCCGTTTGTAAATGTATATTTGCTTGTACAATCTATATTCTGAACATAGCT
The DNA here is from genome assembly GCA_051880895.1 of Ruminococcus sp. Taxonomy (GTDB): domain Bacteria; phylum Bacillota; class Clostridia; order Oscillospirales; family Acutalibacteraceae; genus Ruminococcoides. The sequence goes on along the minus strand of JBJEOV010000083.1, from coordinate 29,310 downwards.
GTACTTGCTTGTCGTATTCTCGCCGTTTACATTAATGCCTTTGTATTCAAGCATATAGTCCGGTTTTCCGTTTTCTTTTTCTTTATTATCAGCAGTTTCTTTTTTTGCTATAACATATCCGTACTCAAGCGGAACAGATCCGTAATTATTGTCAATAGTGGCAGTATTAAGAGCATCAATATCTTCGATTAGCCGTTCTCCGAGTGAGGTAACAAATCTGAGTCCGCATTTAGTATAAGCAGGAGTAGAGCCTGTTCCATTCGGATAGTTAGGATCTTTATCGGCGTTTCTGATTTGTGTGCCGAAAAGGTCAAAGGTTTTATAGCTTTTGCCGGAAATAATCTTATTATCTGTTGAGTCTTGGGGTACGCTGTCAATAGCAATCCAGTGTGCATATACATCTGTTGAAGATTCAAACTTGGTGCTATTCTTGGTGTTATTCCACTTAATCGGACGGCTGTCGGCATTATTACTCTTATCAAGATACCAGCCCTTAAATACCTTGTAGGTCTTTTTCCCGTCCTTTGTTGTGGTCGGAATATTATAGAAATCTTTTATAGTTTTATTTTCTTCAAGGTGTAACGAATCTTTATCAATTCCGAGTTCGGGCGGTATGCCGTTACTATAATATGTCCTGAAAACATCATCTGATGTTGATTTAGTATCCTCATCATTGATATGGAAACGGACAGTATAATAATTCTTATATCTGAATCTTGCATAAACCGTTGTCGAGGTATCTGTAATATCGCAGGTATGAGTCCGGTTAGGAGTAATCATTTTAGCGTCTGTAGAATTATACCAACCTACAAACTCGTAACCCTCATTTGGCTCAGCCGTTACCGTAACCTGCTTATTCATAGAAGTATAATAATACTTGCCGTTGTTATCCTCGGTATCTTCCGTTTTCTCGACATTAGTTTCATCAATGCTAACCGTACCGCCCAAGGTACTGTTTACAAAATTACCGTTTATCTCGGTCTGAGCATAAACAGTATTTTTAATTAACCACCTTGCAAGGAATACTGCGCCCTTCTCTGCTTTGATTGTATTTACTGTATTTTTTCCGTCAGAAATATTGAAGTTAATTTTATCGCTTTCAGTATAATATTCTATCTTTGTATTTTTATCAAAAATAACAGGATTGCCGCTATCATCGCTGTAATTCAGCAGCTCCCAGCCGACAAACTCAACGCCGGCATTTGGTTCTTTCCATTCGCAGGCGGCTGTTGTGTAGCTTCCGTTCGTATCTTTAATATATCGGGCAACATTTGGTGATTGATCAATGACCTTAATGCTTTCTGGAGGGGAAATTGTACCTTTTTCACTCACATTATATTTTACACCGCCGTTTGAAAGAAATGTAACGGTATATACCTCAGTAAAATACAAGTCAACAATTACCTTGCCTGAAACATTTTCTTTTACATATTTATAGGTACTGTACCCAGCACTATCTATTGTCATTACAAAATTATCATCATCATTTTTGATAAACTGTTTTTCACCATTTATAGTAACATATGCTCCGACAAAATGGTTCTGAATTCTTTTATTGTCACCATCTATTCTGTCATTTCCGTTTTCATCTTTGGCAAAGCCGGGAGTAGCCGTAATGGTAACGGTTGAATTATCATCTACCATAACGGAACACTGTTCGCCCTCTGACAAATTTTTATAATCTTCTTTTTTATTAATAAAAAAATCAATTCTACCTGTACCGCCGGTATTAGCTGTTGTTGAAGACGGATGGTATAAATCAAAGTTAATGCCGTCGATTAAATTTCCATATGTTGGATTATTATTACCAGACTCATAAGCTACGAAAGCAAAAACAGACGCATTACTTCCCTCCGGCACCGTGTATTTGCAATAATCAGGACTTTTGATCTCGGTGCTTTCTCCTGATTCAGTAGCAGTAACGGTTGCGTGATTCTGAGTACTCACAGGTTTACCGTATCTTTTCCAACCATTTTTATCACAATCGTTTCTTCCTATACCATTATTATCGCTCCTAATTATCCATATATGCCATTCTTCGGTATATACATTAGTCTGCTCAAGGCTGAAATTCGGAATATCAGTATTTTCATCTTTAAATTTTCCATAAGCTGCAAACGGCTTTGAATAAACCACCACCTGAATAGGTTCGTCAAATGCTTGTTGTTTTGCGATTTTTTCTTTATCCTTTTCATCTGCGTTATTCTTAAGCCACTCTACCATTTGCATAAACTGATCTTGTGTGGTTTTACTGGGTTTTGCCGGATCAACAACATTATCATCTTCATCAAATTGCTTAGGCCCGATAATAAGCGCCATTGTGTCAGTACCGCTTCTGCCCCTGTGATACAAGCCCCATTCATACAGGCTGCCGCTGCTTGTATTTATATACTGATACAAGGTACTCGCTTCGTCTGCGTTAAGCTCCGCAGCCTGACTTCCCTCAGGCGGAATAAGTATTCTATTACTACCGGTGTTGATATATACACCGTTATTTTCTATAAACATCTCAATTTTTCCATTATTACCTTTACTTCCATAAGCAGTTGTTTTCCAATGCGGAACTTCCTCATTAGATTTACTCTTATCAAACTGATAATATTTACTACTAGTAGTAAAATCTGATACTTTTGGACTCTCAAAACCACCGTTTTGTATGTTATTCTGGACATCTGCATTGGTGCTGCCGGAATCCTCAAGAGTTTGCACTTCATCAGCAGAGGCTGCGGAAAAAATTACTGAGGAGTCCGACATTACAGCATTTGCCGTAACAACAGACAAAAGCATTACACCCGACAAAGCAGCCGAAATAATCTGTTTAAATTTCATAATATCACCTTTAATGCTAAAAAATTATTTTTTTCTCTTATTATACCATATAATATAACAAAATACCAACAAATTTAATTTTTTTGCAAAAAAAGTGGTATCTGCTCTCTTTTTTGCAGATACCGTTAAAACATATGATGTAATATCAGATTTTATTTTGTAAATCCCACTGCCCAACATTTTGCTCCCTCTCTCTTTAAACATAAAAATTGCCGATTACTCAATTTACATTAAAATGCAGAATGTCAGGCATAACGGATTTACACTACTGTGCCAAAATCAAAACCTCTAAATGCAAAACTTCTAAATGTCACTTGTTTTTCCTTTATTTACCGATTTTATTATAGCACAGCATTTTTTATTTGTTACAGTTTGGGCAAAAACGCATTAAAAAAAGTCAAAAGTGATGTTTTTTATATGACAAATCAAAGATTTTGTTGTATAATAGCTTTTAAAGGAGGAGTTTTTGTGATTAACATTCTGCTTTGTGATGATGATAAATCAATTCTCGAAAAAGTAAAATCGCTGATTTGCGACCTGCAAAAAAACTATAAAATTGAATTTAATATTGATATGCGCACCTGCGGCGACTTTATTTTTAAAGAAAAGCATTCCTACGACATTGCAATAGTTGACATTGAAATGCCTGCGGTAAACGGTCTTGAGGTTTCCGAAAGACTAAAGCAGCTTAATCCCGACATAATAATAATGATTTTAACCTCATACCCGGCTTATCTCGACAGCGCAATGAAAATTCAGGTTTTCAGATACCTGTCAAAGCCTATAGATTCAGAACGCTTCAGGAGAAATTTTCTTGAGGCTGTTGAGTATCACAAAAAAATCAGCAAGAGTATTATAATAGAAAAATACGATGAAATTTTCACTGTAAAAACCAGAGATATTTTATACATAGAAAACAGAAAGCACGGCTCGGTTATATTTACAAAGGATAAATCCTATGAAACCAACAAAAAGCCTGCCGAATGGTACGAGATAATTAATCAGCCGAACTGCTTTGTTCAATCGCATAAAAGCTATCTTGTCAATCTGCAAAATGTAATTAACTTTGACAAAAGCTCAATTACCTTTCAGTGTGCGGACAAAAGTCTTACGGTACACTGCATTTCTCAGAGAAAATACGCTGAATTCAGAAAAGCGTTTTTTGATTTTGCAGGAGGTATTGTATGACTGTTTTTTGCTATGCCATTATTCATATTTTTGAGGCAATTATTTCATATATTTTTATTTCAAACAAATTCACCCCGAAATTAAGCAATAATGCACTGTTTATATTTTTCTCTGCCTCTGCTGTTGTTCAATTCATAATTCACACAGTCGGAAACGAATATTCAAGTATAATAGGCTTTATAGCGTGTAATCTCCTTATATGTATTTTCTGTTTCAGTACAAACATTTTTCAATCAATTTACACATCGGTTCTGCTGACCTCTATAATGTTTTTATCGGAAATGTGCGTAACATTCTTTGCAGTAACAATTCTGAAAATTGATATTCCCGAGATGCAGAGCAACAGTATGTTATTTGTACTGCTCAGCGGAAGCTCAAAGCTTATTTATTTTTTCATAGCATATTTCGTTTCAAAAATTTCTGTTAAAGAAAATAAAGAAGAGTTTAAAATCAACAAGACAAATATGCTTTTCTTTCTGCCTATGGCGTCTATACTGATTATGTGCGGTATGTCATATATCTCTTTAAACTACAACCTTAATGAATTTACATACATTCTGTTTGTAGTTGGTACGATACTGTTAATGTATGCAAATATTGTGGTTTTTCTTGTGCACGAAAGCGTACTGCAAACTCAGTATGAAAACACATCGCTTAAGCTGCAAAAGCAGAAATCAGAAATTGATACCGAATATTATTCAATACTGCAAAATCAGTACGAAAATTCTAATATTCTGATTCACGACATAAAGCGGCATCTTCTTTCTATAAAGGAGCTTTCCAACGAAAAAGACTTTGAGGGAATCAATAAATACATTGACAGTCTTTATGAAAATTATCAGATAAAATATCTTAAAACATACAGCGACAACAAGCTGATAAATGCAATAATAAACCGATATGTAAACGCCTGCAAGGATAAGGGTATTGATTTTTACTGTGATATCCGTGATATTGATTTTTCCTGCATTTCAGATAACGACATAACCTCATTGCTCGACAATCTGCTTGAAAACGCACTTGAGGCAACGCAAAATGCAGAGAATAAAAAAATTGAGCTTACGGTAAAGCAGACTAATACAAACTATATTGTTATTAATATCTGGAACTACTGTGCGTCTGCACCTAACCTCAGGGACGGAAGGCTGCAAACGACAAAAAGCAACAAGTTTATTCACGGCTACGGAATGAAAAGCATTGAACGAATTGCAAAGCAATACAACGGCAATGTCAGCCACAGCTTTGAACCGGAAAAAATGAAATTTTCCCTCGCTGTGGTGCTGAAAATGAAATAAGCAAATCAGAGCAAATCGGAGAGCCTTAATAATGTGCTTAAAGCATTACCTATCCTTTTATTATACACTCTAAAAGCATTATCGAAAACCAATATTACAATTTTGTGAAATATATTTTTCCATTATTCAATAAGCAAAAAGATTTCATTACAAATCAACAATAATTCCATAAAATACCTTGTCTTAAAATTGAAATTTCGCTATTATTTTCAGTATAAATATATGACTGAATCAAACAATATTAGAGCAACGAATGCAACGCCGCATAAGCTTTGCGGTCAGAAAGGAATTGGCTTGAATTATATCTTAGATAAAGGGAGATTCAGATATGAAAGCTACAGGTATTGTAAGAAGAATTGACGACCTCGGTCGTGTTGTTATACCAAAAGAAATCCGTCGCACTCTGCGTATCCGTGAGGGCGACCCGCTGGAAATATACACTGCTACCGACGGTGAGGTTATTTTTAAAAAGTATTCGCCTGTCGGCGAGCTTTCGGCTTTTGCCTCTCAGTATGCAGAGGTGCTGTCACGGGTGAGCGGATTACCTGTTATTATCTGCGACAAAGACCATGTAATCGCCGCATCCGGTGTATCTAAGCGTGAATTGCTTGAACGCAGAGTATCTTCTGTGCTTGAAAACTATATGGAGGGCAGAAAAAGCTACACTGCAACTCAGGCTACAGCAGGCGATGTTCAGCCTGTTGAAGGGGTTGAGCACAGGGCGGCAGTCATCTACCCTATCATTGCCGCCGGTGATGTTACAGGCGCAGTAGTGATGCTTATTGGTGAAGATAATAAAATACCAACCGAAACCGAAGTTAAGCTTGCTCATTCTGCGGCGGCTTTTCTCGGAAAGCAGATGGAAGAATAATCTTTCAGATAAAAGAGTGCCGCATAAAGCAAAACAATGACCGGACAAATCAATGACTGTCCGGTCGTTTTATTGTACTTATTTATGGAATGATTGTTTTTCATCACTGTCAGGGTGGCACTTTCCTGCCATTGCACAGGACGCACAGCCACAGCTACAGCCTATGCAGGCGGCTTTGCCCTTTTTCTTTGCTCTGAAATGACAGACTATAATTGCAGCAACCACAGCAACAACTATAAGCAGAACAATTATTGTGCCGATGTTTTCAAGTAAAAAAGCAATCATATACATCCCCCTTTATTAAACATTGATTACTTAGTTTTTCTTTAAAGTTTTAACATTTCTATCCGGTCTTACAAGCATATAAATCATAAATGCAAGAACGGCTGTTGCAAAAATAAGTCCGATTACATTAATATTTCCCGTAAAAATACCGCCGAACTGGTTTATCATAAGTGCAACTGCGTAAGCAAAAGCACACTGATAAGCTACTGCAAAGCAGGTCCATTTTCCGTTGTTCATTTCTCTCCTGATAGCGCCGATTGCTGAAACGCAGGGAGCGCAGAGCAGGTTGAACACGAGGAACGATAAGCCGCTGAACGGTGTAAATACATTTGCAATCTCAGCATAAGCACCTGCTTCTCCTGTGCCGTAAAGAATGCCCATTGTACCGACAATATTCTCCTTAGCAACAATGCCTGTAATTGAAGCAACTGCTGTCTGCCAGTTTCCCCAGCCAAGGGGTGAGAAAATCCACGCTATGCCGTTGCCGATAACAGCAAGAATCGAATTACCGATTTCGTCCTCAGAAAGCATACGGAATGTGCCGTCAACAAAGCCGAAGTATGTTGCGAACCATACAAGAATTGATGAAATCAGGATAACTGTGCCTGCCTTTTTGATAAACGACCAGCCACGCTCCCACATTGAGCGCAAGAGATTGCCCGGAGTCGGAAGATGGTATGCGGGAAGCTCCATTACAAAAGGAGAGGACTCACCCGAGAATATTCTTGTCTTTTTAAGCATAATTCCCGATACTATGATTGCAGCCATTCCAATGAAGTAGGCTGAGGTTGCAATCCACGGAGAGCCACGGAAAACAGTACCGGCTATCATTGCGATAAGCGGCATTTTAGCGCTACAGGGTATAAAGGTTGTCGTAATAATTGTCATACGGCGGTCATTCAGATTCTCTATTGTGCGTGACGCCATAATACCCGGAACACCGCAGCCCGTGCCTACAAGCATAGGAATAAACGATTTACCGGAAAGGCCGAATTTACGGAACAGGCGGTCAAGCACAAACGCTATACGGGACATATAGCCGCAGCTTTCAAGAAAACCGAGGAGTAAGAACAGTACAAGCATTTGCGGAACAAAGCCAAGAACTGCTCCGACGCCTGCTACTATACCGTCAAGAATAAGTCCGCTGAGCCAGTCTGCGCAGTTGACAGCCTCAAGAGCGTTTTCAATAATAACGGGGATACCCGGCACCCATACTCCGTATGTACTTGGGTTCGGCGCACCGTAGGCGTCCTTGTAGTCGGTATTGAGGTAATTACCAACAGCAGCTTCAAGCTGTGCCTTAGTTGTATTCGGATATTCTGTTACTTCAAGTGTTTCTTCATCTTCCACCGAATAAGTAACGCTTGCATCAGCAGGAGTTACGGCAACAAGCTGTGAAAGAGCCGCCTTTGCGCCCTCGTCAGAATAATCTTCAGCTTCAGCGTCAAGCGCACCGGTTATTTCATCATTGCCGTATTGCTCAGCAAACGCCTGAATAATATAATCCGAATCGCCGTATTCTTTGGCAGCCTCTTCAGACTGCGAGCTGCCTATTCCGAACAAATGCCAGCCCTCGCCGAACAATCCGTCGTTAGCCCAGTCTGTTGCAACTGCGCCGACCGTCTGCATTGATATGAAGTAAACGAGAAACATAATTACAGCAAATACAGGAAGTCCGAGCCAACGGCTTGTAATAACCTTATCAATTTTATCCGATGTAGAAAGCCTGCCGCTGTTTTTCTTTTTATAGCAGGTTTTCAGTACATTTGCTATGTAAGTATATCTTTCATTGGTAATAATGCTTTCGCTGTCATCGTCAAGCTCTTTTTCTGTATTCTGAATATCCTTTTCAATATGCTTTCGCACATCATCACTGATGTTCAGCTTCTCAATAACCTTGCTGTCACGCTCAAACACCTTTATAGCGTACCATCTCTGCTTTTCCTCAGACATATCGTGAACTACCGCCTCTTCGATATGTGCAAGAGCGTGTTCAACAGCACCGCTGAATCTGTGCATAGGAACTGTTTTTCCGCTTTGGGCAGCCTCTATTGCAGCCTCGGCAGCCTCCTCAATGCCTGTACTCTTTAAAGCAGAAATTTCAACTATTTTGCAGCCAAGCTCCTTTTCAAGCACAGGAATATCTATTTTATCCCCTCTTTTATTTACAACATCCATCATATTGATGGCAACTACAACCGGAATCCCCAACTCTGTAAGCTGTGTTGTAAGATAAAGATTACGCTCGATATTAGTACCGTCAACAATATTAAGAATTGCGTCAGGCTTTTCATCAATAAGATAGTTACGGGCAACTACCTCTTCGAGCGTATAAGGAGAAAGCGAATAAATACCCGGCAAGTCCGCAATTACAACATCATCGTGCTTTTTCAGCTTACCCTCCTTTTTCTCAACGGTAACGCCCGGCCAGTTACCGACAAACTGGTTTGAACCCGTAAGAGCGTTAAAAAGGGTTGTTTTACCGCAGTTTGGATTGCCTGCAAGAGCAATTTTAATACCCATAAATTTTTCCTTTCATATAGTTATTTATAACTAACTCGAAACTTAAAAATATCAGGGAAAATCCCCGTATTTTTATAAATCAATATCCTTTACATTTTTGATTGCACTGCATTACGCAAGCTCAACCATTTCAGCGTCAGCCTTGCGCAAGGAAAGCTCGTAGCCTCTTACGGTAATCTCAATAGGATCACCCAGCGGTGCTACCTTGCGGATATAGATTTCAACACCCTTTGTAATGCCCATATCCATAATTCTGCGCCTGATTGCACCCTCGCCGTTAAGCCTTGCTACCTTAACAGTTTCACCAATTTCAGCATCTTTCAGAGTTCTCATACCGTACCTCCGTCACAAACGATTTTATCCTGCACTTCACGGCTTATTTATTTACAAATAAAGTAAAGCCTATGAATTAGTGCTGACTAACTCCAATAGTGAAAAACAGTTAGTAATCACTAACTACTTATTAGTTTACAACTATTTTATCTGAATGTCAACCGTTTTATCAAAACAAAACATCAACATAATAATAAAATACAATAATTTCATTTATTAATCAAATTTTTCAATGTTTTTATAGCTTGTTTCTGCTCATTTACAAACTAATACTATGCAGCTCTTTATCAATATATGCCAAAGCTTTAATTTTCATTGATTTTATAGGTTTACTGCTATATAATATAATTTGAAAAATAAGCAAGGATATGAGGGAAAATATGATAAAGGTTTTATTCATCTGCCACGGCAACATCTGCCGTTCTCCTATGGCTGAATTTGTATTCAAGAAAATTGTAAAAGACAATGGGCTTTCCGATAAATTCCAGATAAATTCTGCCGCAACAAGTACAGAAGAAATCGGAAACGGTATTCATCACGGAACTAAGGCAAAGCTGACTGAAATGAACATTCCGTTCACTTCGCACCGAGCCGTGCAAATCACAAAATCTGATTATGAAAATTACGATTATCTTATAGCAATGGATTCTATGAATCTGCGCAATATGCAGAGAATTTTAGGCTTTGACAACCAGAAAAAGGTTCACAGACTGCTCGATTTCACAAGCAGTCCAAGAGATGTGGCTGATCCGTGGTACACGGGGAATTTTGATGTTACTTATAACGATATAGACAAAGGCTGTCACGCACTTTTTGATTACATTAAGTTGCACGATTTAAATTCTGAGAATTAAAGGCGAGAATACAAAAGCACATTATTTTAAGTTTATAGCATAAATTCATCGGGGCATACAACTTAACGCCATATGCCCCGATATATTTTTGTGATTTATTCTTTTATGCTTTGATTAAAAATATATTATTTCATACTGTTTTCGTATGACTCAATCATCTTTTTAAACGTGTGTCCCGTACGAACCCGCAGATTCTCAAGATACTTTGTGGTGGTTTCGTTGGTAAAGAGCTTGATTTTCATCTCCATATGCGTTTCGTCAATGGGCGTTACATAGATTCTGTCAATGTATTTTTCTACAAACGAGTGGTTGATTACTCCGCTGTTTGCGTCCTCGCTCGCTCGCTTAAGCGTTCTGCGCATTTCTTCAATCCGCTTTTTGAAATCGTTTCTCGTCTGCATTTCATTTTCAAGTGCGGAAATTTCCTTTTCGCACAAGGCAATCTCATTTGAGCATTGCTTTGTCAGGCTGATAAAATCCCTGTCGGAAATCTGTCCGCTTACGTTATAGCCGAGGAGCTTGCTTTTCTTTTTCTGCTCCAAATCCATTTTCTTTTTCAGCTCGTCAAGACGTCTGCCGACCTCTTCAGGCTGGCTGAGGGATTTATACATTTCGACATACTGATTTATCAGCTCTTCAACGTCGCAGGAGGTTTCCTTGAATACCTCAAGCAAAATCGGCACGACATCAGATTCGTATATCGGAAAGGATTTACAGCTGTCTGCGCCGTTTTTGATTTTGCCGCTGCATATCCACTTTGAATTTTTGTTGCCCTGTCTGTCCTTTGCATCTCTTCGATAGTAGGTTGCTCCGCAGTCGGTGCAGAACAGCTTTCCCGTCAGCAGGTTGCCGTGATTGCATTTGCCCTGACGGTTCTTGACATCCTTGCTCCGCCTTTCAAGCACATCGTTTGCCTTGTCCCACAGCTCCTCAGACACTATCGCAGGGACAATCTCTCCACTTTCGTCCTTGAACATAACCCAGTCCTCGGGCGGCAGAAATTTCTGCTTTTTCGTGAACATATCAACAACTTTGACCTTGTTGCCGACATAGTAACCCTTGTACTTCGGGTTTGAAATTATACCCGACATTGTGGTGTGGGCAATTTTGTTGCCGTTGTGGTTGCGGTAACCCTTCTCCCAGAAGATGTTTTCAATCTGCTTCATACTGTATTCGTTTGTTGCGTACAACTCGAACAGCTCACGCACCATCTTCGCCTCGTCCTCGTCAATCACAAGCCTTTTGTTGTCCTTGCGGTAGCCGAAAATTCTGCTGTTGCCAAGCACAACGTGGTCCTTGATTGCCTGCTGATGCCCGAACTTGATACGAGACGACAGCTTTCTCAGCTCGTCCTGCGCTATACTCGACATAATCGTCAGACGCAGTTCGCTGTCCTCGTCAAGTGTATTGATGTTATCGTTCTGAAAGAACACCGCAACGCCGAAGTGGAGAAGCTCTCTTGTAAACCTGATACTATCAAGCGTGTTTCTCGCAAATCGGGAAATTTCCTTTGTGATTATCATATCAAACTCGCCGTTCTCGCCGTCGGTTACCATTCGGTGAAAATTCTCACGCTTCTCGGTCGAGATAGCTGACAAACCCTCGTCAATGTAGCCCTCGACATATTCCCAGTTGGGATTTTTCTTAATCATATTCGAGTAGAAGCTGATCTGATTGTCAAGCGAGTTGAGCTGTGCGTCCTTCTCCGTACTCACTCGGGCATAGAAGGTTACACGCAACGGCAGGTCATATATACTGCAACTCCTGAGCTGTTCCCTCGTTTTTAAAATATCCATTTCTTCACTTCCCTATTTTTAATTTCGTTGTATCATCACTTTATTATGATGATTATATCACATAGTAATTTATATATCTATATCAAACGCAGAATTAGTTTTTGGAAATGTTTTCAATTTTTAAGAAAAACGTTACAAATCACACCTGAAAATTCAAGAAAAACGTTACGCATTAAGAAACACGCAAGAAAATAAGTAAGAAAATAAGCAAGTTATTTTATGTATGAGCCGCCGAATTTTCACTCGGCGGCTCATCAAATTTAGAGATACTACTCCAAAGGGGTCGGGAATCAAAGATTAATTTTCATCAATCTGTCTGCTCGAATTGGATGCAACGTCACGTTGCTATTTCCTTATACGACTGATGTACGATGCGATTTTTCCGTTCATTTTTAGTCTTTCCTCCTGCGTTATCAGCCCGTTTCTGAATAAATATTCGTTAAAGAAAGACAACCATATTTCCTTTGACATCTGCATTCTCAACTTTTCACATTCATTTTTATTAATCGCTATCTCTCCTTCCTCATATTCATTATGCTGAATTTTTGAATGTAATATTCATCATTTGTTCCTCCATTCCGAATAATAATTTACCTTGCATAGTGAATTATAGCTTGTTGATTTTTACAGTGACTTATAATCTTTACGTTCAAATAAATCGTCAAGCCGTACCTTGCCTCTTGTACGCCGGACATTATTTATCGCTTCCTTTCTCATAGCTTCGAGCCTTTCCTTTGAAAAATGTTTTTCCTCGGCAAGTATTTTCATAATAAGTTCAAGCTCAACAGCATATCGGAACAATCCTTTTGAAATTCTTTTCTGCTGTTCCTCACTAGCCTTTGCAATTTCCTTTGCGAGCTTTTCATTGACAACAGAATTTTCATCTGACAAAAGCTTGTCTGCAAAATATGAATTGACTGCATAGACAACAAAATCATTCCTCGATTTAAAGCCTGCCGACTTGATTTCTTTATCAATTTTCTCCACAAAATCCCTGTCAAGAAAAAGGCTTATTCTCTGCTTTTCATCTGACATTGTAAATCATCTCCCAGTATTCTGATACACACTTGCTGACTCCTGAAAAAACGGCTTATTTATCGGATTATTTTCGATTATGGGATACACCGATACACCAAACCCGAAATCACGACCCACAAAAGTATCACCTTTTGACCCCTGTAAAATGATACTGTGTTTTATCGAAAAAACGGCTTGTTCAAGCCAAATCCTCGGTCAGCACTGCCGTCCGATGTGGTACGCAAGGGGCATACATCAGTGCCCCTTGCTTTCTCCTGCTTAACTACCTACCCTGAAAATCACGGGCGGATATTGAAAAATCTGCTTGCTAAAGCAGTTTTTATTTCTGCCGTAAATTTGCCCGAATTTCGATTTTCGCTTGCAAGCGGATTACTCCTTGACTTCTGCAAAATAATCGCACAAAACGCCTCACGTTGGCTGACACGGCTCTTTGCGTGACAGTGTGACGGAAGGATTGACACTTGGCTTTGTATCATATTTACCGTCACTAATGTCACTGCCGTCACCGAGCTTTTCAATTTTAATAAATCTCCCCTGATTAGTTCTGCCGAATTCACAGCTGTACCCCAGACTGCAAAACTGAGAATGAAATTTCAGAAGTCTTTTAGAAAGTATCGGCGGTGTTATTTCTGTTCCGCTGTTTTCTTTGATAAGCTCTGCAAGCTCGGTTGCTGTTCCCTTAAATGATTTTTCAACAGCAGAAGAGAAATAATTATCTACGGCAACTACAACCTCGTCAAGCATTTTCACAGGAGCTTCTTCTCCGTTGTGCTTTGACCATACGAAACTCATTTCAGAAAACTCAAGCGGTATTTCAATCGTTTCAATATCTCTGCCCGAGCAATACAGCGTTGCAAGGTTGTCTGTTCGTTTTGGTCTGCTCAAAACAAAGACAGTATCAACTGCTCCCGATAAACCCGTTGAACCCGAAAGCATATTCAGAGGATCGTCGTCCCTCTGCTTTCTCAGATGATGCACAAGCAAAATTGCAATATGATTTTTGTTTGCAATCTCTTTCAGGAAAGTCAGATCATCATAATCACTTGCGTATGGATTGTTTTTTGTATCATTGTTTCTTATCCTCTGCAAAGTATCAATCGCAATGAAAACGGTATCCGGATGTTCATCAATAAAATTTTCTATCTGCCTGTTCAAACCGTCGTCAATACTTTTTGACAATATTGCAAAGTGCAGATTGCTTGGAGCTTCGTCCGTGATTTCAAGAAGTCTTGATTGCAGTCTTTCAAAACTGTCCTCAAGTGCAAGATACAAAACTGTTCCCTTGCATGTTTCGTAATTCCAGATAGGTTCACCGTTTGCAATTTGCAGACACATCCAAAGCACAAGCCACGACTTTCCTATCTTTGGTGAACCACCGAGCAAATGTATTCCCTGCGGAATCAGGTGTGATACAATAAACTCAGGTGAGTTCAACGGCGAATTCAAAAGCGTTTCACCGTCAATAGTTTTCAGCAAATCATTTTCTCTTGACATTTTTAATCCTCCCTTGTTTTAATTTCGTTGGTATAGAATTTGAATTTTTATACCGATATGATATAATAGTAGAACAGCTAAAATCATATTTAAATAAAAAAGTAAACTTTCACAAAAACGCAAAAGTTTACTTTTTGACAAAAGGAAGATTCATTGTGTTGCAAGAAAAATATTTATCGGTTCGTATAGATGATGGGGGAAATTTAAAAAGAATATTTCACACTGACAGCAGTGCAGAAAAGTTACCTGATACAACTGCCGTTGACGAAGTTCTTGATTTTGCAGGAATTACGCTACAGCGTTTTCTGAGCAACGCTGAATTAATTGATGATTTTCAAAATCAGTACATAAAAAATAAAGAACTGAAGCACTGTGTGGATTTTGATGCTTTCAATCACGCAGTTCAGTTGGCCAACGATTATTGGACAAGAAAAGATATATGTCCAAGTTTTATCACAAGTGATGAACTTAAGACAGCCATCCTTCATATTTCAAATCTGCACTTCTCCATTAATAAATTTCTATATCGCATCAATGAGAATACCGTTATGGTACTTGATGATAGTTTTAGCTTTCTCAGCAATTTTGATTGCAATATAAAATATAGCTATAACAAGAAAGATAACTCTATTGAAACGGAATATCATTTTCAATATCCTGATGATTACTATAAATTTCTTCTTATGCACTTTGTAAGACTAAAACCTAACATATCAAGATGTCGGCTTTGTGGTAGATATTTTAAAACGAAAACCAAAAAGAAAAATAAGTATTGCGGAAATACTCTCGGTGACGGAGTAAGCACATGCAGAGTTTTTGCACCAAAATTTTTCTCAAAGTCCGATATAGAAATCCTCTTTGACAAAGTCAATCAAAGAATGTATAAGCGTTACGAACGGGCGTTAAGCTTGGAAAAGAAACCTTCTGCAAAGGATCTGACCTATACTCAGTATTGCGATTGGCACGACAAAGCTATCAAAGCCAGAAACGATTGTATGGACGGGATTATCTCATTTCAGCATGCATCAAAAGTTATAGATGTTGAATAAAGCAAAACAGACAGGAGCACCACCTTTGATGTGTTCCTGTCTGTTTTTGGGTGTAAATAATTTGGAAAATATTTCTATTCTTGACTTATCACTTCAATTATTATCCTTGCTCCTAATTGGAATCCTTTAATAAAGGAATCACGCTCACATATTTCAGAAATTTCACGATTGCAATCTTTGTATTTTTCAAAGGTTTCTTTCTGCTCCTCAGAAAGAGTTGCGATAAGCTTTTCTTCATTCCTGTTGAGCAGTTTCAATAACTCTTTGACTTCATCATCCAGTCTTGCACATTTTTCTTGAGGGAATAAGTTTCCGTAATATAAATCTTCAAGTGTGTTCATTGTCGCACCGCCTTTCAGCAAGCAACAATATCACAACTGTTTTCAGAAGTCCAGCAAAAATCATAATAAATCATTTAGCAGATTCATACATTTCACTTTCTGCTGCATATTATCACTTCCGTAAACATTCAGCGTAAAGGATACATTTTTATGTCCTAAAATTTCAGAAAGAGATTTGATATCAAACTCCGGAATTTCTATCGCCCTGACCGCAAAGGTATCCCATGGTATGATGTCTTCCATAACATCAAGAAATTCTTCTCTTTTGGTTTTCTTCTTGCAGCAGCTGTACTCGTAATCGCTAAATGTCATTTGGCTCATTTTGATCGCTCCTGTGCTTTTTCTTTCATTATAGCTTAGGTATTTCAATTTTTAATTCATTATTCTAATCTAGAATTATATTTTTTATTAAATCAGTAGTTCCTTAAGTTGCGTAAAAAGCATGGATATACGCAGGCTAAGGTTGCTGAGCTTATGTAAGGTTCACGCACCATATACAACGGTATCGAAAATGGCAGAGTAAAAATAGCCAAGTATTATGTTCAGATTTTGGCTGACATTTACGGTGTTTCCTTTGAGGGCATAGCCGTATTTGCAAACGGATATGACGAGGGTTTCTATCAGGGAATGAAAGCAAGGACAAATCTTGATAAAAGTCAATATAACACCCACAGTATGAAAGTCTACCATATGGCTAAGCAACTACTTACGGAAAAAGTACACAAGCACACTCTATTCCTCGCTGAAAGCTATGGGCTATACTATTGAAGTTATGGACATTGAAGAACTTTATCCTGTAAAAATCCCTAACTAAGTCAAAAATAATATACCTGACGGCAAGGTGTTGTTCTTTCAAAGGTAACCAAGTGTGCCGGATATATTGCTCCAAGCGAGTATTACAACTTCGAGCATTTCCTGAATACTGCTGTAAATAGGTATCTAAATGAGGTCAAGGAGAGCTTTCAGAAAGCTGAGAAACATCCGAGTAATGTACGAATCATTTATTATAAAAGTGGCAAATATGTCTTTAAAAAGGAAGCTCTTCCAAGATTATTTAAGGAAATCTCTACTGACGAAAGCGCAAAATATCTAGTTCATTTAAGCAGAGACAGTATATCAAGATACTTATTCTGCCGATCAGCAGATAAGGAAACTGAAAAAAGACTTGTAGACACACGGCATTCAAGAAACAAAAGACGATGAGTAATCAGAGCTTTGAATACAGTGGTGTCAAAGTTACAATTCCTTTTAAAAAACAAATAATAAGCTGAAAAACGCTCACAACCAAGATTGACAAAATGGGACATGTTGTAATATAATTATTATGAATAAGTATATTGTTTATATGATTTTACTTATTTAGGAGGAAACCGGTATGGATAGAATAGATGCCCTTAAACAGCTTGTACAGCGTTTTACTGATAACATCAAGGAGTACAAGAAAGATACCTACAATGAACATTCCTGCCGTGATGAATTTATCAATCCTTTTCTTGGAATTCTTGGTTGGGACGTTACTAATAAAAAGGGGTTAGCACCTCAGTACAGAGAGGTCATTGCTGAGTATCACGCAAGTTCAAGCGATCGTCCTGATTATTCACTAACGCTGAGAGGTGTCGCTAAGTTCTTCGTTGAAGCAAAGAAACCTCATGTGGATATTAGCAAAGATCCATCTCCTGCTGTTCAGACGAGGAAATACGGCTGGAACGCAAAACATAAGATAGCTGTACTCACAAACTTTGAGTATTTCATCATTTATGATACAACGACTATTCCAAATGATAACGATAATTGTTCTGTTTCTCGCTACCGTATTTATAAATATACAGAATATGTAGATAAACTCGATGAGATTGCCAAACTTGTATCGAGAGATTCAGTTTACAGCGGTGATTTTGATAAGTATTTCAGCGACACATTCAGTGGCACAGGGAGTCAGAAGCAGCAGGTTGATACCCTTTTCTTATCACAGATCAATCAATGGAGAGTAGCCTTGAGTAATGAACTGTACTCAAAAGGTGGACATTATACTTCTCTTGATGTGCTCAATGATGTTGTGCAGGAATTCATTAATCAGATTGTATTTATAAGAATATGTGAGGATAAAAACTTACCTCTCTACCATAAGTTGAAAGATACTATCGCTGATCCTGCTACGCTTCATAGAGAGTTGGAAGCTCTTTTCCGTGATGCTGATAAAAGATATAACTCTGGTATGTTCTCCGGGGATTATATCATTTTCGATCTAAACAACAGCGTTATTGCTGATATAATCAAGGGACTATACTACCCTCAAAGTCCATATCTTTTCAACATTATTGAGCCTAATATGCTCGGTAAGATATATGAAATGTTCTTGACAGAGCAACTCACTATACTTGAGAACGGTAAGATCGGACTGGCTCATAAAAAAGACTGTCTCAATCGTTCCGTTGTAACTACTCCAACCGAGATTGTAAAGTATATGGTAGAAAAAACGCTTTCTCGTCTTTGCAAGGATAAGACACCTGACGATATATATGAGCTTCACATTGCCGATATTGCTTGTGGCTCCGGTGTATTCCTAGAGGAAGTATTCCAGTATCTACAGTCTTATTGTGTAGAGTGGTATCTTGAAAATGACAAATCACATCTTATTGAGATTGACAATGGAGGATACAAACTTCCTCTTGAAGAAAAGAAGAAGATACTTTGTTCCTGCGTTTATGGTGTTGATATTGATATTCACGCTGTTGAGGTTGCAAAATTCTCTTTGCTGATAAAGCTGATAGAGAATGAAACTGCCCCCTCTGTTAAAACAGTAACACCTATATTGCCTGATCTTAGCACCAATAT
The DNA here is from genome assembly GCA_051880895.1 of Ruminococcus sp. Lineage (GTDB taxonomy): Bacteria > Bacillota > Clostridia > Oscillospirales > Acutalibacteraceae > Ruminococcoides. The sequence goes on along the minus strand of JBJEOV010000083.1, from coordinate 10,579 downwards.
TCTTCATGGTAATTCGTTGGTCAGCGATGCGGAGCTGAAAGGCATCAAATATACAAAAGAACAGCTTGTAGAAATCGTTCCGTTTAATTGGGATGAACTTGCAGTTAACAGCTTTGATGCTATTGTAGGCAATCCGCCCTATGTTACCACCGAGGATATCCATTCTCTTATTCCTGCACCCGAATTTGATATTTACAAGAAGAAATATAAAACAGCACACAAGCAGTTTGACAAGTATTTCATCTTCCTTGAAAGAGCTTTGCAGAAAACAAAATATAACGGTTATGTGTGCTACATTATTCCTAACAAGTTTTTCAAAATCGGTGCAGGCACTAAACTCCGTGAGTTTATTGCAAAGGAAAAGTATCTCGTAAGTCTTGATGATTTTGGTGCAGCGCAGCTCTTTGAAGATAAGACAATTTACAGCTCCATTATTCTTATGCAGAAGAAGCCACAGGATAGTTTTAAATACACAAACGTAGATTCTGTGAATAACTTGTGGATCGGTAAACCTACTGACAGCATAGAGCTAAATAGTTCATTGCTTGATGAACTTCCGTGGAAACTAACATCAGACTTTGAGTTTCTGGAGATACTAAAAAATATCGAGCCTGTATCTGCTCCTTTAGAGAAATTTGCTGAGATCTTTAACGGTATCCAAACAAGTGCTGAAAGGCCAGTACCAATCTATTGGTTCTCAGGGGATGAAATTATCAGCGAAAATGAAGATACCATTACTGTAAAGAAAGAAGATAAGGTTTATTCTATCGAGAAGAAAATACTTAAACCATACTTCAAGCCTACTAAAAAAGCAGAAAAAGGGCTGACAACATACAATCGCCTTTCAACAGATAAGAAGATCATATTCCCCTATGACAGCGAGGGACATCTGATTCCGATTGAAACTATGCAGTCAGATTATCCTGGAACATACACATATCTGTTAGATTATTATGACAGATTAGTTCCTAAATGCGTATCAAAGTCAGGCATAAGAGATGTTCCAAATGCCACAGCAGAAACCTGGTATCAGTATGGAAGAACGCAGGCACTAACGTCGTTTATTGATACTCCTAAGTTGATCGTTAAGGTAATGGCTAAGGATAATCCCATGTACGCTATGGATGATGCTGATATGCTTATTGCTTCCGGGGGAACGGCAGGCTATTGCGCAGTTACCAATAAAGCTGATAGCCAGTATGAATTAGAGTATATTCAGGCTTGGCTTGCCAATTCCTACACAGAGAAGATATTCAATATTGTTGGCAGCGACTTTGAAGGCGGATTCATTTCAAGAGGCACATTTGTACTGTCCTCTCTGCCTTTTGTAAAGCTCAATTTTTCTGATTCAAAACAAAAGGCTCTGTATGACCGAGTGGTTGAAGCAAGCCGAGAGGTCTATGCTATCAATGACAAGCTCTATCAGAAGCCGTCTAAACAAATCGAAACGACACTTGTACGTCAGAAAGCATCTCTGATCAAGGAAATAGATGAACTTATTTCCCATGTTTACAGGTTAGAGTTCTAAAGAAGGTAATTATTATGAGACTCAAAAAGGATAGTTCCGAACAGAAATTAAGAGGAGCATATTATACACCATTGCAGCTTGCAAATGCAATGGTGAGCCTTGTTGCGTCCCAAAACATAACCAATGTATTAGAACCGAGCTGCGGTGACGGTGTATTTCTTGACAGCCTTGCATCATTGAAACTTCTTAATAACATCCCCAATATCACTGCTGTTGAAATAGACCATGATGAAGCGGAGAAAGTCAGCAATAACTATAAAGATAACGAGAATGTTCATGTGTTAAACCAAGATTTCTTAGACTTTTATCAGCGAGTTTACGGAGAACAGACCTTTGACCTTATTCTTGGCAACCCTCCGTATATTCGCTATCAGTATCTTACCGAAGAACAACGTGAGATACAATCAAGCATACTAACCTCTCATGGAATGAAGTCCAACAAGCTTATAAATGCGTGGGTAGCTTTTCTTGTAGCTTGCGTTCAGCTACTTTCTGATAACGGAAAAATAGCGTTCGTTATTCCTGCTGAGATACTTCAAGTGGTATATGCTGAAGATCTTCGACTTTTCCTTTCCAATCAGCTTTCAAAAATCACTTTGCTGACCTTTGAGCAACTTGTATTCCCCGACATCGAACAGGAGATACTTGTATTTATTGGAGAAAAGGGCAAGGAAGAAAAAGGCATAAAAATAATCGAACTAAGTAATCTTGAAGATTTTAAGAAACTTGATCTTAATTCAAATGGATTTCAAAAATTAAAGCATGTTAAGGAAAAATGGACTAAATACTTTGTATCAGCAGAAGAAATAAAGGCTATCCAGTCAATTCGTTATGATAAGCGATTTAAGAAGTTTTCCGATTTGGCTCTTATCAATGTTGGCATCACCACAGGAAACAATACTTATTTTTCTGTTGATAAAGAAAGAACCGAGGAATATGACTTATCTTCCGTTACACTCCCACTTATCGGAAGGAGCTCTCATGCTCATGGTATCTACTTTACAGATAGCGATTGGCAGGAAAATATAGAATCCGGCAAGCGTGCAATGCTAGTTAGCTTCCCTGATATGCCTTACAAGGATTATCCTGATAAACATAAGCAGTATATTGAACTTGGTGAAAAAAACGAAGAACATAAAGGATACAAATGCTCTATTCGTGATAGGTGGTATATTGTACCGTCGGTATGGATACCAGATGCTTTTTTTCTCAGAAGAAATAATCTGTATCCCAAGTTTGTGCTGAACCGATGCAATGCCGTATCTACCGATACGATGCACCGCATCAAGTTTAATGAGGGTGTAAACGCTGAAAATGCTCTTCTATCATACTACAATAGTATCTCATTTGCATTTACAGAGATATGTGGCAGAAGCTATGGCGGTGGTGTACTTGAAATACTTCCTGGAGAAGTCGGTAATATAATGCTGCCGATAGTGGATAAGATAGATGTCGATTTAAGGAATGAACTATTAAAGCAGATTGACACTATCGTTCGTAACGATGAAGATATTGAAAAGGCTCTTGACCTTGTAGATAAAAAGTTGTTAGTTGATGTATTAGGTATTGATAAAAAAGTTTGCACTTCTTTCCGTAATATTTGGAAAAAGATGCAGAAGCGTAGGCTGGGGAGAAGATAAATGGCTAATAATGGACGAAGCGCTGAAAAATCAATAAAGGGTTACTACTATCAGTTTGATTATTCGATAATAAAAGTTCTGGAACTTAAAAATGATGATGATACTATATGTATTGAAGGCGTTGAGGATGTAGACATTTCTGATGAAAACAGTGTTGTATTCCATCAATGCAAATGCTATGAGAGCTCAAAATATGTACCTTCTAAAATCGCTCCTGCAATACGACAGATGTTACGTCATTATGCAGAGAATAAGTCGAAAGGCTATCATTATCATTTATATGGAACATTTGAATCAGGTCAAGAAAACTATCCAGGATTATCACTCCCATTTATTAAGGAAAAGATTTGCACTTATACAGACAAAGGAGTTCATCATATTCTATATAATGAACTTTTATTAAGTGATAACGATTTAAATGAGTTTATCAATCGATTAACTGTGGATGTGAATGCTCCGAGTTATCTTGAACAAGAAAAGAAAGCAATTGATACTATTTGCGATTCGCTTGGATGCCGTCCTCAGGAAGCATCTCTATATTACTGTAATGCATTATATAAAGTTAAACAATTAGCAACTCAAACCAATGAAGCGGAAAGAATTATAAGCAAATCAGATTTTATTAGTGACATAAAAACAATTGATGCTCAGTTTGAAATGTGGCTTCTTCATAAAAGTGGTGTGACTAAATTTGCTAAAGCTATCAAAAAGCGATATTTTAGCAACGGATTAAACATCTCTCCATATAATCGTTTTTTTATAATAGAATGTGATAATTATACCTCCACTATAGAATTGAAATCCACCATATTGCATATTGCTGAAAAGTTTAGTAAGCTAACACAACGTGCTAAGCCTAAGTTCTGCCCCTATTTTTGCTTTTATGGTCTTAATGATGATCGTTTACTTGATTTAAAGAAATCTCTTGTAAAAGATAGCGTGATGTTTTCTGATGGATATGATTTTAGAGGTGCAGACTTTAATCCTTCTTCCATTGTAAAAGAACCAAGCAAAGAACATCCTACTAAGTTACGAATTATTGATAGCATTGATTTGCTTGATAGCGTATATGAGTTATCCCAATCAACCATTGAAGTATACCAGTTTTACAAGAATAAGACTTTTTATGATAATGAAAACTATTATCATATCAAGATACCATTTGAAAGCATTAATGATATTGCTCAGATGATATAAGATTAGGAGGATATTATGGCTGTTGAAAAAGAAAAAATTAATGCAGAAGTCATTTCTGTTCTTCCAAATAAAGTTAAAATCGTGGTCGATAAGTTAGAGGACTTTCAGCTTCCTTCCGAGAAATTAAAAGTTGGCTCTTATGTAAGAATATCCGATAGCGATGATGCTGTTATGCTTGCAATAATAGAAAACTACTCAATCGAGAGTATTATAAATTCAGAGGGTGAACCTGATAGAAGATATATATTAGAAGCTAATCCTTTAGGAATATTACGAGATGGTGACTTTGAGCGTGGTGGAGATACCATTGCAATACCGCCCAAAGACGTAAAACCAGCCACACGAGCTGATATTGATGCTATTTATACTCAATCAATAGCAGACAAGGAAAAGTTTGTATTTGCAAATCTATCTACAAATCCTGATATCCCTGTGCCGGTAAATGGAAATAGGTTTTTTAACAAACATATTGCCATAGTAGGTTCTACAGGATCTGGAAAATCCCATACTGTGGCAAAAATCATTCAATCTGCATTGTCAGTAAAAGAAGGAACATATGAAGGATTGAACAACTCTCATATTATCATTTTTGATATTCATTCGGAATATAGAACTGCTTTCCCCAATGCAAATTATCTTGATGTAGCGGATATAGTATTACCTTATTGGTTGCTAAACAGTGAGGAATTACAGGAGTTGTTTTTGGATACAGAAGCAAATGATCATAATCAGAGAAATGTATTCAAAGAAGCTGTCATTACTAGTAAAACCAATCATTTCAAAGGCTCTCACGAGAAGAAAGATAGAATTAATTTTGACAGTCCTATTCTCTTTAATATTAAAGACGTGTTGTCGTTTTCACAAGAGAAGAATAATGAAATGATTCAAGGAAAAACTGGTCCGAAGCAAGGTCCTTTGAATGGCAAACTCTCAAATTTTATTAGTCGTTTAGAGAACAGAATAAATGATAAAAGACTGACGTTTTTATTAGGAGATAAAGTACAGAACACAACTTTTGAGGATACCATCAAACAATTTATTGGCTATGGTGAATCAAAATCAAATATAACAATTATTGATTTAAGCGGTGTCCCATTTGAAGTATTAAGTATCACTGTATCACTTATATCAAGGCTATTGTTTGAATTTGGATATTACTACAAAAGATTAAGACATCAGGATAACCCAAATGAAACAGTAAATAATGATACTCCATTCCTATTAGTTTATGAAGAAGCTCATAAATATGTTCCTAACAGTGATTTGGTAAAATACCGTGCTTCGAGAGAGTCTATTGAACGAATCGCAAAAGAAGGAAGAAAGTACGGAATAACCTTGCTGCTGGCAAGTCAACGTCCTTCTGAAATTTCAGAAACGATATTCTCTCAGTGCAACAACTTCATTACAATGAGATTAACAAATCCCAATGATCAAAATTATGTAAAAAGGCTATTACCGGATACTATGGGACAGCTGATAGATAAAATGCCCACTCTTAAATCTGGGGAATGTCTTCTAATTGGTGATGCGGTTGTATTGCCTTCAATTGTAAAAATAGAAGAGTGTAACCCAAAACCTTCCTCCAATGATATTCCCTATTTAGAGTTATGGAAACAAGAATGGATCGATCTTGATGTTCAAGCTATTGTGGATAATTGGAGGCAGTAAAACGACTGCACCATAAGATACAGACATTTAATAGACATAGTTTGTGAATAATATATAGACATAAACTCGCAATTGCGCTCTCTATACCTACAATAATATTCTCCAGACCGAGCATCTTCGCTGCACATCACAGAGAATAACTCCTTGATAACAATTGACGGAGGTATGAAAATGGATATTGAAAGAACAAAACAGATTAAGTTCCTTTTATTAAGATGCAAATCTTTAAAAGAAAATATGATAAGAACTCTTAACGATAGTTCAACAAGTGTTACAGGAAGGTACTCATCGTTTAAAACATATGCCGAAGAATATAGTCATTTAGCCTATGAAGTTAACAAAGTGATCGACTTGTCTAAAGAAAGAATTTTGCTTTACGATGTAAATAAGATGAAAGGGTGGGCTGATTCAGTTTGGCCGCAACAAAAAGAAATCATTGACAGTCTTGTTGTATATACAGACACCCTTATTGCTTTCTTGGAAAAAGAAATTGATTTTATAGATGATGAATATACCAATTTGGAAAATTTTATAAAGAACAAATTACGAAGCTCTCTTTTTACTCAACCGGAAAAAGAAAAAGAAGTACAAAATACTATTGAAGCTCTATTCATCGGTAAAGGGTGGAATAAAGGCATAGATTATGATAGAGAAACCGGTAAATTTGAGTTTTCAGGTAAAGAGTACATACCAGATTTTATAGTTCCAAAGCTTAATTTGTGTATAGAAGTAAAACTGTTAAAGGAGGGCAGAAAATCAAAAGTGATCGAAGAGATCAATGCCGATATAACAGCTTATAGTAAGGAATATAAGCGGCAGATATATGTTATATATGATCTCGGAGTCATACGTGATGAAGTAGAATTCAAACGAGATATAGAAAATGCCAAAGATGATATCAAAGTGATAATTATAAAGCATTAAAAACCTAAGTTAGTTATGGACATTTTGTCCATAACCTGAAATGCCATGATAATACCTGAATAAATAAACAGCTGTACCCAAAGGCACAGCCGTCCAATCTCAAATATAAGCCATACACTCAAACACGATCTCCCTTGCCATACCCACTAAGCAATTTTTAAGGCCGAGCATTTTATCGGTATCTCCGCTAAGTACAGCTTTCTAATTGCAACTGTCGGAGCTCTTCCAACGCTCCACCTAACGAGAGATAACTTTGCTGACTTTCAGTTCCAGATCATCAAGGTACTGTACGATCTTCCCCTCATTGACGAGCCTATGAAACCTATCGGGGGGTACTTGCTGTCAGAGAAATGAAGATGAAACCTGATGTAGTCGGTGTGGTATGTTTTATGCTCCTCGGCAAGTGTATTAACAGTCATCGTGTTAGTGTCCAGTCTCCATATAGGCACATTCTTTCTTTTCTGATGGCAGTATGCCGCCTGTTCACCCTTATATCTGCTCATAAATTTATCATCCATATCATAATATTATACAAGGATATATCGGATATTTTATCCGCTTAGATGTCTAAAAGTTAGTAAAATGCTATAAACGGATTTTTGTAAATTGTGCTAAAATAGCGTAAATTAGGGTAATTTTAATACTGCTAAAAGAGCCGAAAAACGCCCTGAGATTTTCAATTATCATCCGTTTAATAATTTCTTATTTATTGTGACATTCATTTTTTCGCTGTGTTTTTCAAAAGCTTTGTATTTTTAGATGTTATCTGAGTTTGCTGTGCAGGATTCTCTGATTTTCCTGAAATCCGAGTTTAATTCAACAACATCCCAGATTGAGAGCACAATGCTGATTGCGGCAATCGATGTCCAGCTTACTGACTTAAATACCAGTAAATTAAAGGCTATGATTATTGAACTGCCCCAAGTCATGCAGACAGCACAAAAAAGCAGGTCTATGGTAGAACATTAAATTTATGCAATAAACTGATTCCGTTTTTCTAACGGGGTCAGTTTTGTTTTTGTTTGAATACGATATTGTCCATTTTTTACGGACTTGTTCATATTGCTACAGCTATTGCTGAGATTAAAAATTTTGAACCTACTGCGAGTAAATATTTCTTTTTCATTTTGAATTTCTCCTTTGTGTTTTTGTTTGTTTCTTTATTGTGTCTATGTCATAACAAACCGACTGTGACAAGATACGGACAAAATCAAAGAAATTTTAAATTTTTTCAAAAATTCTTTGAAAACATAAAATTGCCAAGCAAATCTAAAATTTACTTAGCAAATTGTAAATATTTCTGTTCTTCATCTTTTCGGATTTTAAGAGAATTTCTAAAGTATTTCGCATAGTTTTAATGATTTTATAATAAAATCAACTTATATTCGCATAAATTCTTCTGATTTTCTTCTAATTTATTCTTTTGCACTTTTTAGTTGAAAATACTTAGCCATCTCTTTTTAACTTTTCAGTTCAACAAAAAATTCAAGTATTTTTATAGACTGCTTTCTTCACTTTATCTTGGGTGGTTACTAGGGTGGCAACTTGGGTGGTGACTTGTAGGGTATCTTGTGGGGTGACTTGCAGGGTATCTCGTGGGGTGACTTGCAGGGTGGTACTTATTTCTATCATATAACTGTAAAGTATTGTTTTAAAAAACATCTCACTCGTGCAAATTCCCACTTTACATATCCTTTCAGGTCAAGCAATACACCTGCAAATCTCATTGATTTTTTCGGATTTCGCAGTTGTATCATCATATAATTATTATTGGTGTCAGGTTTTATAAAAATATCCCCGAAAGGCAGAGGATGATTTCTGCCTTTCGGGGAGTGATGTTTATTATTCAATTAAGTCTAAAAAATGCGATAGGCAAGCCGTTTTTAATAGGTTACTCTTACCTGATATGTAACCTCCTGACGGTGTCCTTCAACATTGCGGTTATTGCGTATGTAAGACTTATTTCGTACGGGTAACATCTTTTTAACCATCTGTCCGCCTACTGAACCGGCTTCTCTTGATGTTAAGTCGCCGTTGTAGCCCTGCTTGAGGTTTACGCCTACTTCGTTAGCACATTCCATCTTAAAGCGTTCCATAGCTTCCTTTGCCTGCGGTACATTAAGCTGATTATTGTTGCTTGACATTTTGGTTTTCTCCTTTTTCATTTTTATTTTTTATATTATTTTTATATTTTAAGCGTCAGGTTCAACCTCTTGATTTCCTTCCGCAATAGTATTGTTTGCGACTGTTTCACTTTTATTATATGTAAATTTTTCATATAAAATTATAATAAATGCCGAAAATATCATCAATAAAGCCAATTTATACTGCAACAGAACATTCTCTTTAATTCTACTGTATCAAACGCAAAATTACTTTTGAAATGTTTTAGTTTTTTAAGAAAAGCGTTACGCGTTAAAAACACGCAAAAAGATAAGCAAGATAATAAGTAAGTTATTGATAATTCCATTCCGATTTGTTATAATAAGTGTAGCGTTAAATAAAGGAATGATTTTTATGTCGGACTACTCACCGCCGTTTACAATATCAAATAAAATGCTCGGCTTTGTTTCGTCAATCTCCGAAAAGATAGGTAAAATCAGCAACTACAATGATTTTGAATCGAAACCGCAGCTGAGAAAAAACAACAGAATCAAATCAATTTACTCATCTCTTGCTATTGAGGCTAACTCTCTTTCGTTGTCGGAGGTCAGAGATGTAATCAACGGTCACTTTGTTTTAGGTCCTCAGAGAGAAATTCAGGAGATAAAAAACGCCTATGACGCTTACGACAAGCTCAGCGAAATCAATCCTTTTTCAGTCGGCGAGCTTAAAAAATATCACGGCATAATGACTTATGCTCTTGTGAACGAGTCGGGCAATTTCAGGCACGGAGAAGAAGGAGTGTTCGACGGTGACAGATGTATCTTTATGGCTCCGCCTGCAGACCTTGTACCGTCCTTAATTAATGATTTATTTGACTGGATGAGCAGAGAAAAGGACAGCGTTCACCCTCTGATTTTATCCTCCGTTTTTCATTATGAGTTTGTTTTCATTCATCCGTTCTCCGACGGCAACGGTCGTATGGCAAGGCTCTGGCAGACTGCGATTCTGACAAAGTGGAAACCGATTTTTCAGTTTATCCCTATTGAAAGTCAGATTCAGAAATATCAGGACAGATACTACAACGCAATTTCAGAATGTCACGTTGAGGGCAACTCAAATCTATTCATTGAATTTATGCTTGAGATGATTGACGAAATTCTTATGGAAATTATTTCACAGACAAAATCCGACGACTCGCAAATTAGCAGTTATGTAAAAAAATTGCTTGACATAATGGAGTTTGACGTTCCGTACACCACAGCGGAAATTCTGAAAAAGCTGAACCTGAAATCAAGAGAAACCTTCAGAAAAAATTACCTCAACCCTGCGATTGAAATGAATCTGATTCAGATGACTATCCCCGACAAACCCACCAGCTGTAACCAGAGATATATAAAAAAATAGAACACGCAAGTCAACAAGCAAGATAATAAGTAAGTTATTTTATGTATTAGCCGCCGAATTTTCACTCGGCGGCTTTTTCACTTTTTGATTCGTCTGAGCGCGTCCATTCGCC
>JBJEOV010000082.1:0-1857 GCA_051880895.1 Ruminococcus sp. | reverse complement strand
GGCAAAAGTTTAGGTCAAGCCTTTTTAAAGGCTTGCGGGTTTGGGCAGAGCCCAAAAAAAGAAACTGATTTTCAAATGCAGGAGGGTAGGTAAAACAGTCCGGTGGACTGTTTTACCGTAGGGAACCCACATCAGGGGTTCCCTTGAGCAAGAGTTTTGTTTTTTATTATAATTTAAATAGGATTGCTTTGTCACTTTCAATATAAATAAATTATAGTTTAGCTTACTAAAAATAATCGGTGCAGTCCGTAAAAGGATTGCACCGATTTTGTGTTCATTAATAAGTATAACAGAATTTATTAATCGTTTTCGTATTCGTTATCGGGAGTTATGTTTATAATTTTAGCGTCATTTGAGATTTTCTTTGCGAAGTGACCGATTGTTGCTATGAGCGTAAGTCCCGAGATACCCTCATACACAAGCGCAATACCTAAAATTATCATAATAATATCCGCAAAGAAGGTGGGGAAGATGATTGTCATTATCGCAAAAATAATTACGAGCGCAGATACCAGAAGGCTTATCCACCAGTATTTCAGACCGAGAGCTTTTAGCTGAAAGGCTCTTTTTATGTCGATAGCGCTGTCAACTATAATCAGAATACCGAGAATTGCCGCTATCATTCCGAGGATTGACTGCGGAGAAATCAAAAAGAAAACGCCGAATGCCGTAGCCGCAATTCCTACTATCATTTCAAAGCCAAAGGACGCCTGTTTTGCGGTGAAGTAGGTGATGAGGTTAAAAAGTCCGTAAACCGTCAGAGCACCGCCCAGCGTATAGCACAGGGCAATGCTCACCTTGTCGGGATAAAATATCATTACAAATCCAAGCACAATGTACGCAAGTGCCGAAATAATCGCAGTTGAAATCGCCTTGCTGTGCCTTGTTCTGCTGTTTCTGCTCATAAAATCACCTCATCTGTCAATGCGCTTGTCGCAGTAGTCGCACATCTGCATACCAAGCTTTAAGTAAGAACGGTTGGGAAGATACTCCTCTTTTGCAGTAATGCACTTCGGATTTGAGCAGCGTTTTTCTATAATTTCGGTTTTCCTGCTCTTTAGCATAAAGTCGTCGTCCTGCAAGAGCAGAAGAATAAGCGCCATTCTGCCGTACATTCCGTACTGAGCCTGCTTGAAGTAGAGCGCACGGGGGTCATCGTCAATGTCAACGGTAATTTCATTTACCCTCGGCAGCGGGTGGAGGATAATCATATCCTTTCTTGCCCTGGCAAGCTTTTCTTTGTCCAGCACAAAAACATATTTCTGCCTTTCGTATTCCTCCCTGCTTGCAAAACGCTCCTGCTGAATTCTTGTCATATACAGCACATCAAGGTCTGAAATCGCACTTGCAAGGTCGTTTGAAAATTCATACTTACAGCCGTGCTTTTCAAGAATATCTATAATGTAAAGCGGCACCTGTAATTCCTTTGTAGAAATAAGAACAAATGAATTATTGTCATACTGCGAAAGTGCCTTTATAAGCGAATGAACGGTTCTGCCGTTTAAGAGGTCGCCGCAGATACCGATTTTAAGATTATCAAGTCTGCCTTTTTCGCAGCTCAGAGTTACTATGTCGGCGAGCGTCTGAGTGGGGTGGAGGTGACCGCCGTCACCGCAGTTAATAAACGGTACGCCTGCATACATTGATGCCGCCATTGCAGAGCCCTCCACAGGGTGGCGCATTGCAATAATGTCAGCATAGCCGCCGACTATTGTGATTGTATCCTTAAGGCTTTCGCCCTTTGCCACCGAGGAATTAAGCGGATTGTCAAAGCCAATCGTTCTGCCGCCGAGCTTGAGCATTGCGGTCTGAAACGACATCTGAGTTCTTGTGCTCGGCTCATAAAACAGCGTAGCC
>JBJEOV010000081.1:0-1903 GCA_051880895.1 Ruminococcus sp. | reverse complement strand
CAAAATTTCACCACCTGTAATAAAAAGAAGCGAACCCTTTGGGCTCACCTCACTCTTGTTTATATTCGATCACATATATTATATATTATAATATGCATTTGTCAAGACCTTTGTAATAATTTTATGCAGTTTACTATGGTTGGAGTAAGCATAAATAATCCAAACGGTACAGCAAAAATAACAATAGGTACACAAAATAATACAATTAGTAATATTTGCTTTTTTGACAGTTTATCTATTCTTATAAATCCCACACAAAATCCCGTAAATGATGACGTCGGAACAAGGGCAAAGCCCAAAGACATAAGCAATATTTCAACTGCCGATAGGTTATAATTTGCCTCGCTCCTACTGTTAATTGCTGTTATCAACAACAAAGATAATATGAAAAATCCAACAAACAAAGCGCATACGCCAATCAGATATTTTCTTGCGGAATTTGCAGTCCAATTTTTATACATAATTTACCTCACTGATATACTATTCCAATAATAGCAAATTAACTGTTGAAAAACAATACAAAATGGTATAAAATATATCTGTTGAAATTTTTAGTTATTGGAGGATTAATAATGTCAAATCAAGTAGTAGTAGAAATTTCTGCTCGTCACGTTCACGTTTCAAAGGCAGACCTTGAAACACTTTTTGGTAAGGATTACGAGCTTACAGTAAAAAAGGAGCTTTCACAACCCGGTCAGTATGCTTGTGAAGAAAGGGTAAGAGTTGTCGGTACAAAGGGCGAATTTCCTGCAGTATCAATCCTTGGCCCTTGCAGAAATGCAACACAGGTCGAGCTGTCACTTACAGACGCCCGTTCAATCGGTGTTGACGCTCCGGTAAGAGAGTCAGGCGATATTGACGGTTCAGGCACATGCAAGCTTGTCGGTCCGTGCGGCGAGGTTGAAATCGCTTGCGGTGTTATTGCTGCCAAGCGTCACATCCATGCAACAACAAAGGATGCAGATGAATTCGGTCTTGAAAATGGCCAAATCGTTTCTGTTGAAATTCCATCGTCAAACGGCAGAAACCTCACCTTCGGTGATGTTGTAGTAAGAGTAAGCGACAGCTACGCACTTGCAATGCATATCGACACAGACGAGGCAAACGCAGCCGGTATGAAGCCAAATACAATGGGCACAATCATTAAGTAATTTATTGCAAAAATCAAATGGAGTTCGGGATTTACCTGAACTCCTTTTTTATTGAATATCATTAGAAAGCAAAAAAAGAACACCGATGGGGTGTTCTTTTTTTGTAATGTCGGCGATGACCTATCTTTGCGGGAGGCAGCCCTCCAACTATTGTCAGCACGCGTGAGCTTAACTACCGTGTTCGGAAAGGGAACGGGTGGACCCTCAGCGTAATAAACACCGACTTATGAACCGAACTGAAGATCCGGTTGTTTTTGATGACCTGTTGGTAACCCTTAAGGTCTGTGGTGACCCGTAGGAGAATCGAACTCCTGTTTTCGCCGTGAGAGGGCGATGTCTTAACCGCTTGACCAACGGGCCATAGATGGTACACCATCACGGGCTCGAACCGTGGACACCCTGATTAAGAGTCAGGTGCTCTACCAACTGAGCTAATGGTGCATAGCTCTGTTTCAGATATACTCTGAAAACTAAATACAGATATTGCTCTTGGAACATATATTAACTAAACCCTCAGACACTCTGAAAGGTCAAGCCCTCGACCTATTAGTATTGCCTAGCTGCATACATCGCTGTACTTCCACACGCAACCTATCAACCTCGTAGTCTACAAGGGGTCTTAACTTTAAAAGTGGGATATCTTATCTTGGAGTGGGCTTCACGCTTAGATGCTTTCAGCGTTTATCTCTTCCGCACTTAGCTGCTCGGCCGTGCCATTGGCATGACAACCGATACACCAGCGGTGCGTCCAT
>JBJEOV010000080.1:0-35540 GCA_051880895.1 Ruminococcus sp. | reverse complement strand
GACACTATCCGCAAATTCGTAGAGGAAAACAGGGTGAATGAAATTTACTACATACTTGGAAATGTCCTTAACTCGTTCTTCATCTGTCCAGGTATTAACAGCGGCAATTTCCAGACCGCTTTGATTACCGGAAACGAGGGAACGATACATACTTGCAGCTGTTTCCGCTTCAGCCGCACTTTCTCCAAGAAAATATGCGGCAAAGTCCCACATACCAATACTTTCACATTCATCAAGTCGTTTAAGCTGTTTTTCAAGTCGCTCCAGTGTGTTTATCAAAGATTTGTTTTGTACATTGAGGGTAACAGCCTGAGAATTTCCAAAAGTATCTGTAAGAGCCTTGGTGTGTGCGTAGTTAGCGGATATGCTATGACCTTCATTTTCGCTGTACTGTGTTCCGGACCCGATAGATCGGGTTTTGGTAGAGCTTTCGTTTTCGCCCACGGTATCACCGATGGACTTAGAGGAATTAATTCCTAAGGTCAGATTATGCGAAATAGAATCGGAGATTGAATCAGTATGGGAAGTTCCGTGTGTTTTACCACGGGAAACACTGGATGAAACGCCTGCATTAACCTTAACATTATCGCTGCCACCTCCAACGCCTGCATATGTTCCTACTGTTATTGTTGTGGATACAGAATCAGATGTGCCTTCTGTTGTTCCGGTAGTGCGGCTCTTTCCGAGTCCGACAGAAGTGCTGTTTCCTTCGGTGTCTGTTGTTGTATGGGCTAAATTTGTGCCGTGAGTTTTTGCATCGGATTCACTCAGGTTTGTGCTTGTGCCTGTCGTGATTCCGGTAGAACTTGTGTTAGTTTCTCCTTGAGTGTCGCTGTCAGAGGTGCTGGAGCTTTTGTTCAAGGCAAAGTTGTACTGCATATTTGCAAAAGGGGACATGAGTGTATAAATACGCTCATATTCCTTTCTTGTATTCACTAAGTCGTGATGTTCAAGGTTATTAGCAATGCAGATGGCGGTAAACGCTTTGCCTTGCATACTGTAAATGAACTTTTCAAGGCCCTGGATAAAGCTCTTATTTTCAAAGGAGTCCTTGTCTTGCTTATAGTCCGCAATACAAGTGACACTTGAAATAGCCCCAATATCCAGTTTGCCGAGATCTGCCCTCATATCCTCGTTAAAGTAATCGTCAGTTTTGCTCCCGGGGAATAATCCTAAAAGGCTTTGTTCAAGTAACTGACGCATTGTACCACCGGAGAAGAGGCTGTCTCTGGAACGAACTCCGAGATAGAAGTCATTAGTCTGACCGTCGCTCTGAATCATCAGCACCAATGTACAAGGCTTGTTTGAAAGAGCGTTGAAGATAGTAGCCAGCTTATGAACAGAAAATTCATCTTCCTGATATACAAGTTCTGAAATACGGAAGAATTGAATTTGCTCAAGGGCAGAAATAGTTGCATCATCTATCGGTACAACAGAACAGTTTTGGAGTGTAGGTACATAATTCTTCATTACCTCGTTATCAACGATAGAAAGGCAGTTTTGCAAATTGTTTTGCAGCGTAATGAAATTAAAGTCTCTTGGTGACTCTGCATAAATAGCAGCGGGGCTGTCAGATTCAACTTTTTCTACCCTCTCTGCCTGTAAAGGAGCTGCTTTGTATTGTAGAGTATTGTTCCACTTTGCCAATTCAATATTCACCTTTCTTTCTTTTCATACTTCTCAAATGCGAAATACAGTCTTTCGGTTTCTGCTTTTTGATAATCACCATAGATCGCTTTGGAATAAAGCATATATCCACGAAGGTATCCCTTAGAAATCAGTGCGTAAATATCATAGGTTTTACCGCAGAATGCAGTTGGAGTTCCGGGCATTCTCTTTGGTGATAAACGTCGAAGCCGTTCAAACTCAGGAGCACCGTTTCTTACACGCTTAAAAACAACAATTTCAATGACCTTTTTCATATCAGGGTCAATTCTATATCGGTACAGCTTTTCGAGCGTAGATGATACTTTGAAAATAAATTTTTCGTTTTTGAAAATCGGTTGTAGCTCATTTCCTTTAACTAACAGTGGACCGTCTGTTTCTCTGTCCACAGGAGCGGGCTTGACTAACTTACCTTTTTGATTTACTTGCGGCGAAGCGGGATTATTGTTCCCTGTTCTGCGGGATTGCTCTATTTCAGGAGCAGAATAAGAATAAGAATAAGAATGACTGCCACTGTAACCGCCGCTATTGCAATCCCAATCGCTTTTTTTGAGAATCCATCTCCGGGCTGAGACTGTTTCTGTGCCTGCATACGACGCTGCTGTTCCATTATTGCTGCTCGTTCTCTGGCTTCACGCTCTTGATGAGCTCTGTTTTCAGCTTCCAACCTTCGCCGCTCTTCTTCAAGTTGCCGTGCCTGAAGCTCTGCTTTAGAAACAGACTGTTCCTTCGGTGTTACATCAGGTTTAGGAGTGATATTCGCAGCTTTCTCTGTTTGAACAGGCTGAGCCTTTGGAGCAACGCTGTGCTGAAGCGTGTTGTTTGCGGCACGCTCTGCAAGAATTCTTTGAACTTTATCGGCCAGAAATACCTGTGCCACATCACGCATATGAGACATTCTCTTGTCAGAAAAATTTTTGACAAGATCCATCTTAAGGCTTGTCCAGTATTCTTCGTTCCAGTCAGCCTTGTTCTCAATGAAAGGAGTCAGTTCAATATGAGGTTCAAGCAAGCCGGGTATGGACTTGCAGTAGTTGTATTCCTCCTCATATCGAACAAAGGTAGGATCGACATCAAGAGAGTCAACGAAAATGTACTTTAATGATTTTATATCACCGGAATCGGCGTATTGTTTGATTTCTGTATTCATTTTGCCCTCACTTTCTTTACATATCCAGGATAGAGTTTATCTCGTTCATGTTGGTTTCAATCCATTCGAGGATGTCCTTATTCTTCCTGAGAGTCTCTTGCTTTTCGGATTCGTCATTAGCACACTTTTCAAGTTCTGCATACTTTACAGCAATAATCTCATCCAGCTCAGTGAAGATGCGAGAGAACTGTGCCTTCATTGCTTCAACCTGCTCCTCAGCAAATCCCAATGCGCTTTCTGTTCCTTCGTCCAGATTGCGGCGCATCTTGGCAATAAGTGCCTGCTGAATCAATGCGGTAGAAACGCTGAATTTTTCAATACGCTCAGTTTTTTCCTCAAATAAATCTCTCATAATCGTCTTGTATTCGAGGACTGTCTTATATACATCTTCATCCTTGTAGTCATCGACAGTTTCATAAACATCTTCCTCTTCATAACCTCCGCCGAAAATTCTGGCAATTTTTGCGAAAAAGCCGGCTTTCTTTACTCGTCTTGTACCAACCCACTCTTCGTGAGAGCCAACTTTGACCTTTCGGGTTCCAACTTTTTCCTCGTGAGAGCCAACAACAATTTCTTCTTCTTCCTGACCAACCTTTTCGTAATAGGTTCTTTCCTCGTAAGTGGTTTCACCGATATCTTCAACAGTTTCAGCTGCGAAGTCATCGGTTGTCCAGCTTTCGGCTGTCTCACGCATTGTGTTCAGAGCGCCCTTGATGAGGTCGAGTGTCCGGAAATCAAGCTGCTCATCGTTGGAGGACTCGTCAAATTTGGAGACTTTCTCCTGATACTCCATAAGCAACCGTTCGCCGGTGCTGACAATTTCATTGTTGATAACACTTTCCAATTCGGAAGTTAATTCAGCCATTGCATCAGAGCTGAAAGTGCTGAACTGATTAACAAGCCGCTTTGCTTCGTCACGGCTGGTCAAAGTTTCGCCATACGGTCTGAAAATCTTATTAGACTTGGTTGTAGCATTCTGCTTCAGCTGCTTAGCCTTTTCAGTTATTATAGGCATAGGATCAAGATCGGCGATTTTCTGCTTAAAGGCTTCAGCTTCCTTGCCATCAGCAATTTTCTGTCTTACTGCCGCTGCTCGTTCAGCACAAGCCTTAGCAGCCTTTTCATCGGTGGCAACACGGGTTTTAGCCTTGACAAGAACTTCGCTGCTTTCAAGAACCTCCTGGAAAGATTCAACCAGGTCTTTAATCTTTTTTGTTTTGGCATATTTCTTAACATAGGCAGTAATAGCTGCTTCAATGGAATAGATACCGGAATGAATCAACGCCTGCTCCTTGGTATCGCCGGATTCAATCGCCCGACTCAAACGGAAATTCAGTTCCTGCTGAGCACTCGGAGAGAGTGTGGAGTATTTTTCAAGGTGCATAGTCTCAAATTCCAAGAATTTGTCAATCATAATGAGAGTATCTCTTGCAGAGATCGGAAGCTGGCGTTCCTGCGTTCTTGTCAGATTGTCAATATCAATTCCTGCAAGAGCGGTTTTGATATTCAAAGCCGTAAACGCAGAACAAGGGAACAGCTGGGGATCTTCAATGCCATAAGAAGCAAGGTATCTTTTGGCGGAGAGAATAGCTTTTTCAATGCTTTCCTCCTGAGGATTGAACTGATCCATCTTGTTTATAACAAATAAGAATCTATCTCGAACCTGTTTGCCGCCTTTTTTAATTTGATCTGCAACATAGTGGAGCAGAGCGGCATCATCATTGGTACTCAGCTGAGTTCCGTTCAGGACATACAAAATAAGATTATTTGAGTCATTGTTAATTGCTCTGTATGTGGTGTTCTTATGAGCCTGATTCTGAGCGTTGTTGGGACCGGGAGTGTCAACAAGCATAAGAGCGGTACTCTTAGAATCAAGGAAAGGAATATCACCCTCAGTCAAGATACGATGAACATTCGGGTTGTCATTGAGTTCGTTCATAATCTCGTAAGTCAGATGAGGAACTTCCTGAAGAACAACATCATCTTCATCATAAACAACCGCTGCAAAAGTAGGATCATCAGCGTCAAGAATTTCTGTGATAGTAGCAGTACACGCTTCGTTCTTGGAAGGCATAAGCTTTTCTCCAAGCAACGCATTGATAAGCGTAGATTTACCGGAGCTCATTGTGGCGATGACATTTACGGGGAAAATGGCGTTGTTTGTGTTTTCAAAAGCCTTAGTCAGTTTGGGATCTCTAAAGTCATCGAGAGGACCTTCCTGCAAATCCTGAAAAACTTTGACGATTTTCTCGTTAATGTCTTCATCGCTCTTTCCTGCGATGTATTTCATATTGGTAACTTTGATAATGCCTTCCTTCTGTGCCTGTTCAAAAGCATCTTCAAAATCATCCCAGTCTAATGCCATACCGCAGTATTCCAGAGAAAAATCCACAGTATTCAGTTCCTCACGAAGCATTTTCGGAAACTTGCCAATCCACTCCTGAAGGCGTTTTCCTTTTGTGACTTTGTAGAGGATGCTGTCAGTGGAAACATCTCTGCCGTTCACTTTTACTGTTGTTTCAAGTCGGTACGGATTGTACTTAACATATATCTGTGTCATTTGCGTTCCCTCCATCGTATAGATTTGCAATTATTTTTTCAAAATGTGCGAACCCGCAATTTACATACAGTGCATCTACTTCATTGGTAGTTGAAATATGCGGACAGCCGAGATTTTCTTCGTAATAGTCAGCCAGACTTTGTGTTTCAAACTTGTCTATGTAGTTTTCCAGCTCTCTGCGCTCAATTCTACTCAATTCTTCCGTTTTACTCTTTTTGACCAAGTAGGCAGCACGGGAAGAAAGCGGACAGATTACCGGATTTTTGAACCCTTTAGATATAAGAAATTCTCTTTGATTTTCAATAGAATCAAGATAGTTATCATCCTCAGAAATTAACCGGTCAACCTTGTTCATAACGAAGATTATCTTAGTTCGTCCAAGCCTCTGCTTAACGACTTCAAGATGATGTTCCTCGTCAGTGGTGCCAAGCTGCGTAGAGTTAAGAACATAAATCATCAGGCGGTATTTTCGAGAATTAATTATTCGTTGACTGATTTTGGTATGCTCTGCATTTTCACTTGAATTTACCCCCGGAGAATCGAACAGAATAATTCGTTTGCCGCCAAGCTCTCCGTTGAAGTATGTGCCAACGGTTATTTTATAGGTTTTATTGTTCTCGTTATCACTTAACAGATCTTCCTTTGATGCGTCCATAGAAAGATCATGATCATATTCACTTGATACACCATCATCGATAGGTTTTGAAATGATGGTGTGTATTTTACCGGTGCAAGCGGTATTTTGCATCAGGCTGATGTTTTTGCCTACCAGCGAGTTAATGAGCGTTGATTTTCCGGCACTCATTGTTGCTGTAATCAAAATATTGTACGGTCTTGCATTAATAAATCCGGTGTTTTTCCTGACAAGCTTCAAATAGCTTATAAATCCTTTGGTCAGATTGCTTTTAAGTATAACTTCCCAAGCCGACGGGCTGCCGAGTGCAGCTTCAAACTCTAAAGCAAAGAATGCTGCATGTTCTTTCGGCAAATCAAAGTCCGAAATAATTCTGTCGATTATTGTTTTACCCTTTTCTGATTTGACGACTTTTGTGTGAAATCCAAGCATTACCGCCAGATCGTAAGGCAGCAAGTAGCAAAAGCGAGAATCAAACGAAATGTCCGTATTATGTACAGGCACTTCTTGCTCATCACATAAAGCATCTTTGTAAAACTTAATCTGTGCTTTTGTGTATTTCCTTTTATCCAATCTTACAACCCGAATCAATCTTCTGAGATATATGAAGTATTGAGTTCGTATGTCAGCAGTTTCTTTTAAGATAGGGTTAAAGGTGATGATCTGTGTGCTTGCAAAAATGTCTTGTTGATTCACATCCTATACCTTTTCCTTTCCTGATAAATTGTAACAGCGTTTGCCTAAACTGCATTTATTTGAAGACTTTCGCCAGCTCATTCAGTGATGCCTTTGAAATCTCTAAAACAGCATTTTCCTGATATTTTGCAAAAATGATGTATCCATCGTCGGTAAGATACACAAATGCAGATTTTCCTCCGCCAATTTCAGCATGAGGTTTTCCGTAGGCTTTGATTAGCTTATCTACCGTATCAGGCTGCTTTGGCTCGGTTGTACTATTTGAAACAAGGTGTATCCCGGTTGACCAAAGATGTTTCAAATCTGCATCGAAAAAGCACACCGCTTTAAGTAAAGAATGAAGCTGATAGCCGTTTCGTTCTTCCCGGAAATATAGAACCATCCAAAGGTCGTTTTTGTTGTAAACAACAAATGACCCGAGCGAGAAAGCCGGAGTTCCTAATTGTGAAACCACGATGCGTTTTTCTGTATTAAGTAACATCTGAAATTTTTCATACATTGCTTTGTCCTCAGCCACAATAAACATCTCCTTACTTGTCCTTGATTACATAGAAGCCAACGAAATTAGAGTACATTCCTCGATTACATTTAGAAGGATCTTTGATTGTATTACCGGATTCATCAAATATTGTTGGGTTAGTTGTTCCCAGCTTGTGTGACCAATAGCCGTTTTTGTCTTTTACATAAAAGTGGAAGTCAGAACCGAAGCCGGGAATATGAGGAGATGTTACAAGAGCAATCATTCTCTCATTCTTTTGCGGCTGATAGGATGCAGAATCAACTTCTTCCAGCTTTTTTCCCAAAGCATCAAAATCCATTTTCATGTATTTCTCGAAAGTAGCTTTAACTTCCTTGTCGGAGCCATATTCCATAATCGTCTTTAATTCTTCGGAGGTGTCCAGACCGGCAAAGTGACCAGGAGACGGTTTTTCCTTGTAAGCTGTACCGTTTAGTTCTTTAGGCATTCCATAGGCATACGCCATGCAATTTGGACCTGACCTTTTGTTGAATGAGTACAGGCTCTCATCAGTAAATTCATCAAAGGCTTCAAAAAAATCAAGGTCGTTTGAGCCGATGATTGGAGTTTCACTGCGATAGCTGAGGAACATATCTTTCGGATCAAAACCAAATTCGGCAAATAGATCTCGATGCTTGCCAACATCGTTCCGAATAGTTGACGAGAGAAACCGTTCTTCATTATAGCCAAAGGGAGCAAATATTTCTTCAGGTGATTTTTCATCAGTCCCTGTGAAGGGAACTTCCACAGAAGTCCCATCTGCCAGAGAGATATGCTCCTTGGATTGTCCTGTGCAGTCCGGTTCCGATGTAGAAAAGAGTTGCTCAAGGCTGTCTTTCAATGTATCTAAACCGGGAGAGTCATTTTTGCCTTTGTCCGGCAGCTCTGATACTATTTCTCGTAAACCGATTGTTTCAAACATTTGATTCATGCCAAACCCCCTCATTGAGTATATTTTTATAATTGTAGTTTGCGTTCATTTTCGAGATTTCAATTTTCATTTATTCAACGAAATCTTCAGAAGTGCAGAAAAATTTACCTCCTGATTTCGCCTTAGCTTTGTAAATGTGGCAGAGGATAGTCCGATCCGCTTGCGAAGTTCTGCTTTTCCGATTTCTCGTTCCGCACACAAATACCACAGCTTTTTATATATAACTCTCAAAATATATCCTCATTTTCATTATATTATGTCTATTATACTCCTTAGGCGTTGTAATTTCAATAGGTTGGTCGAAAAATAGGCTACTTTGTCGAAAAAAGATTGTCTTGTGGCAAAAACAAAAAGACAGAAATGAATTCAAGCTCTCACGCTCCGGTAAAAGCATTGACAGCTCTGTATTTTTTGATGTGTGTATATATAAAAAAGCAGTTAAGACTAAATAATGTTTCTTAACTGCTTTAATTTATTTGATATTAAGTTTTAAGTTGATTTAATTAGTACCAACCTGCTTCTCTGACAAGGACAGTTTGAGTTTCGTAATGTCCTTCTTCCGGCTCTTCAACGGTTTCATAACCAACGATTACATCTACAGTTTCACAACGATAACTGCCGTTTTCGCCTTTATCCATATGAGCAAACATATGCTCTGAAGTGTGACCCGTAATTTCCTCACCACAAGTATTACAAATAGAAGCGTCGTGGCTTTCTATGATAGGACACTGCCAAGTGTGAGCAGGAACATCAACTACCCAAACTCTTTCAGTCTTATACTCAGCCTCGTGCCAAGTCTTTCCTGCGTGTGGATCGGCTGTTGTCGACTCAGGCTTTACTTCCGGCTTTGGCTCGGGCTTGCTTGTCTGAGAGGACTGCGACTGTGAGGTTGAGCCGCCCTGATTTGTATTTGAGTTTGAATTTGAATTTGAGCCTGAGTTTGAAGAATTGTTATTAGTCTTACTTAACTGCGAGTTGTTTGAATTATTATTGCTTACATTCTTCTGCTCATTATTCCCTGAATTGTTATCAGACTTATCTTCGGTCTTTGCAGTATCTTTAGCTTCAACACCACTGCTTTCTGATTTCTCAGACGGCTGTGTCTGTTTTACTTCAACTACCTTTGTTTCTTCCTCTATATGAGTGTTGCCCTGCGAGTCGGTAACTACCTGAGTAACTGTCTGCACTGATGTGCCGATTACCTCATCGGGCGTTGCTGTCAATTTTTCGCCCTTGCAGGCTGAGAGGCAAAGCAATGATATAATTACCGCCGCTACCGTCACCGTTGCTCCGGCTACAATACCGACTGTCTTTTTATTCATCATTCGCTTCTCGTTGATTGTTTCTGTGATTGTTTCATTCGTGTTGTTAATGTTTTGGTTTGTCATATTGCCTTGACTCCTTTCTTTGATTTGTCATATTGACTTTTAAAATTAAATAATATATAATGTAGTTACAGAGGAAACCGTTTAAAGCGGTTAGCCTTGAAGTAATTTTAAATGATTAAAAATAATCGCTCAAATTAGCTTGGTCGGCAGTTGGGCGGTTATTTTTTTATGTACTTAATGATTTCAATGAGTTCTACTAAAACAATTATAAGTAAAACCAATTCAATCATACATATCACCCCCCTCATTCGGGAGTGCTAACCGCCTTGAACCCCTCTGCAACCACCCCGTAAAGGGCAATGTTTATTGGGATTAAAGGGAATTGTTTATTTTTGTTTTCCCTCTATGTCTGTATTATATATAAACTATCTGAGAATTACAAGTCCCCTTTGGAAAAGTTTTTTAAATATTTTTTCTTTTGCTTTGAATAATATTAAAAAACTATTTGAGATTTTTGTAATTCTCAAATTCTTTTTTATTGTGACACAACTATTTGGAATACTGCTTTTAACAATTCAAGGTATAAATTTATGCCCTGACAGCACAATGATATGCCCTGACAGCACAATGATACAAATTGACACTTTATTACAAATATGTTAATATATACATTATATATCTAAGTAGAAAAAAGCAAGCTCTTATAAAAAAATTCAAAAAAGCCGTTTGTTTTTCAACCGAAGAACAAAAAAGATGTAACCAAATTCACCCGCAAAGAGGCTTACTTTGATTACATCAATTCAGAATCTTCTGTTTTGTCACCATCGACAATAAAAAATTACATTTGATTTATTATTTATTTGGAGAAATACTATGAAAAAGGCTATTTTATTTGATTTAGACGGCACTTTATGGCATACAAGCGATGTTATTCTTCCTATATGGAACGAGGTGCTCAGAAATCATCCCGAAACCGACAAGCAGATAACGCTCGAGGAAATGAACGGCTATATGGGCAAAACCATTGAGCAGATTGCGCAACTTATGCTACCTGAGCTTTCTTTGGAAAACAGCGTCGGTATTATAAAAGAATGTTGTGCTGTTGAAGTTCCCTATCTTGAAAAATCTGGCGGACATTTGTATGACAAGCTTGAAGATGTGCTTGAAAAGCTGAGTAAAAAATACTTTCTCGGCATCATCAGCAACTGCCAGTGCGGATATATTGAGTCATTTTTAAAGGCACACAGGCTTGGAAAATATTTTTCCGATTTTGAAATGTCGGGCAGAACTCAGCTGAGCAAGGGGGAAAACATCCGCCTTGTCATTAAGAGAAACGGTATTGACTCAGCTTTTTATGTAGGCGATACCATAGGCGATCAGGCTGCCGCAAGGGACGCAGAAATTCCCTTTGTTTTTGCCGAATACGGCTTTGGATGCACCGAAAATCCCGACTATATAATACGCAATTTTTCCGAGCTTTTGGAAATCTGCGAAAAGGTTTTTTCTGATGCAGAAAAATAATTATTCCTTTACGGAATTATTATCCGCATTATCTTTATTATCGCCCTCCTTTGCCTTGTAATAAATAATTGCAGGCTTATGAGCCTTTCCGTTCTTTTTATTGTGGTTAATATACATAACAACAAATACAACGGCTACAAGAGCTATGATAATTACGGCGGTTAAAATTAAAATAAATTCACGCATAAAAACATCCTCACATTTTATTGATTAACTCAATTATAAATGTGAGGATGTAAATTTTTTAATGAATTATGTAGATGAAAAATTATTTTGTAAGAAAGTAATTCATCATTGTAAAGCCTTTTTCAATGTAATTGCCTGTTGCGCCTGCCTCTTTTTCGCAGAACACCTTTACACCGCTGTCAAGCTCGTTTTTACTGTCATAAATAAGATAAGGAACTGGAGTTGCGGTGTGTGTGCGGATAGAAAGCGGAGTAGGATGGTCGGGACATACCAATACCGCAAAATCATCGTGGCCTTTCAGAAACTCAACTACAGGTGCGAGAATATGCTCGTCAATCATCTCTATAGCCTTAACCTTATTCTCTGTTTCGCCACGGTGACCGCATTCATCAGGAGCTTCTACATGAATATATACGAGGTCTGCACCGTTTTTAAACTCATTTATAGCCGCCTTGCGCTTGCCGTCAAAGTTAGTGTCAAGATAGCCTGTTGCGCCTTCAACATCAACGCTGTTCATTCCGGCACAGATTGCAATACCCTTCAAAAGGTCAACGGCAGAAATCATACTGCCCTTTTTGCCGAACTTTTTGCTGAAATCATCAAGCAACGGCTTTGTGCCCTCGCCCCAGAGCCAGATGGAGTTCGCAGGGCGCTTGCCTCTTGCAATTCTCGCCTTATTTACAGGATGATCCTTTAAAAGCTCATAGCTTTTCTTCATAAGGTCATAAAGTCCGTCAACATCATCGCCCTTTGGAATATAGTCCGTAATTACCTTACCCGTAATATCGTGCGGAGGTGTAAGTACGCCCGGATGCGGATTTCCGTTGCTCCATACAAGGCAATGGCGGTAGGAAACTCCGGGATAAAAACGGAATACATCGTTGCCGAGGTTTTCCTGAATATACTCAATAAGCACCTTAGCCTCTTCGGAAGAAATATCATCAGCGCAATAGTCAATGATAGTCTTGTTTTCGTAGTCCTCTTCATCAGAAAGAGTAACAAGGTTGCATCTCAGAGTAACATCAGTATCCTTTAAATCAATACCGATGCTCGCAGCCTCAAGCGGAGAACGACCGCTGTAATATACAGCAGGCTCGTAGCCGAGAACAGAAAGATTTGCAACATCGCTGCCGGGCTTTAAGCCCTCTGCAACTGTTTTTACAATACCAACCTCAGCTTTTGCGGCAAGGCTGTCCATACAAGGCTTATTTGCCTTTTCCATAGGAGTTGAATTGCCGAGCGCCTCGTTTGGCTCGTCAGCCATACCGTCACAAAGCATTACCAAATATTTCACTTTAATCTACCTCTTTAATGATTATTTCTGCAATGTGCCAAGACTTGCACATTTGAGATATGCATTAATAAAGCCGTCAATGTCGCCGTCCATAACAGCCTGAATATTACCTGTTTCGTATGAGGTGCGGTGATCCTTTACCATAGTGTACGGCATAAATACATAGCTGCGGATCTGACTGCCCCAGGTGATTTCCTTCTGAACTCCCTTGATGTCCTCGATTTTATCAAGGTGTTCTCTTTCCTTGATTTCCATAAGCTTTGAAATAAGCATTTTCATAGCCACATCACGGTTCTGATACTGGCTTCTTTCAACCTGGCTGGCTACCACGATACCAGTTGGAATATGAGTAAGACGAACAGCAGACGAGGTCTTGTTGACCTTCTGTCCGCCTGCGCCGCTGGCACGGTAAACATCCATTTTGATGTCCTCGGGAGCAATATTTACCTCAATGTTATCGTCCATTTCGGGCATAACCTCAAGGGAAGCAAAGCTTGTGTGGCGTCTGCCCTGTGAATCAAACGGCGATACTCTTACAAGGCGGTGAACGCCTGCCTCGCTCTTTAAATAGCCGTAAGCGTTTTCGCCCTCAATGAGCAGAACTGCGCTTTTGAGTCCTGCCTCGTCACCGTCAAGGTAGTCAACCTCTTTCACCTTAAAGCCGTGAGCCTCTGCCCAGCGGTTATACATTCTGTAAAGCATTTCTGCCCAGTCCTGAGCCTCAGTACCGCCCGAGCCTGCGTGGAAGGTGAGAATTGCGTTGTTCTTATCATATTCGCCCGTAAGCAGCGTCTGAAGTCTTTGCTTTTCAAGGCTTTCCTTTACTCCCTCTGCCTCGCTCTCTGCCTCTTCCAGAAGTGAAAGGTCCTCTTCCTCATTTGCAAGCTCTATAAGAGCGCAGGTGTCCTCATACTTTGAAACAAGAGCCTCATACGCCTCAACCTTGCCCTTTAATGCGCCTGTGCGCTGCAAAACCTTCTGAGATTTTTCTACATCGTCCCAGAATCCCGGCTCGGTAGCTTTAAGCTCAAGCTGCTGAATCTCGGAAAGCATACCTTTCATACCGAGAGCGTCAGACAAATCGTCAATTTCAGGCTTGAGTGCCTGAACCTTTAACAATAATTCCTCAAATTGTACCATAAAATATACCATTCCTGTCTTTGTTTGAATATTAGCTCTAAAAATCAGATTACTATTTTACATACTTTTTTATTATAGCAAATATGCGGATAAATGTAAACTGTTTTTTTGAAATAAGGGAGCAATACATCATTATACTACAGTAATTTTTCCATCCTGAGAAGTACTTAGCCTGCCGTTGTTTACAGTGTTGTCAATGGCAAAGCCTACCGTCACATCAATAAGACTGCCTGTTCGGGTAAAGCCGAATTTTTTTGCGGTTTCTTTTATGAGGTCTGATTTCTGCATACTTCCCTGCTCACAAAGCACCTGAATTGCCGCATTCTGAATTTCCTTTGAAGAAATATCGTCAATATTACGCTTTTCGCCGCCTTGTCCCGACACTCTGAAAATATCGTATTCAAGAGGCTTTTGCTCGGGCTTCCAGATAAATATTATTCCGTTATCCGAGGTTTCAGAGTGCATTATTCTTGCCAGAATACCGTCAAGTATTACCTCTGCCCTGCTGCCCGAGCGAGAAATACCGTAGGCTGACAGCACGCTTTTGTATAGCGACTTTTTGCTGACAGGCGCCTGAACGGAAATAATTTTAAACATCAGCTTTTGTATTTCAACCTCTGCCGCTGCTTTATAAAAGCTATCCGAATTGCCGAGCGCAGGCACTGCGGCTGTTTCGTAGTTTCTTTGTCTTGTCCGGTCAGGTGATTGAACCGATGTATCTATCTTTTCAAATTCAAGGCTTTCTGACTTTAACTGATTTGCTTTTTCGGGCTTTGAATTTTTATCAGCGGCTGCCTTTTCAATACCGGATTTGATTTTTTCAATTACCCTTGCCGAATTATCAAGCCAGTCGAGAGTCCACACACGCATAATATTCCAGCCAAGACCTGCAAGCACATCAGGCTGCAAAACAAACCTGTCCTTTGAGGTAGCAGAGTTTTTGCAGTTTTCTCCGTCTGCAAGTATGCCGAGAAGATAGTTATCGGGGTTCTCGGGGTCAACAACACCGAGGTCAATTTTATATTCCGAACAGCCTATATTACAGTTCACCCTGTAGCCGAGCTTTTCAATTTCCTTTGCAATCTCGGAGATAACAGTATTTTCCGCAGCAGCGGTTATTCTGCCGTCCTGAACTGTAAGGTTGCGGTTCTGTCCTGCAAATTTCAGAAAGCCTTTAAGTCCCTCAACACCGAGTGCTCTTGTGCGTGACAAATCAATCTGTTCGGGTGTGAGAGTAGAATACACTATCATTTCCTGCCTTGCTCTTGAAATTGCAACATTCAGTCTGCGCCAGCCGCCGTCACGGTTGAGAGGTCCGAAATTCATAGATACTTTACCGTCCTTGTCAGGACCGTAGCCGATTGAGAAAAGAATTACATCTCTTTCGTCACCCTGAACATTTTCAAGATTCTTTACAAAAACAGGCTCTGCGGATTCACTGTCAAGCTTTTCAATTTCGGGGTGCTTTGAAAATTCGTCTGCAAGCATATCTTCAATAAGATTCTGCTGAATGATGTTAAAGGTGACAACTCCGATGCTTTTATTACGCAGTTCTTCGTCAGAAAGTCTGCGCATAATTTCATCTACAACAGCCTGCGCCTCCGCCTTATTCTGCTTTGTTCCGCCCTTGTCGTAGTAGCCGTCAATATGCACAAGCTTAACAGCCGACACCCTGTCATTCGGTGACGGGAAGGTATAAAGCCTGTTATCGTAATACTTCATATTGCTGTAGGCAATCAGACTTTCGTGGCGGGAGCGGTAGTGCCATTTGAGGTACATCTGCGGCATTGAAATTGAAAGGCAGTCATCAAGCAGGCTTTCGAGATCCTCGTTCTCAATGTTTTCTTCATCAATTCGGTTTGATTTAAAGAAGCTTGTGGGCGGCAGCTGGTTGGGATCGCCTACCACAATCACATTTTCACCCCTTGCAATAGTGCCTACCGCCTCGCTTGTCGGTAACTGTGAAGCCTCGTCAAACACCACAAGGTCAAACTTAGGGAATGACGGATCAATGTACTGCGCCACCGAAATCGGACTCATCAGCATACACGGACAAAGTCTGCGGAGGAGGTCGGGAATTTCATTGAACAGCTTTCTTATTGACATCATTCTGCCGTTGCTTTTGATTGCTCGTTTAAGTATGCCAAGCTCTGAGGTTGACGCTCCTGCCGAGCCTGTTACAGGCACCTGCGAAGAAAGCTTAGCCACAAGCTCCTGTATTGTAAGCCTTGAATATTCGTCAATTAAGGCGTGATACTCGCTGATTGTCTGCTCAAAGCTGCTGCTCCTGAAGGTACTAAGGCTTTCGTCAGTAGAAATGTATTTAAGGGCGAGCGAGTAATAGAGATTGCATTTAAAGGCGTCAACTGCGTCTGATTTATCAACAGCACCGCTTTCAACAGCCTGACAGATGCAGTCGAGGCTTTCATTTTTCAGCTGTTCACGCTTTGCATTGTACTCTGTAACCGCATACAGTCTGTCTGTATTCCGACTGATGTTATCAAGCAAGGTCTGCGTTCTGATAAGCCAGTCGCTTTCCTCTTCAACAGTCGGTTTTATCCTGAATTCACCAGCAAACTGATTCCACTGTGAAATATATTTTTCTGCGCAATTCACATCCTCTGCAAGCTGCGCCGTATTGATATTTTTATATGCAGACAGAATATTTCTTTTATCGTTATCATTACAGGAAGAAAGAATATTGTAAACAGCGTTTGTCTTATCAATCGCCTGCCTGAAATCCGAGCCTAATTCATTAAGAATATAGGAAAGCTCATTTTTGCAGGCGGTGTTGTCGTTGTGCAGCTTGTTCAGACTGATAATTCTTTGATACCAGCCTGTAATGTTTTCCTTGGTAACAGCACTTGGCATAATGCAGTACTGAGAAATTTCCTTTAAAAGCTTTTTTTGCTTTGAATTTCTGCTTAAAATCCAGGCTGACTGCGCAGTATTCCATTCATTAAGAGCCTGAATACAGTTATAGTCATAAATTCCGGCTGTAAATATTCTTTCAATCTCCTGCTTTTCATTTATTTCACGACAACTGCTCTCATAATAATTATAAAGCCTTTGAGTTACTGCATTATAATTATTTTCAAGAACAAGGCTCGGTGAAAAGGCTGACGGAATAAGCAGGGTTTTGCAAAGCCTTATCAAGCCTGAAACAGACCTTTTGCCGTAATCTGTATTTTGCCTGAGAGAATTATATATCCTGTCTATGCTCGTTTTTGCGTTGGAATACAAGCCGAGGAGATTGCGAGAGGAAGAATAAAGCTTTTCTCTGAGCGGTATTGAATATTCCGTAAGAGAAATATTTTTCAGCGGATTATTTACAATATCACCCACACCATCAACTGAATTTGCATAGCCTGTAATATATGAGGAAAGTGCGTCTATTTTGTCATCTGTGATAGTATCAATAACAGACTGCGGAATGATTATTTTATTTTTAAACTCCGAACAAGCCTCGTAATGCTCAATAGCGTCATATACGGAAATTCCGCTTTCGTGCTTTTTATGAAGTCCGTCAATTACAGAATTCATACTTACACGCATAGCCTTTAATCGGTCGGCTGTCGCCTTGTATTTTTCGGGGTGCTTAATTCTGCCGACCTCAAGCGATTTGTTGAGCTGAGAAAGCACACTGCTTTTGCTCGCCTTGTTGGAATGCAGCTCAAGGCAGAAAGACGCAAGACCTATTTTTTCGAGCCTGTGCTGTACCACATTGAGAGCCGCCATTTTTTCTGCAACAAAGAGCACCGATTTTCCGTGATAAAGGGCATTTGCAATCAGATTTGTAATAGTCTGCGACTTACCCGTACCCGGAGGGCCGTGAAGCACAAAGCTTTTTCCCTTTGCCGCCTCGGCTATCGCAAGCATCTGCGAGGAATCCGCACTCAGCGGTATAGCTAAATCATCGGGCGCAATTCTCTCGTCAAGGTCAGAGGGCGTAAGTGGGTTTTCCTCCTGCTCAACGGTGATTTTCTTTTCGACAAGTCCAGCCACAACCTTATTCTGCATAAGCTCGTCGGCACGGTTGCGCAAATCGCTCCACATCACGAACTGACCGAACGAAAACTGACCAAGACAGGCAGTATCAACAACATTCCAGCGTTTTTTGTCAAGAATACAGTTGCGGACAGTATTGAAAACAAGAGGTATATCCGTTCCGTGTCCGTCCTCCGGGAGGGGGTCAAGGCTCGGAATTTTCAGCTCAAAAATCTGCCTGAGATACTCAATCAGCGTAATATTTATCTGTGTTTCTTCCTGTCTGCTCCGCAGAACATAGCCCTTATTGCGTGAGCTTTTTACAAGCTCAACGGGAATCATAATAAGCGGCGCATAGCGAGGCTTTTCTGAAATGTCGCTTTCATACCATTTTAAAAAGCCGAGCGCAAGGAAAAGAGTATTTGAGCCGTTTTCTTCAATACTCGCCTTTGTGGTTCTGAAAATATTTTTAAGAGCCTTTTCAAGCTCCTCGGCGTGCATTACGGCACAAAGTCTTTTGCTTGCAAATTCTTCCTTGGCTATTGTTGTTGCAAGGTCGTTTTCGTTTTCAATTTCGTAAAGTCTTGCGTCACGCAAGGACATTGTCCATTCGCTCGGCAATTCCCTGATTGCAAAGGAAACTCCGTCGGCGAGGCTGTCCTCAAGTGCGGCAAGGTCGTGAGTTAAAAGCGGCAGAGCATTTTTGGTAACCCTGAAATTCAAAAGTGAATTTCTCAGGCTGAAATCAAGCAGCTTTCTCTCCCATATCTGTATTCTTGAAAGCGAGCCTTCTTCATAATCAACAACTCCGATGTCACTGCGTTTCAGCTCAGTCGGCGCTGTTGCCTGATAATTCGGCACAAAGCTATCGTTACTCTGCCCACCCTGAATATTTCTGTTTGAAATTTTCTGCGGAATCGGTCTGATTCCTCCGCCCCTCGCTCTTTTCACATCAACAGCGCAGATAAAATCCTCACTGTCAAGCAGATTATCCCTGCCGTGCTTTAAAGCCCTGTCAAAATCTACATTTTTTCCTGCTGTAAAATCCGTACACTCTACAAGCAGAATATCCTCGTTTCCGCTTACCGTTCGCTTGTCAATAGCAGAAAAATCATCAATCACGCAGTCTGCAAAGGTTTCCTCCTCAAGACGGCAGCCACAGTATGCGTGACCTTTTTTTATAAGTATAAGAGGATAAAGTCCTGCCGCCTCAAGGCAGGACGCATAGGCTACGGCAAGGTCAATACAGGTGCCCTTCCTCTGCTCAAGCACCGCATACGGCAGCCGCACCCGCTGACCTAATCTTTCATAGCTTGCAGGAGGCATATTATATACAATATTCTTTGACTGAAGAGCGGCATAAATTGCCGCCATCTGTAGCTTAACAACATCGGCGCTGCGTGTCTGATAGCCGTTTATGCTCGGATTTTTGCCCCATTTTCTCAGATACTCCGCAGCTGTTGTGAGAATTTCAGCAACAGCAGGGTGATTCGGCGTAACAAAGGCGGCAATCATCTCAGGCATAATCAGCGCACCGTTCCATTCATCATAAGCCAGCAATTCAATATTATCCGTCAGATCGGCAAGCTGTTCTTCACCCTTGAAAACCTCAGCTCTCAGCTGAGCAACCATTCTTTCGGTTAGCGAAAACAAAAATTCCGTAGATACTATAATATTGAGTGGACTGACCTCTACCTCGGTATGCGCAGGCAGAACCTCAACCTTATATGTAAACGCCCTTGCAAACTCAGGCGCAAAGGAAATTTTCAGCAAAATATCGTGCATTTCCTCTTCGGTGTTATTTGTAATTGTTACACTGCGCACAAGCGGCACATAATTCTGCTGCATTGCAAAGTTCATTGCGCCGAAAGTCAGCACCTGAACTGTTATTTTATCATTCATAAGCAACTCTCCTGCTCACATAATATACTTAATACTATTATAACAGAATTACTAATTTTTTACAATATATTATAGCAAATATATTCTATTTGTAATTAATTATAAAAAATTAGAAACAATAAATCCATAAAAATGAAACAGCTAAATTTTAGTTGCAATTAACAGTTTTATTTGGTATAATTAGATTGTATAAAAATACCCGGAGGCAAATATGGATTTTTATAAATATAAATGCCCTGTCTGTAACGAGCAGTTCAAGCAGGGCGATGATATAGTAGTTTGTCCCGAATGCGGCGCACCTCATCACAGAGAGTGCTATGAAAAAGACGGTCATTGCTTTTATGAGGAAAAGCATTCCGCTGATTTTTCTTTTGAAAACGAACAGACAAAAGGCAGTTCACAAAACGCAGAAAGCGGCACTGACGCTGAAGCTGTCTGCAAGGTATGCGGTCATTCGAATGCCGGCACATTGTTTTATTGCGAAAAATGCGGCGCTCCGCTTTTAAAGGATAATGAGCAGAAAAGCAATGCGGACGGTACGGGAAACAATCAGACCCCGCCGGATTTTAACGGTTTCCCTTTCGGACAGGACGCACAGAACGGCGGCATTCCCTTTATCGCATTTGACCCTATGGCTGGCTTTAAGGCTGACGAAAAAATAGCTGAAAATGTAACGGCAGGCGAGGTTTCAAAATTCGTCGGCAAAAATACAAATTACTTTATGCGGATTTTCGGCTCTATTCTGAGAAGCAACAAATCGAGATTCAATTTTGCATCCGCTATTCTGCCGGGAGCATATATGCTCTACAGAAAAATGTACGCAGTCGGAATTTTTGTTTCTGTAATAATAGTTGCTCTGCTTGCAGGCACGCTTTTTATTCAAACAGCACCTCAGTTTACAGAGGCGTATAACATATATATAGAAAATTATAACGCTGTTCTTACAAGCAGCTACGGCGGAGCAAATATCAGTGATTTGTTCAGCGGAATGACCTCTGAAAATCTCCTGTACTTTGCAATGCCTTATATATTCGGCGCAGTAAGATTTGCGATTATGCTTATCTGCGGTTTCAGAACCAACAGAATGTACTACAAGCATTGTATTAAGAAGATTTCGTCAATCAAAAACCGTGCCGAAAGCTTTGATAAAGAAACCGAAGAAGAAACAAAAACTACAAAAACAATGATTAACGAACAGATTGAAAACAAGGGTGGCGTAAACCTTGCCTTAGCACTAACGGCAGGATTTGTTTTTTTAGCAATCATCTATATGCCACTGTTCATCTAACAAAATATATCGGAGGATAATATGAAAATCACAAAAGCAGTTATTCCAGCAGCAGGACTTGGCACAAGAGTTCTTCCTGCAACTAAATCAATGCCAAAGGAAATGCTACCAATCGTTGACAAGCCAACAATACAGTATATTGTTGAAGAGGCTGTAGCCGCCGGAATCACAGATATTCTCATCGTTACAAACCGTGGCAAGGGAATTATTGAGGATCACTTTGACGCATCACCTGAGCTGGAGGCTAACCTTGAAAAAAGCGGCAAGCTTGATTTTCTTGAAACCGTAAGAGGAATTTCCAATCTTGCAAACATCACATTTATTCGTCAGAAGGAAATGAAGGGCTTAGGTCACGCAATTTTAAAGGCAAAATCATTTGTCGGCAACGAGCCTTTCGCAGTTCTTTTCGGCGACGGTGCAATCGTTGGCGAAAAGCCTGCTATCGGTCAGCTTATTGAGCATTACGGCGAGTTCGGCAAGGGTGTTGTCGGCGTTAAAAAGGTTGACGCCAAGGATATTCACAAATACGGCTCACTCAAGGTTGAGCATATTCACGACAATGTGTTTAAATGCACAGATATGAAGGAAAAGCCGCAGACTCCCGAAGAGGTGCTTTCGCTCTACTCAATCATAGACCGCTGCGTACTTCCGTCTGAGATTTTTGAAATTCTCGAGAGAACCAAGCCCGGCGCAGGCGGTGAAATTCAGCTTACCGACGCAATGCGTGAGATTGCAATATCAGAGGGTATGACAGCCGTTGAATTTGAGGGCAGAAGATACGATATGGGCAATAAATTCGGTATTCTACAGGCACAGATTGAGGTCGGACTTGAGCATCCCGAAACCAAGGAGCAGCTCAAAGAGTACATAAAAGAGCTTGCTAAAACATTATAATATTTAAGGAAACACTGAATAAATCACGCTTAAAAGCTGTTTGCACATCTTGCTTGCATATTTTCCGCCAGCTTGCCCAAAAAATCTCAAAAATAATGCGTCAGCATTACTGCGGTTTGTTTGGGCAAACTGACAAAAAATCTGACGGCGCAATATGCACAAACGATTTAATCAGTATTTCCTTAAACTAAAGCACAAAACAGACATTTCCGTTTTTCAGAAATGTCTGTTTTTCTTTGCTTTTTATTTATTTTAATCATCATAAATGCATTATTTGTCTGTTAACAGATACGGTAACGAAAATTATCGGTTGAATATTTTGCGCACTGAGCTATAATAATAAGCAACTAAGCAACAAAAAATCTATTATAATATACAATATAGTTTAAAGCTCTATCGGGATTGTAATCGGGCGGCGTTTTTCAAATATAGTGTAAGACTCAAATCCGCATTTATGGGCAAGCCTTATTCCCTCTTCAATTCCGTTTCCGACAGCCGAGCAGCTGTGAGCGTCACTTCCTATAGTAATAAGCCTGCCGCCAAACTCTCTGTAGCGTTTAAGCTGAAATTCATCGGGCAGGGTTCTTCCGATTGGCTTAAAAAGGCCCGAGGTGTTTATTTCAAGTGCTTTTTTATTTGATATAAGCGTTTTATAAATATCGTCAATCACATCCTGATAAGGTGAAAGGTCGGGATATTCTCCTGTTTTTTCAAAAATATATCTCAGCGGATAGGTAAGGTGAGCGAGGCTGTCAAAATCGCTGAAAGATGCTGTTTCTGCAAGTTCATCAAAGTATAATTTCAAAATTTCGGAAACACTGCATTTATTGAAGTCTATAAAATAGAAATCGTCCATATTTCTCAGATTATGCAGTGACGCTAAAACAAAGTCAAAATCACCGAATGACAACGCTCTTTTTGTACATTCCGAATCGTGCATCGGTTCGCCAAGCTCAATTCCGCATAAAACCTTGATTTTTTCTCCGAATTTTTCCTGAGCTTTCTTAGTTTCTGAATATGATAAGGGTATTCTTTCGCTGAAATCACCGAATTCTTCGTTATAGCCGAGCCTGATAAACGGCGCTTCGCAGTGGTCGGTAATCGCTATTGCATAAAAGCCCTTTTTAGCGGCAGAATTGCACATTTCCTCCACTGTGCTCTGAGCGTCAAACGAATTGTCTGAATGGGTGTGAGCGTCGCATAAAATCATAACTATCAAACCTCCCTAATAAATAATACCACATTCGCCAAATTTATGCAATATAAGCCTTTACTTTATCGGATTTTAGTTATATAATAGGGTAATGATGAAAAATAATCATAAAATTCTTTTGCAGGAATATAAATCAAATCCTGCAAAATACGGAGGTAACTTATGAAAGCTATTATCACAGTAATCGGTAAGGACACAGTGGGAATACTTGCAAAGGTATCATCTGCCTGTGCTGCTGACAATGCAAATATAGTTGAGGTAACGCAGAGTGTTCTTCAGGATATGTTTGCAATGGTTATGCTTATTGAATTCAACGAAGAAAAGATTGATTTTGAAAAGCTCAGAACTGACCTTGAAAAAGTCGGAGAGGCTACCGCTACTAAGATTCATGTAATGCACGAAGATATATTTAACAGTATGCATAAAATCTGATATGCCCGTAAATATTGAATTGAAAGGATAAACACCAATGCTCGAAACAAAAGATATACTTGAAACTATCAATATGATTGATAACGAAAATCTCGATGTAAGAACAATTACAATGGGCATTTCACTTTTAGACTGTATTGATGAGGATATTGATAAAGCCTGCACAAAGGTATATGACAAAATCTGCCGTTCCGCCAAGGATCTCGTTAAAACGGGCGAGGACATCCAAAAGGAATACGGCATTCCGATAATAAATAAAAGAATTTCCGTTACACCTATCGCTATGGTAGCTGCTCCCTGTCAGAGCAAGAGGGTAGTAAAATTTGCTCACGCACTTGACAAGGCTGCCAAGGAGCTTGGCGTAAACTTTATCGGCGGTTATTCCGCACTCGTACAAAAGGGCTTTGCAAGCGGCGACTATGCGCTTATTGAGAGTATTCCCGAGGCGCTTGCCACCACTGATTTCGTCTGCTCCTCAGTAAATATCGGCTCTACAAAGGCAGGTATCAATATGGACGCAGTAAAAATGATGGGTAAGGCAGTAGTACAGGCTGCTCAGGCAACCGCAGACCGTGACTGCATAGGCGCTGCAAAGCTTGTAGTATTCTGTAATGCACCTGAGGATAACCCGTTTATGGCAGGTGCTTTTCACGGCGTCGGAGAGGCTGATACCGTTATTAATGTAGGCGTTTCCGGTCCGGGTGTTGTAAGAGCTGCTCTTGCAAAGGGCGGCGAGGGCAAGAACATTGCCGAAATTGCGGATATGGTTAAGAAAACCGCATTTAAAATCACAAGAATGGGTCAGCTTGTAGCAAAAGAGGCAAGCAAAAGACTTTGCGTTCCTTTTGGTATTGTTGACCTTTCACTTGCACCTACACCTGCTGTCGGTGATAGCGTTGCACATATTCTTGAAGAAATGGGACTTGAAGTATGCGGATGTCACGGTACAACTGCTGCTCTTGCTCTTCTTAACGACGCTGTTAAAAAGGGCGGAGTAATGGCTTCGTCGCATGTCGGCGGACTCAGCGGTGCTTTCATACCTGTATCTGAGGACGCAGGTATGATTTACGCAGCAGAAAACGGATATCTTGACATAACTAAGCTTGAGGCTATGACGGCTGTATGCTCAGTTGGTCTTGATATGATAATTGTACCGGGCGACACCACAGCCGAGGTTATCTCTGCTATTATTGCAGACGAGGCTGCTATCGGTATGGTGAACACCAAGACAACCGCTGTAAGACTTATTCCCGCTATTGGTAAAAAAGCCGGCGAAACTCTTAACTTCGGCGGTCTGCTGGGCTACGGTCCGGTAATGCCGCTCAGAAAAGGCTCGCCTGCCGAGTTTATCAACAGAGGAGGAAGAATTCCTGCACCGCTTCAGGCTCTCAAGAACTAATCTCAGGGGGTGATTTTTTGAAGGATATGATTAAACAGATTGTCGAGGCAGACGCCGAGGCAAAAGCCTTCGATGAAGAAAATCAGAAAAACAAGGAGGCTCTCGCCAAGGAAATTGACGCTCAGGCAAAGGTAATCTATGATTCCTATATGTCTAAGGCTGAGGAAACCATTGAGCGTCAGGGAGCTTATATTGACAAGGAAATCAGACAGCAATGGCAGGATACCCGCCAGAAGCATAAATCTGTTCTGATTAAGCTCAAATCTGATTTTGCGGCAAACGCCGACAAATGGTCAGACGAAATTGCCAAGCGGACAATCGGATAACTATCCATTAATTTAGCATATTATTTAAGGAGGTGCGAAAGCTGTGTCTTCCACTTCGTTTGCGGTGCTTGCAAAGGCAAGAGCAAAGTTCGGCAAAAGACTTACCGAAAAGGACTACAACAGTCTGCTCAATTCAAACAGCGTTGCAGAGGTTATGTCTTACTTAAAGTCGTACACCCACTACTCTGAGGCGTTGCGTGATGTAAATGAGCGTGATGTTCACCGTGGCAGACTTGAGATACTTTTAAGACAGCATCTTTTCTATGAATTTGACTCGCTTTGCAGATATGATTCCCAGATGAGCACCGGCTTTTCAGCATATGTTATAAGCAAAACCGAGATTGAACAGATAATGCGCTTTCTCACTTTGCTGAATACTTCATCTACTGAAAAATTCATTTATCAGTATCCGACATATTTTTCAAAGCACACCGAGCTTGACCTGCAAAGGCTTGCGCTTGCAAGAAATTACGAGGAATTTCTCGCTGTTCTCAGCAGCACAAAGTATGCGCATATTCTCAGAAAATACAAGCCCGATGAAAACAATCTTCTGCCGATATCTGATATTGAAAACGAGCTTTATACTTTTATTTTCTCAAATCTGAAAAAGGTAATAGAAACCAAGACCAAGGGTACGGAAAGACGGGAGCTTATGGAGCTTTTCACCGTAATCAACGATTACAACAACTTTTCCCGTGTTCTGAGGCTGAAAAAATACTATAACCTTTCTCCCGAGCAAATAAAAAATAATCTGCTCTTA
Source organism: Ruminococcus sp. (assembly GCA_051880895.1). Classification (GTDB taxonomy): domain Bacteria; phylum Bacillota; class Clostridia; order Oscillospirales; family Acutalibacteraceae; genus Ruminococcoides. Next base: position 9,717 of record JBJEOV010000080.1, on the reverse strand, counting down.
TCTTTCTCAAGCATAAGTGAAAAAACTCTCGACAGAATGTGCCGTGCGGAAACCTCGGGAGAGGTATTCTCCGTTATGCAGGAAACCCACACAGGCAAAATGATTGAGCAAATCGGTTATGTTTACGCAAGCGACATCAGCCCGAGAGTAAAATATAAGCTTGCAAGAAAGAATATGTATTTCTCAAACAACCCTTCAGTTGTAATGATTTCCTATATGTTCGTTGCCGAAACCGAGCTTATGAATATCATTACCCTGATTGAAGGCACACGATACAAACTTGATTCCAAAAAAATACAGTCCCTGCTTATCGTTTAATAGGCAGTACCACTGACAAAGAGGTGATTTTATTTGGCTGTATCAACCATGCAAGCTGTTAATATTATCGGCTTTATGGATGAGATTGACGATGTGATTACCGTTCTGGGCGAGTCGGGCGTTTTCCACCCTGACGATGTTTCTGTTTTCTACAACAACACCCAAGGCTTTTCACATCTTCAGACCAAAAATATTTATGCCGAACATCTCACTAACCTCAAGGCTTCATTAGGACTTACAAAAAGGCAGTTTCCGCTTGTTGATGTAAGCAGCTTCAGCCCTACCTACAGGGATATTGAGCTGTTCTGCAACAAGATCTGCGACGAGCTCAACGAGCTTGTTGAGGACAGGGATTTTGCGGCTGAGCAGCTGCTTGAGGCTAAGCAGAATCTTGACGAAACAAAGCATTTTCTCGGACTCGGCATTGAAATAGAAAAGCTGCTTGAGCTTAAATATATCAATGCAAGGTTCGGCAGACTTCCTAAGGAAAGCTATGAAAAGCTGGAAAACTACAAGGACGACCCTTATATAGATTTTTCGGTATGTACGGAAGACAAGGCTTATTACTGGGGCGTTTACCTCGCTCCTGCCGATAAAACCGAGGAAATCGACAGAGTTTTCTCAAGCCTTTTCTTTGAGAGATGCGACATAATCGGCGTTAATTCAACGCCTACTCAGCATATGAATAAGCTTACGGCGCTTATCCCCCACCTTGAGGAGCTTTACAAGGATACCGAAAAGCGCATTGACGATTATCTTGCTATCAATAAAGAAAGAATTTTAAGGTATCTGTCAAAGCTTGAGGAGCTTTCAATGTACTCAACCATAAGAACAAAGGCTCTGCAGTACAACAAAAGCTTTATTATTGTAGGCTGGGTACCGACAGAATTTGCAAAGCAGCTTAAAAAGCGACTCTGCAAGCACAGGAGCGTTACCGTTGAGCTTTCGGACGCCAAAAATGAGATTGAAAAATCTCCGCCTGTCAAGCTTAAAAACTGCTTCCTCGCACGGCCGTTTGAGTTTTACACCTCAATGTACGGCGTGCCGAAATACAACGAAATTGACCCGTCGCTTTTTGTTGCGATAACCTACATTATTATTTTCGGCATAATGTTTGCCGATGTAGGTCAGGGCATCTGCCTTACCATAGTAGGTATTTTAATGTATAGAATAAAAAAGATGGCGATAGGAAAAATACTTGCTCCCTGCGGTATTTCGTCTGCCTTCTTCGGACTTGTGTTCGGCAGTGTGTTCGGCTTTGAGCATCTGCTCGACCCGATGTATAAGGCTCTCTTCGGACTTGAAGAAAAGCCGATTGAAGTAATGAGTTCAGAGGCGGCAATAAATATTATTCTTGTAGCCATCGGAATCGGTGTATTCCTGCTGATTGTGGCTATGCTGCTGAATGTTTACACATCAATCCGTCAGAAAAACTACGGCAGAGCGTTATTCAGCACAAGTGGTGTAGCGGGTATAATTTTCTACAGTGCTTTAGTATTCGGCATTGCAGGTCAGCTTTTGTTAGGTATTCCCGTATTCAGTCTTCCATATGTCGTTGGTCTGATTGTAATTCCGTTTATCCTTATCTTCTTTGCCGAACCGCTCGGAGGATTGATAAACAGAGAACCCGACTGGAAGCCTGAAAGCTGGAAGGACTACATTATTGAAAATCTTTTTGAGTCAATAGAAGTCCTGCTCAGCTATGTAACAAATACAATGAGCTTTCTGCGTGTAGGCGCATTCGTGCTTGTTCACGCAGGTATGATGATGGTTGTATTTGTTCTAGCCGAAACAGCGGGAGCTATCGCCTACTGGCCGATTGTTGTTATCGGTAATGTTATAGTAATGGTGCTTGAGGCTCTCCTTGTAGCAATTCAGGTATTAAGACTTGAATACTATGAGCTTTTCAGCCGTTTCTATTCGGGCGAAGGCAGACCGTATGAGCCTGTCAGATTAAAGCTTACTCAAAACAGTTAATTTTCTTTTGAAAATTAATTATATATTTTTATTTATTTTTTGGAGGTAATCATTATGAGCATCTTAAATTTTGTTTTGTTGGCACTCCCTGTTGTATTTCTTGTAGCATCAGTTATTGTGGCTGTTAAGGCTTATGAAAAAGGTCATAACAGAAAGAAAACAGTCTTAATGCAGATTGCGTCATTCGCAGCAGTGTTCACAATTTGCCTTCTCTGCCCTATCGTTGCCGGCGCAGCAGATGCAAACACAGTTTCAGAGGCAGTACAGGTTGCTCAGCAGTCATCAAAGAGCTTTGCATATATCGGTGCAGCACTCGCAGTGGGTCTTTCCTGTATCGGCGGCGGTATTGCCGTAGGTAACGCAGCACCGGCAGCTATCGGCGCAACAAGTGAAGATCCTAAGGCATTTGGTAAAGCAATCATCTTCGTTGCTCTTGGTGAAGGTGTTGCCCTCTACGGTATGCTTATCTCAATCTTGATTCTCTTCAGCTAAGAAGAAATAAAGGATATGACGGAAAATGAAATTTTTTCTTATAAGCGATAATGTAGATACTAAAATGGGTATGCGATTTGCCGGTATTGACGGCGTTGTAGTTCATACAGAGGAAGAGGTTACACGGGAGCTTACAAGGGCAATAGAACGAGAGGATGTTGCGGTTATTCTTATGACTGAAACACTTGTTTCTCTCTGTCCCGACCTTATTTATGACTTAAAGCTCAACCGCAAAAAGCCTCTTATTGTTGAAATTCCCGACCGTCACGGCAACGGACGCACCAAGGACAGTATCACAAAATATGTTCAGGACGCTATCGGCGTAAAACTCTGAACGAGCTGAGAGGTCATTAATATGGAAAGAACCAGAAAAACCGATAACTTTTTGCAAGCCATACAAAGATATACCGAAGAACAAAGGTCTATTGCCAACACTGAGGTTGAGCTTTTAAAGGAAGAAAAGCTCAGAAAAGCCGAAGAAAGCGGCAAGCGTGACAGCGAACGCTACATACAGCAGCAGCTTGAAGCTAAAAAGTATGTAGAAACAAGCAAGCTTGCAAGACTTGTTCAGGAAAGTCAGAAAAAGCTTTTCAGAGAAAGAGCAAAAATGACTGACGAAGTATTTGAAATGGCTGCACAAAAGCTGATTAAATACACCGAAACCGAGGAATATAAAGCAAAGCTTATTGAAAGTGCAAAAAAGATTGCAAAGCTTTTTTCGGATAACCGCAGTGTTATCTACATCAACGAAAAGGATATGAAGTATTCAACCGACCTTCTCTCCGTATTTTCGGGAATGGCTGAGCTTGTTACCGATAATTCCATCAGAATCGGCGGTCTTAAAGGCTATTGCAAATCAATGAGAATTATCGCCGACGAAACACTCGACACAAAGCTCTGCGCACAGAGAGAATGGTTTATTGAAAACTCGGGTCTGAGCGTTCTTAACTGATTGTCCTTTATTTTATCCGAAAGAAGATGGTAATAGAAATGGAAAATAATGTTATTTATGGAATTAACGGACCTGTTGTTACCGTAAAAGATACCGATAGCTTTGAAATGATGGAGATGGTTCATGTCGGCGAGCAGAACCTTGTCGGCGAGGTAATCGGTATAACCTCAGATTTTACCACTATTCAGGTTTATGAAGAAACAACCGGTCTTAAGCCCGGAGATGTTGTCACCGGTACAGGCGCACCTATGAATGTACTTCTCGGACCGGGAATTATTGATAATATTTTTGACGGAATTGAGCGTCCTCTCAAGGCTATTGAGGAGCAGTCGGGTGCTTTCATTGACAGAGGAGCATCTGTTTCCTCTCTTGATGATGAAAAGCTCTGGAATGTAACAATCAAAGTTAAGGTCGGCGACAGACTCGAGGGCGGTCAGATTTACGCAACCCTCCCCGAAACTCCGATTATTGAACACAGACTTATGGTGCATCCCGAGCTTTCAGGCGTTGTTACAAAGGTTATGCCTGACGGTCATTACAAACTTTTTGACACAATAGTTGTAATAAAGGACGACAACGGCGTTGAGCATAATCTCACGCTTTGTCAGAAATGGCCTATCAGAACAGCCCGTCCGGTCAAGGACAGACTTGCGTCTTCAATTCCGCTTATTACAGGTCAGAGAGTTATAGACTCTCTCTTCCCTATTGCTAAGGGCGGAACAGCCGCTATTCCGGGCGGTTTCGGTACAGGTAAAACTATGACTCAGCACCAGCTTGCAAAATGGTGCGACGCTGATATTATTATTTATGTAGGCTGCGGTGAGCGTGGCAACGAGATGAGCCAGGTACTTGAGGAATTTTCCGAGCTTATCGACCCTAAGTCACAGCGACCTATGACAGACAGAACCGTACTCATTGCAAACACCTCGAATATGCCTGTTGCCGCCCGTGAGGCGTCAATTTACACAGGCATAACTCTCGGTGAATATTACAGAGATATGGGCTACCATGTAGCAATGATGGCTGACTCCACCTCCCGTTGGGCTGAGGCTCTCCGTGAAATTTCGGGCAGACTTGAGGAAATGCCTGCCGAGGAGGGTTTCCCAGCTTATCTGCCGTCAAGACTTGCCGAGTTCTACGAGCGTGGCGGCCGTGCCGAGGTGCTTTCGGGCGGTGAAGGCTCGGTAACTCTTATCGGTGCGGTTTCTCCGCAGGGCTCGGACTTCTCTGAGCCTGTTACACAGAACACTAAGAGATTTACCCGTTGCTTCTGGGCGCTTGACAAGTCGCTTGCTTATGCAAGACATTACCCGGCTATCAACTGGATGAACAGCTACAGCGAATATTTCAACGACCTTGACCCCTGGTTTGAAGAGAATCTCGGTAAGGACTTTATTGAGTACCGCAACAGAATCAGCGCACTCCTCCAGGAGGAAAGCTCGCTGATGGAAATTGTAAAGCTTATCGGCTCAGATGTACTCCCCGATGATCAGAAGCTCGTAATTGAGGCGGCAAGAGTAGTTAGAGTTGGTTTCTTACAGCAAAACGCTTTCCACGCAGACGATACCTATGTTCCGCTTGAAAAGCAAAAGCTGATGATGAAAACAATTCTTCACCTCTACGATAAGGCGAAGAAGGTTGTCGCAAAGGAAATTCCTATTTCAAAGGTTATTGAGCTTGGACTGTTTGACAAGCTTACTAAAATGAAATACGATATTCCGAACAGCAAGCCTGAGCTTTTTGATGAATACATCAAAGAAATTGACGAAAAGCTTGACGCAATAATGTAAGGGAGGAAACGCACAATGATTATAGATTATGTAGGCGTTAAGGAAATTAACGGCTCACTCATAGTTCTTGACGGAGTAAAGGGCGTTTCCAACGAGGAAATTGTTGACATCCGCCTTGAAAACGGAACGGTAAGACAGGGCCGTGTCGTACAGATTGAGGGGGAAAGAATCGTTGTTCAGGTGTTTGAGGGCACAAGAAGAATCAGCCTGACAAACACAAGGACAAGACTTACAGGTCATCCGATGGAAATGCCCCTTTCGCCCGAGATTATCGGCAGGGTGCTTGACGGCGCAGGCAGACCGATTGACGGACTCGGCGATATTTTCCCTGTAAAGCGTGCCAACATCAACGGTACACCGATTAATCCGGTTTCGAGAATTTACCCTAAGAACTACATTAACACCGGTATTTCTACCATTGATACCCTTATGACGCTTATCAGAGGTCAGAAGCTCCCTATCTTTTCGGGTACGGGTATGAAGCACAACGACCTTGCCGTACAGATTGTTCGTCAGGCTAAAATCAGCGGTGCAAACGCAAACAATTTCTGCGTTGTATTCGCCGCAATGGGCGTTCAGAAGGATGTTGCCGAATATTTCAGAAAAAGCTTTGAGGAAAGCGGCGTGCTTTCAAGAGTTGTAATGCTATTAAACCTTTCAAACGACCCGATTATTGAAAGAACACTTACACCGAGATGTGCGCTCACGATTGCTGAGTACCTTGCTTTTGAGCTTGAAATGCATGTGCTTGTTATTATGACGGATATGACATCGTATGCCGAGGCTCTGCGTGAGTTCTCCTCATCAAAGGGAGAAATTCCTGCAAGAAAGGGCTATCCGGGTTATCTTTATTCAGACCTTGCATCCCTTTACGAGCGTGCAGGAATGATTAAGGGCAAGAACGGCTCTGTTACGCAGATTCCGATTCTTACAATGCCTAACGATGATATTACCCACCCGATCCCCGACCTCACAGGCTACATTACAGAGGGACAGATTGTACTTGACCGTTCATTACAGGGACAGGGACTTTATCCGCCTGTCAGCGTGCTGCCGTCACTTTCCCGTCTTATGAAGGACGGTATCGGCGAGGGCTACACAAGGGGTGACCATCAGGCTCTTGCCAATCAGCTCTTTGCTTCCTACGCAAGAGTAATAGACGCCCGTTCGCTTGCCTCTGTTATCGGTGAAGAGGAGCTTTCCCCTATTGACAAAAAGTACATTGAATTCGGCAGACTGTTTGAGGCAAAATTTGTTAATCAGGGCTTCAACGAAAACAGAAGTATTGAACAGAGCCTTGACCTTGGATGGGAATTGCTTTCAACACTTCCGAGAACTGAGCTTGACCGTGTTGACGATCAGATTCTTGACAAATACTATGTTGAGAAATAACCGTCGGAAAGGAGTGCTGAGTATTTATGGCTGTGCAGGCTGTACCTACAAAAGGTAATCTGATGAACACCAAAAAGTCGCTTGCTCTCGCAAGAGTCGGCTATGAACTGCTTGACCGTAAGCGTAACATTCTTATAAGAGAAATGATGACGCTTATTGACCATGCCAATGCAATTCAGGAGAAGATTGACACTGCATATGAAGAGGCTTATTTAGCACTTCAGACTGCCAATGTTACAAACGGCTTTTGTGATGACCTTTCTAACACGATTCCCGAGGAGGATTCATTAAAGCTTGATTCAAGAAGTGTAATGGGCGTGGAAATTCCTATTCTCACCATAGGCGAAAAAAAGCCTCAGTCCTATCTGAATTACGGACTAAGACTCACAAATTCGGGTATTGATAAAACCTACGAAAAATTCTCTGAGGTTAAATATCTTACCGCTGAGCTTGCAGAGATTGAAAACAGCGTTTACCGTCTTGCAGTTTCAATAAAGAAAACTCAGAAGCGTGCAAACGCTCTTAAAAACATTATGATTCCTAAATTTGAGGAAACAGTAAAGTTTATTTCCGACGCTCTTGACGAAAAGGAAAGAGAGGAATTCAGCCGTCTTAAGGTTATTAAGAGAACAAAGCTTAAAAAAGCGCAGGCTGAAAAAGAAAAACAAACACAAGCAGAAAATGCATAAAAAATACCGCTCCGAACGAATGGAGCGGTATTTTTAGCATTACGAGGATTTTTGCAAAACAGCAAATAATATACAAGCAAGATGTGCAAACAGCTTTCAGCGTGATTTATTCAAGCTCTTACAGATTCACGGTCGTGCCTTGCACGACAATATTATTATATTTACTTAAGGAAACACTGATTAAATCGTTTGTGCATATTGCGCCGTCAGATTTTTTGTCAGATTGCACAAACAAACCGCAGTAATGCTGTCGCATTACGAGGATTTTTTGGGCAAGCTGGCGGAAAATATGCAAGCAAGATGTGCAAACAGCTTTTAGCGTGATTTATTCAGTGGTTCCTTAACTTATCTTAACTTATCTTAGGCGGACATTTTGCTGACAGTTGGTTGACATTTGGTTGCCGGTGGGTTTCAGGCAGATTTTTGCAAAACTAAAAGCCTGACTGAGCAGGCTTTCAGATAGAATTTATTTTGTAGCTTTATGCTTTACAGCTATTTCCTTAGCCATAAATTCGTTGGCGTCTGTAACTGTTATTTCCAGGCTTTTGTACTCAAAGCTGTAATTTGTTTCAGGAATTTTTCCAAGCCTTTCGGTAATCCAGCCGTTGATTGTGGTTGCGTCTGTTTGCTCGGGTTCAAGAGCAAAGTATTCAAAGAAATCCTCAACAGGGGCGGTACAAAGAATTCTTACGGTATCTGAGTCTGTTTCCACAAACTCGGCTACCTCCTCATCTGTTTCGTCCCAGATTTCGCCCACAATTTCCTCAAGTATATCCTCCATAGACACAATGCCCGAGGTTTCGCCGTATTCATTAACCACCACAACAAGGTGATTATGGCTTTCCTGCATATTCTTAAACACCATATCAAGCTTTGCGGTTTCCGGAACAAAAACAGGCTGACGAACAAGCTTTTTTAGAGTGACATTCTCTTTGCCACGGCAAAGCAAATAGTCCCTGATGTGCAGTATGCCGACTATATTCTCCTCCTGCTCGTCATAAACAGGAATTCTTGAATATACCGTATTGGAAATCACATCATCAATTTCTCTGTCGGTAGAATTAAGATTAAGGCAAACCACAGAATTCCACGGAGTCATAACATCCTCGGCAATCATTCTGTCAAGCTTGAATACATTTTTTATGTACTCTATATCGTCCTTATCAATAGAGCCTTCATCAGCTCCTGCGTCGAGCATAAGCACAATATCCTCTTCGGAAACAGGCTCTTCCTTTTCCTTTGGATTAATACCGAAAAGTCTTAGAACAGCATTGGTAGATGCAGTTAAAAACCAGATAATGGGGCGCAGAACAGCCGCTAAAAATGATATTATTCCGCAAACGGCATTTGCAAACTTTTCCTTGTGCTTCATTGCAACTCGCTTTGGCACAAGCTCACCCAGAACAAGTGTAAAGTAGGACAAAATAAGAGTTACAACGATTACGGAAACCGTATTGACAGTGCCCTGATACTGAGCGGAAATATTAAATGCATTTATGCAAAGCTCGGTTATTCTCTCGGCAAAGTTATCGGCGGCAAACGCAGAGCCTAAAAAGCCTGCAAGGGTGATGCCAATCTGAATTGTAGAAAGAAACCTTGTCGGCTCTTCAATAATTTTAAGCATTTTCTGCGACTTTTTATCGCCGCTGTCGGCTTGAGCACGAACCTTTTTTTCATTAAGAGAAATAACAGCAATCTCGGTTGCTGCAAAAAACGCATTAAGCGCAATAAGTATAAGCTGCAAAAGCAGTTGACCAATCATCAGAATATACCTCCAAAAATAATATTATTATGTATTCTTGCGATAAAAATCATCAACATAGCATACTGCGAAAAGCAAACGCAGATACATAAATAAAATATTTTTGAAAACGAATATAATCATTTGAATATCTGCTACTTCGAGGCAGCGGATCCACAAAATCAACTCCTTAATTTGCTGTTTAGCGAATATTATATAATGCCTGCTGAATCGAAATCTTTGATTTTGCGTAAAAATACCGATTTTAGGGAAACACTGATTAAATCGTTTGTGCATATTGCGCCAGCAGATTTTTTGTCAGATTGCACAAACAAACCGCAGTAATGCTGACGCATTACGAGGATT
>JBJEOV010000079.1:0-8270 GCA_051880895.1 Ruminococcus sp. | reverse complement strand
GTAATGGACGCTTTCGGTTCTGCTCACCGTGCTCACTGCTCAACAGCAGGCGTTACAGACCACATCAAGGATACAGCAGTAGGCTATCTTATGCAGAAGGAAATTGACTACCTCGGCAATGCTGTTGAAACTCCTGTTCGTCCTTTCGTTGCTATCCTTGGCGGCGCAAAGGTTGCAGACAAGCTCAATGTTATCTCAAACCTCCTCGAGAAGTGCGACACACTCATCATCGGCGGCGGTATGGCTTACACATTCTTAAAGGCTCAGGGCAAGGAAGTTGGTCTTTCACTCGTTGACGACACAAAGATTGACTACTGCAAGGAAATGATGGCTAAGGCTGAAAAGCTCGGCAAAAAGCTCCTTCTTCCTGTTGATACAACAGTTGCAAAGTCATTCCCTGACCCAATTGACGCTCCGATTGAGGTTGAGATTGTAAATTCAGCTGCAATTCCTGCTGATAAGGAAGGTCTTGACATCGGCACAAAGACTCAGGAGCTTTTCGCAGAGGCTGTTAAGTCTGCTAAGACAGTTGTATGGAACGGTCCTATGGGCGTATTTGAGAACCCGACTCTTGCAAAGGGCACAATCGCTGTTGCCAAGGCTCTTGCAGAAACAGACGCTACAACAATCATCGGCGGCGGCGACTCTGCTGCAGCTGTTATTCAGCTCGGCTTTGCAGACAAGATGAGCCACATCTCAACAGGCGGCGGCGCATCTCTTGAGTACCTCGAGGGCAAGGTCCTTCCGGGTATCGCAGTTATCGCTGACAAAAATTAATCTATAAAATCAATAGGGGCGGAGCTTTCCGCCCTTAATGGTTTACAGACATACAAGGGGTATAATAAAAATGTCAAGAAGCATAACAAGATTCGCTTCTCCGTTTGCTCCGAATGCAGTTTTTAATGCATTTGGTCGGTATATGCAGAGCGAGGGCTTTGAATTTATACAGCAAAACGGCGAGCAGATGTGGAAAAAGGGAGTAGGACTTCTTACCGCTCCGCAGTATGCAAAGCTTTCTGTTGCAAATGACGGCAGCTATGTGCTTGAGGCGTGGTTAAAGCTTGCGATTTTACCGGGCGTATATGTAGGTGAAATGGGCACAAAGGGCTTTTTCGGCGCACTTCCAAAGCAAATGCTCAAGGCGAGAGTGGACAGAACTCTTGCGGCTATGCAGGCAAGAGTGCTTTATCAGCAATAAACTGACAGCAATTTTATTTTTCTGATACATTAAATTTTTTATTGGAAAGGGATATTACAATGGACAAGACAAAGAGAAAGGCAATTATTGCCGGTAACTGGAAAATGAATAAAACACCTTCAGAGGCTAAGACACTTCTTGAGGCTGTAGTTCCTGCCGTAAAGGACGCTGACTGCGAGGTTATCGCCTGCGTACCTTTCGTAGATTTAAGTGTTGCTCTTGAAACAACAAAGGGCACAAATGTAAAGATTGGCGCAGAAAACTGCCACTGGGCTGAAAGCGGTGCTTTCACAGGCGAGATTTCTCCGCTTATGCTCAAGGAAATGGGAGTTGAGTATGTAGTTCTCGGTCACAGCGAGAGAAGACAGTATTTTGGTGAAACTGACGAAACTGTAAACAAGAGAACAAAGGCTGCTCTTGCAGCAGGCTTAAAGCCAATCGTCTGCGTTGGCGAGCTTCTCTGGGAGCGTGAGTGCGACATCACAGAGGAGGTTATCGCAAGACAGATTAAGCTCGACCTCTACAGCGTAACTGCTGAGGAATTAAAGAATGTTGTTATCGCTTATGAGCCTGTATGGGCAATCGGCACAGGCAAAACTGCTACTGCTGACCAGGCTGAGGAGGTTTGCGCATTTATCCGTGCAACAATCGCTAAGCTTTATTCACAGGCAGACGCTGACGCTGTTACAATTCAGTACGGCGGCTCTATGAATGACGGCAACGCTGACGAGCTCCTTTCAAAGACAAATGTTGACGGAGGTCTTATCGGCGGTGCGTCACTTGTTGCCGAGAAATTTGCAGCTATCGTAAAGGCAGCAAGCAAGTAATTTGATTTTTTCATACGGACGGCACAACGGAAAAGCTGAAATGAAATACAAATCAGTTTTTCAAAATCTGTCGTCCGTAATTTTCAGAAAGGAATTTATGTTATGAAAAAACCATTGATTCTTATGATTCTTGACGGCTTTGGCATTGCTCCCGAAAGCGGAAACGCTATCAAGGCGGCAAACAAGCCGAACCTTGACAGACTCTTTGCCGAGAACCCTGTCACAGAGATTGGTGCGTCGGGTATGGATGTAGGTCTTCCCGACGGTCAGATGGGTAACTCCGAGGTTGGCCACACAAATATGGGTGCAGGCAGAATTGTTTATCAGGAGCTTACAAGAATTACAAAAACTATTGACGAGGATAAGCTCAAGGAGAACGAGGCTATTGTAAGCGCAATGGATAAGGCTCTTGCAAACGGCACGGCTCTTCACCTTATGGGACTTCTTTCAAGCGGCGGCGTTCACAGCCACAATACCCACCTTTACGGTATTCTTGAGCTTGCAAAGAAGAAAGGTCTTGAGAATGTATATGTTCACGCTTTCCTCGACGGCAGAGATGTTCCGCCGTCAAGTGCCGCTGAATTTATGGACGAGCTGCTCGACAAGATGAAAGAAATCGGCGTTGGTAAGGTTGCTACCGTTTCGGGCAGATACTACGCAATGGACCGTGACAACAACTGGGACAGAGTTGAAAAGACCTATGCCGCTATGGTTTACGGCGAGGGCGAAAAGGCTAAGTGTGCAAGATGCGCAATCAAAAATTCCTATGACAACGGCGTTACAGATGAGTTTGTAGTTCCCGTTGTGGTTGACGGCGGCGCACAGGTTAAGCCGAACGACAGCGTTATCTTCTTTAACTTCCGCCCCGACAGAGCAAGAGAGATTACAAGAACCTTTGTTGACCCTGATTTTAAGGGCTTTGAGAGAAAGAACGGCTTTTTCCCCGTAAACTTTGTATGTATGACTCAGTATGACGCTACAATGCCGAATGTAGATGTTGCGTTCAAGCCGCAGTCACTCAAAAATACTCTCGGTGAGTATGTTTCCAATCAGGGAATGGCTCAGCTCAGAATTGCAGAAACCGAGAAATACGCTCATGTAACCTTCTTCTTCAACGGCGGCGTTGAGAAGCAGTACGAGGGCGAGGACAGAATCCTTGTTAAGTCACCTGCTGTTGCAACCTACGATTTACAGCCTGAGATGAGCGCATATGAGGTTACCGACAAGCTTGTACCTGCCATTGAAAGCGGTAAGTACGATATGATTATCTTAAACTACGCTAACTGCGATATGGTTGGTCATACGGGTGTATTTGAGGCGGCTGTAAAGGCTGTTGAGGCTGTTGATACCTGCGTTGGCAGAGTTGTTGAGGCTGTAAAGAAAATGGGCGGCGTCGCTCTTATCACAGCTGACCACGGTAACGCTGACAAGATGGTTGATACTGACGGCTCGCCGTTCACAGCTCACACCACAAATCCTGTTCCTTTCTGCGTAATCGGCTATGACTGCCAGCTCCGTGAGGGCGGCAGACTTGCAGATATTGCTCCGACAATGCTACAGATTATGGGCTTGGAGCAGCCTGAGGAAATGGACGGAGTAAGTCTTATCAAGTAATTAAAATTAATTTTTAATAATTAAAGCTGTACCTGATTGATTCGGTACAGCTTTTTTACTTCGGTTTTTTGCAAATTTTATAGATAATCTGATAGTGAGCTAAAATTTCCGTCATTTCTTTTTTTTATTCCTTGCAAAAGTAATTAGCGTATGATTATCTATTTGTATATTTTTTTAATAAACAAAATTGTAAATTTTGTAAAACTGTTGCAGAATTGATAATATATGATATAATGAGAGTATAAATGGCAGAAAACCGACAAACCGTTTTTAAAAGTGATAAAGAAAGAACTGTCGTGTGTTCTTGCAGTATCAGCAGGTATATGTTTAGCTTATAATTGTGTAACAACTGTAGCTATTTCTTGTGCATAGCAATATTATGCAGAAGAAAATCGAAAGGCTTGGTGAGTAAGTGAATAAAAAATTTTTTCTTCGCCTTATTTATATATGTATTAGCGCAACTCAATTTTTGCAGATATTGTTTTCAATAGTAAATATATTTTTTTGTATTATAACTAAAAGCTTAACCGTTTTTTATTTAAGCCTTGATTTTTTACTTCTCCCTTATTACCGCTTTACAGAAAATGGAAATGCCTTTGATTTGATTGTTATGTTCCTGTTTGTGTCATTATCTGTTTTTCTGGCTATAGGAGCATTAATAGAAAGCTTGGGCATTACTGATAATGAGATAATAAAGCCATTCAAATTTACGGCATTAAATTTGTTTTGGTCTGTCGCAGTTACCTGTTGCAATTTTCTTTTTATAAGTTTATTGGAAATTTTGCCGATTGACATACCGGCTGATATGCCTATCCTGTCATTCATACGCTTAGATATCCTGTCTATATATTTTGTTTCTGCTTTTTTAATGTTTTTATTAAGGTTTTTATCCAATTATAATTATTTAATGGAAAGAAAATCCTCAGGCACAGTAAATTTTAAATTGATTGAAAAACAATCTAATCAATTTGTAATTATTGAAATCAGTGTTTTTGTTCTTGTTTTCCTTTTTAAATATTTTATATTTTATATAGACGCTTCCGCTTTTTATAAACTTCAAAATATTTGCTATTTGGTGGCAGTATGGGTTCTTATTTTTTATTATATTCAAACTCGCAAAATTCTTAAAAATCATCAGAAAACAGGACTTGAGCCAACTCCTCCAAATAGGTATTTCAAAAAAATATTTATGAAACAAATTGTTTCCTTTGTTTTATTTGTCTTATCATATTTTAGTTTCTATCTGTACTAACCATTAGTATAATATAAAAAAATTGGACACTCAAAATCCAACCAAAGTAAACACACTTTTGTCTTGTTCTTGAAAAAACAATTAGATTATTATGGGAGTATAAATGCAGAAAACCGACAAACCGTTGACTTAAGGTATTGCAGTGCTTGCGGAAAATCAATAGGGAATAATGTGCTTTTGTAGTTCTCCGTCATATTACTAAGGAGTATAATGTTATGATTTATAATAAAAGTATAACAATTAATACAAATCTTTCTTTAGAGAATTGCAAGGGAAGGTTGAAACAACTGACTTTTCCATATAGCAAAACAAGTAAGTGCAAATGCGACTTTATAGGCGAAATTGCTGATGATAGTTTTGATATAACACTTAATCTATCCGGTCCCAGAGAGCCGATAAGAACAAAAGTAATTGGCTGTTTTAAAAGTGATAAAGAAGGAACTGTCGTGTATGCAAAACTGAAACCATCACCGATAACATTGTTTTTTCAGATAATATATAGTTGCTTGTGCATATTGTTTTTTATTGTTTTTTTATTATATAGTCCATCAACTATATTACTTCCGATATTAATGTTTTTTATTGGCAATTTAGTGATCTTAGTTTTTATTAGATCTAATTTTACTACAACGGAAAATATATTGGACAAAGCTTATTGCAATAAATGTGAAATCAGATTATAGAAAAATTAATTGTTTGCCCCAAAATCACCTTAAAACATATTAAAAATTAAAGCTGTACCGGCAAGCTGTTATTAAGCAGGAGGTTACTAAATGTTTTATGCGATAAGAATTATTTTTCTTGTATTACTTATTTCACCGTTAATCTTTACAATTTACAAAGGAAATAAGCTGAAAAAGCAAAGGTCTGTAAAGGGTGATAATACCGAAATACCGACAAATGCTATAAAGATAAAAAAGCGATATTATGTATTTTTAAAAATATTTTGCCTGATACTGATAATCTTAACAGGAATTTCCTTTTATCTTTTTGAAAAGTACTTTATGACTTTTGCAAGTGAAAAAGACGCATTTGCTTACATATGTAAGGATTTTTCTGAATATGAAAGATATGAACACGGTGATGCGATATTCTATGTTGAACGCAGTAAAAATGCTGATACAATATATTCCATAACAAAGCTTGGGGATAGATACAGTTATGTTAATAATCAGTCGGAATGCACGGAATATAATGAGTATAATTACCGCAATGCAAGATTTGATGTAAGCGTAATGTATAATGAAACAGCAAATGTTTCGTTTTATAATGTTGTAGTACGAGATCAACCAAACCCTGATAATCATAATGCGTCATTGAATGATAATAATCTTGCTTATGCATCAAGTATTAATAAAGTGTGGTTTAATACGCAAAGAAAAGCAAATTGTTATTACTATATGGATACAGCAGAACCTATTAAAGAAATTACAGTAAAAGTTTCAAATGCTTGCGCAACTCTGAAAAAACCTGATGTTAAGCATTGGCTTTGTGTTACATATTCTGATTTAAATTGGTCAGGAAATTAAGGAGATGTATTTATGGGAGTTTGGGGTCCTAATTTATATCAAAACGATATAGCTATAGATGTAAGAGATTATTACAAAGACCAACTCACAAAAGGTAAATCAGATTATGTAATTATTCAAGAGTTAATAAAACTTAATGAAAATATTTTATCTGATTGTGACGAGGTACCTGTATTTTGGTTTGCATTAGCTGATATTCAATGGTCGTTGGGAAGACTAGACGATTTTGTAAAAAAACAAGCTTTGTTTCATATTCAGAATAAACACGATGTAAAGCATTGGGAATTAGAAAATCCAACTCAAGCTAAAATAAGAATAAAAGTATTATCTGATTTAGAACAAAAATTATTATCACCACAGCCTGATAAAAAGAAAATAGTGCAACGCAAACTCTATAATTGCGATTGGAAAATCGGGGATGTTTTTGCTTATAAAATGGAAAGTGATTTAGCTAAAGAAAAAGGAATTTATGGACATTATCTACTTATTCATAAAATTGATAACGATTATGTATTTCCGGGTCATAAAATTCCAGTGGTATATATTAAGATTTCAAATTCCAATAATCTTTCTAATTGTATAAACGAATATGAACAATTAGATTATATACAAATTGGTTTTACGAGGTACGAAGATCGATTTTTACCTATTGATGGAAAAAGACCTGAAGAAGATATTGCTGAAAAAGCTAAACTTAAATACGAGGTTGATAAATATGGTTTTTTACCACAATTTAGACTTAAACTCTTGAGTACTTCTAAAAGAATTATACCTAAAAAGCTTATTTTTATTGACAATATTCTTACATTCACACCTCCGCCAAAAGAATTTATCCCGCATAACAAGCTTAGTATACCGGCATCTTCTTGGCGTAATTTTGAATCAATGGCAATAGATCGATACTTTGGAAATAATTTGCATCAATATCAGATCTACGCATCAACAATTAATTAAGCAATATTTTATTTGATATTCAGCTAAAATTGCTTTATAAATTATAAAAATATATTTTTTCAGTATTTCAGAAATCAATATCCTTGGCTGAGGGGTAGCCGTATGCGGAATCTGCTGAATATACAGCGTTAATTATCCAAGATACTAATTTCTTTCATAAGCATTATCCTTGAAAAACTCATTTACCGCCTGATTTGCAACAGCGTTTATATGCGGTGCAGGCTCGCCGCAGATTTTGAAGTTGTTGTTTGTGCAGGACTCTACAAGCTTTAATATATGCTCTCTGTCATTTGGTTTATATTCTGCAACCGATTTTGCGGTTGAAATCAGTACAAGTATTTCTGCAATATTTTCACTTGAAAATGCCTTGAAATATTTGTCCTTGATATCCTCCCACATTTCAAGATAATCGACTATAAGCAGATTTGCAATAATTCTCCACGAATTCCACGCTGTAAAATTATTGTATCGGTCGATTGCCTGCGCAATGTATCGAAAGTATGGATACACAAGCAAAGGGGTTTGCTCGCTCAGCTCAATCAGCACATTTTCCGCACGGCAGTCTGCGCTGTCAAGCATAGCGTTTATTAAAACAGGTATGACCATTACTTCCTTTTTGGCAAGCTCCACAAGCTCGTTGTCATCCTGAGTAGTGATTATTTGCAAATATATTTCATTGATATTCATTACCGTTACCGTTCCAGTTTGATAATAATATATTACTATATTTTACAATTTTTTTCAAGATAAACAAGTTTGTTTCATTAGTTTTTGTGAGAAATTTGGTAAACTGTAATTTACCACAATATCAATAATCAAAAGTATTGATAAAAACAAACTGAGATAGAAAAACAAAAGTATAGGGTTTCCAAAGGTCACTGACCTTTGGTCGTTTG